>JBGVRU010000090.1:0-2626 GCA_045128715.1 Acutalibacteraceae bacterium | reverse complement strand
TTTCCTTATTATACCAACTTTTTACTCTTTTGTCAAGCTTTTTGGGATTTCGTGAACAATGAACAATGAACACCTATGGGGGGTATAGTCGTGGTATATACCCCCCATTTTTTTTATTTATGTTTTTTTAAAAAAAAAAACAAATATTTTTCATAAAAAAAAGACACTCCCTGAAGCCCAAAAGAGAGTGTCTTTTTTTTTTAGAGATTTCGTTAGTTTGTTGACTGAAATTCGCTGTTATTTTGCATAAAGAAAAAGTATGTTATATAATATAACACGCTTTGTGTGGTTTGCCAATTATTTCTTTTCGTTTTTTATTTTCAACACACTTCGTGTCGAAAATGTTGAGTTGCTTTTTTTTAGTTTGTTAACTGGAGGTGTTTTTTATTACTGCAGATTATATTTATCCAAAAATTATGGAGCATTTGCTGTCCGCTTTAACTAGACCAAATAGATTAGCTCTTGAGTTATCTATGAGTACTGGCTTACGTATATCAGATTGCCTCTCTATTCGCTCTGAAAACTTAGGTAAGGTTTTATATGTCAAAGAGGCTAAAACCTCAAGAAACCGCCGTATTTTTGTAAAAAAGGCTATTCTTGACGAGTTAAAAGAAATTGCCGGGGAAAATTTCGTTTTCGAACATCGTTTGGATCCTAAAAAGCATAGAACTCGTCAAGCCGTTTACAAAGATTTGAAAAGAGCATGCAAGCTCTTTCGTCTTCCAAAGGAACTCAATATCACATCCCATACGGCAAGAAAAATATATGCTGTTAAGCGTTGGAATGGTAAACGCGCTCCAAAATACATGACAGATATTCTCGGACATTCATCCGAACCTGTTGCTATGCTTTACACTATGGCTGATTTGATTACGCTTAGACAACATCCAGAATTGAAAAATTATATTTTGAATTCTACTATGCGATAGTATTTTGTGGGCGCTGCCCACACCCGACCGTCTCGTGACGGTAACACGGCCTCTGGATTGTATATCCGTCGGCTAAGCAAGGCTTATCATGCGCTGCTAAGCGTCAAGGGCATGCATTTTTGCGCAAAGCGCAAAAATGTTGCTCACAACCCTTGAGCGCTTGAGCTTTTGCGCATGATATATGCGCCTTGCCGACGGATTGAATCCAGAGGCTATCTGCTTTTTTGCGCGCTTGCGCGCTCCATGGAGCGCGATAACAAGCTAATTTGGAAATATTACTAACCTCGCGCGACCCAAATATGCGCGATTTCAGCGCGGTGAGCCCGTGCGCAAAGCGGTGGGCGAACTCCAAGATAGAACTCTAACCCTTAGCAGGCGAAGCAAAGCGCGGGCGCGAGCGACCGGCTTGCGTAGCTCCTCCCTTGCGACCATTTCGCAACAACCAGGGAATTTAGCGCAGTAGCCGTTGAGCGCGATAGTGCGAAACGAAGCTACTTCGCTAAATTCAAGTTTTGCGATAATGGACGCAAATATCCAACTAAAATCAAACAAGACCCCTGTTTTCCAGAGGCCTTGTTTTTTAATATCTTGTATTTGTTAGCGGTATGGGATCCGCTTCTTCTGCCGTTAGAATTTCCCCTGTTTCTTTGTCATATCGTGTCAATGTATTTGTCTCAGGGTCATATTTTACAGCTGTTCTCCTGTTTGTTCTATGTCTACGTGAACGAAGTACTTCGTTTACAAAATAACAGCTATTATCGCATAAAGCATTATACCATTCATCCATGTTGTTTTTTATTGCTATATCTACGATATCCGTCAATTCTACGATGTTATGTTCTTCTGCAAAAGCCAGTATCTCTTTGGTTATTCGATGCCTTTCTGCTTTCTCTTCTGTCTGCGTTAGCAAATATTCAGAGACATCCACGCCTCCATGTCCTATTATTTTGTTTTTATCGTATTGCGCTTTATTTGCGTCGTCTAAGTGCGCCATATAACGCACTAATGCTTTTGTATTATTTACTTTTTTGGGTATAGGTGCATTAAGCTTGTCCGCTAATTCTTTTACTTGTTCATATGATTTTACTCCATCGTATAAAACGAGTATATGTATATGCGCTTTCTTTGGCTCTCCTGTTGCTGTTATGTCTTTATCGTGTAATGGACTCTCAATCCATTTTAGGTGCTCTTCATCCAGAATTTCACGCCAATTCTCTGGCGCCGAAGGATTTCCTTCCGTTGGATAGATGATAAACGTCCAGTTGCGTGTCCGTCCTAACCCTGTGCTTGATTTTTTGTTTTTCATGATTTATAATATAACCAGATTTGGTTTGTTGACTGCGCGTTTTTGGCAATAGGAACGCACAGTCTTTTTTTATTTTTCACTCTGGTTATTTACCTCCTTATCGTATAAATTTTCTATGGCTATAGCTACCGTCATTGACCTGCTATAGCCATTTTTTTTTACTAATTCTTGCAGTTTTTTTATTACCGAGTGTGGTAATGTTACTTGAATTTTTTGCCCCATTGATAACCTTTTACTCCTTTCGTGTGATTTTCCTTATTATACCAACTTTTTACTCTTTTGTCAAGCTTTTTGGGATTTCGTGAACAATGAACAATGAACACCTATGGGGGGTATAGTCGTGGTATATACCCCCCATTTTTTTTATTTATGTTTTTTTAAAAAAAAAAAC
>JBGVRU010000089.1:0-10805 GCA_045128715.1 Acutalibacteraceae bacterium | reverse complement strand
TTCAAGTCTGGAATTATCAAAGCCGGACATTACCATGACCATAGGTTTATCTTTTTGGCTCATATCCTTAATGCCTTCAAGCACACCCAATATGTCAAGATTAGGCATAAATACATCAGCCAATACAATATCGGGTTTTTCACTTTTAATTTTTGTCAGCACGCTTCTGCCATCCTTTTCGCACAGCACCACATTCATACCGTAACCTTTAAATGCTTTGGCACAATTCTTTCCTAATTCCGTTGTATCGTCAGCAATAACGATTTTTAGTTTTTCTTCCATGAATTATTACCTCCTATTTGCTTTGTTTACATATATTACCATATATCAACATACAAAGCAAGAGGTTCGCTAAAAATAGTGGAATAAAACTATAAGGTCTTTCTTTTCGCCATTTTTTGTGTTTTTGTACTAAAAGCATATTCCAAAAAACGACAGTAATAAAAAACACAAAGCGATGCTCATCATTAAACCACATCGCCTTGTGTGCTTACATTTTATCTTTATAAAAATTAATTTTTCTGCGGATATCTTGCATTCGTATATCAAGCGCACTTATTTCGTCAGCACACTGCTTTAGTTCCCTTGAAATTTCCGCGTCGTTTTTCTCAGCTATTTCCTTTTTATATCTTACCTTATGCTCAAGGCTAGCCCAAAAATCCATAGCTATGGTACGAAATTGCACCTCTACCCTCATAAGTTTTTTCTCATTCAGCAAAAATATTGGTATTTCGAGTATTAAATGCAGACTTCTGTAACCGTTAGATTTGGGATTTTTTATGTAATCTTTCCTTTCGATTAAATTTATATCATCTTGGGAACAAAGTCTGTCTACAAGATTATATATATATCATCGGGGAAAGAGCAAATAACCCTGATACCTGCAACATCGTTAAGGTTTTCTTCAATGCTTTCGACCGTTAAAGGGTAACCCTTGCGTTTTAGCTTTTCTATTATGCTTTTAGGACTTTTAAGTCTGCAGGATATAGACTCAAAGGGGTTGCAGTCATATTCAAGGCTAAGCTGATTGTTAAGCACGTCAAGCTTTGTCTTGATTTCAAGCATAGCACAGTTATACCGCATCATAAGCTCGGTATAAAGGTATGTTTCTGTGAAAACATCGTCTGTTATACTTGAAAGTATTTTAAGCGGATGTTGTTCTTCCATTTTAGATTCCTCTTTTTTAAAATCCTTTATCATAGTTTAGCATACAATTGCCCCAAAATCAATAAGCCTTTGTGAAGCTTTTATGTATTGTAAATTAACTATCAATTTGATATAATGTATACGGTGATGTAATGTTTAACTTTTTTTGTGATAAAAAAAGCCGTGAGGGCGATTGTTATTTTATAGCAGGCTCTGACTATAACCATATAAAAAATGTATTACGAATGAATATTGGCGACACCTTTCTTGTGAGTAACGGAGAGAACAGTGACTTATGCCAAATAAAAAGCTTAGAAAATGAAACCGTAGTTGCTGAAATTATAGAAGAGAACTATCAAAACACAAATTTACCTATAAAGATATATCTCTTTCAGGGTCTGCCTAAAGCCGATAAAATGGAGCTTATTATACAAAAAGCAGTAGAGCTTGGCGTTTATGAGATAATTCCGACCGAAATGGAAAACTGTGTTGTAAAGCTTGAAGAAAAGAAAAAAGCCTCTAAGGTTACACGTTGGCAGGCTATTGCTGAGAGCGCCGCAAAGCAGAGCAAACGAAACAGTATACCCACTGTTTCTCAGGTTTTAAGCTATAAAGAAGTACTTAAAAAAGCTAATGAGCTTGATATACTGTTAGTGCCTTATGAAAATGAGGAAGGTATGACCGCTACTAAGGAAGCTCTTTTAAAAATTAAAAGAGGAATGAGTGTCGGTATAATCATAGGCCCTGAGGGTGGGTTCAGCGAAAGGGAAATTACCTTAGCTAAGGCGCAAAATGGTAATATAATTTCCCTCGGCAAACGGATTTTGCGTACCGAAACCGCCGCCATAACCGCAGTTAGTATGTGTATGCTATACAGCGAAATGAATTTGGAGTAAATTTTATGATAAAGCTACCAACCGAATTTGAAGCCCGAATGAAAAAGCTTTTGGGCGAGGAATATCCCTATTATCTTAAAGCATTAGAGCGGTCGCCCGTTAAAGGCTTTAGAGTAAATACCGATAAAATTTCTTTAGAGGATTTCCAAAAAATCAATATATTCGGCAATGAAAAAATACCTTATGTTGAAAACGGCTTTTACCTTGAATACGATAAGGTCGGCAACCACCCGTACCACCACGCAGGTATGGTTTATGTACAGGAGCCTGCAGCCATGGCACCTGCCGAGTGTATTGATATTGACCCCAATTGGAAAATTTTAGATATGTGCTCCGCTCCTGGAGGCAAAAGCAGTCAGCTTAAAAACAAGCTTGGCGAAAACGGAGTTCTTGTTTCTAATGAGATAGTCCCCTCACGTTGCAAAATTCTCACAGGCAATATCGAGAGATTAGGTCTTAAAAATACTGTTACTACCTGTATGGATACAAACCGACTTGCAAAAGTATTCCCCCAAACCTTCGATATGATTATGGTGGATGCCCCCTGCTCGGGTGAGGGTATGTTCAGAAAAGAGGAAATTGCTGTAAACGAGTGGAGCTATGAAAATGTGTTAAAGTGTGCCGAACGTCAGGCTGAAATACTTGAAAACGCTGTTAAATGTCTAAAGAACGGCGGTTATATAATTTATGCCACCTGCACCTTTTCATTAGAAGAAAACGAAATGACGGTTGACAATTTCTTAAAATCACACCCTGATTTTGAAATTACCGAGGTAAAAGAGGCTGTCAAACAAAACACAGTAGACGGTATTGACTTTGATGGCTGTGAATGTGAAAACATAGCATTTGCAAGAAGATTTTATCCACATAAAAATAAAGGCGAGGGTCAGTTTATGGCGGTACTCCGTAATAAAAACAAAAAAGCACCAGACTACCGCTCCCCTGCTAAAACTGTTAAACCCGACAAGACTGTTATAAATTTTCTTAATGATACTCTCTCTGCCTTCGATGAAAGTAATTTAAACACATATAACGGTACCCCTGTTTACTTCACCTCCGATTTTGAGGTTAAGAATGCCACTGTTTTCTCATACGGTGTAACAATAGGAGAATTAAAGAAAAACTATGTTCTCCCCCACCACCAGTTCTTTATGGCTTTAGGAGATAAATTTAAACGACAAATTGAGCTTTCGCCTGACAGTGAGGAAATTAAAAAATATCTTCACGGTGAGGAAATCTCCGCTAACTGTGAAAACGGTTGGGCAGTAGTCACAGTGAACGGTGTTGCTTTAGGCGGTGCTAAGGTAGTGAACGGAACAGCTAAAAATCATTATCCAAAGGGACTTAGGACAAAAGGGGCGGTATGACATCATACCGTCCCTTTTGGTTTAAATATAATCCTTTACAAATTCATTGTTATATAAAGTATAAACATATTGGAAGCCTATATCTTTTAACAGCTTTTTTGCCTCTACAAATGCGAAATCAAGGGTATCGGCGCTATGGCTGTCAGATGATAAAATCACCCTGCCGCCCTCTTTTTTAAGTAGATAAAGCAGATTTTCATTAGGATACGGAGTTGTTCTATATCCCCTTGAAATAGCGCCTGTGTTAACCTCGAAAAGGACATCCGCCTTTAAGGCTTCCTTTAAATACCTTTCTGCAATTTCGTTGTACCCTTTATCCATTAAAAACAAAGATTTATCTAACTCATCAAACTTTGTTATCAAATCAAAATGACCTATAATATCAGGCTTTCTTTTATTTATGTAATCGCAAAAACGATTGTAATAATCATTGGCTAAGGTGTAAATGTCACCACCGTAGGCTCTAAGACATTCTTTAAAATAATCGTAATTAGAATCAATAGGATAATATTTATCTCCGATATTAAAGTAATGGGAAGAACCTATAATGTAATCAAAATCAGCTCTGTTCACAAGGCAAAAGGCATCTTCCTCAATTCCCAAATAAATCTGGATTTTATTCTTGTATTCTTCCTTTAGCCACTTAATTTCAGCTATATAACCCTCAGTATTCTTCATACAGTATCTTAAATCAAATTCTGTATACCCATGCCCCGAAAAGCCTATTGCCGAAAAGCCTTTTTCTATAGCACTCTTCACTACCTCCTCGGCAGTATTGTTGCCGTCGCAAAAAACGGTATGAGTATGAAAATTCGCTAACATTTTATCACCTTTATATCTTCTTTTCTCCTTTTAAATCACCGAAATTCCGCTTATACCGACAAGTATAAGGGAATTTAAAAAATAATGTACTTAAAGCGTAAAGTATACTGCCCAAAAGAATAAATATGCGGTTAAATATTTCAATTTTATTTTATGTTTTAACCTTAAATACACACTAAAACGCTTCTTATTTTTAACAGTATATCATTTTATAAAAGCGTGTGCAACCGATATTTTGAGTATTTTAGTATAATAATATTTATTTTCACACAAAGGAGGTCGATTTAACACCGATCTCTTTCCCGCTTTTTATGAAGAAAGCTCATTATAAGCTTAAAGCACCGAAAGGCAAACGCAATTCGGTGCTTTAAATTATTTATTAAAAGTTATAAATCCGTAGCTATCAAGGATTTGGAAATATTTTGCAAGCCTTTCATAAAGTGGGTGCGCCTTTTCGCCAAAATGCCCGTCAACTTCCTTGCCGATTTCAGTTATATTCTTTTCGCCGTCTATAATAGGCCAAATAAAGCTACCCATTGCGTCAAGATGAACATAACTGATTTTAGGCTTTTTAAACAGCTTTTGCACTATTCTATTGAAAACTCCCTTATTTTCAATTTCCAAGGTAACTATTCCGTTTTCATCGGTTTTCCAACCAATACCCTCTTTTCTTAAAGGCTTTTTGTCAAGATAATTTTCGGTTTTCCTTTTACTCATAGTTTTTTACTTACTGCGTTTCTTCCAAAGTGTGAATTTAAGAAGTGTAAGAATAATTATAGCGAAAAGCACCAAACCCCCGATATTAGAAACGGTAGCAGGAATATATTTTGAAAGGTCAATAATTTCATTAAAACCGAATACTGCAAGCAACGCCAAAGCTATACCTACAAGACCCTCACCTGCTATCATACCTGAGCAGAAAAGAATACCGTCATTAACAATAGTGTCCTTTTCTTCTTTATTCTTTTTCAGCTTATCAAGACCGAGACGCACAAGACCGCCTACCATAATGCAGGCATTAAGCTGAACCGGCAAATAAATACCGATCGCAAAGGGAAGCACGGGAATTCCGATAAGCTCAACCACAACTGCAATGAACACACCTGTAAATACAAGTGCCCAAGGCAAATTACCACCCATAACGCCCTCGATAATAAGCTTCATAAGTGTAGCCTGAGGAGCTGCCAATTCGTCTGTGCCGAAGCCCCATGCCCTATCAAGAAGATAAAGTGTGCCACCTATAGCAAGGGCTGCCGCTACAACACCTATAATTTCAGCTATCTGCTGCTTTTTAGGTGTAGCGCCCAATAAATAACCTGTTTTTAAATCCTGTGAAGTGTCGCCCGCGATAGCTGAAACAATGCAAATGATAGAGCCGATAGCTATAGCGCTGCACATACCCTTGATACCGTCAGAGCCGGTAAACTTAAGTATAAGAGTTGATATTAGAAGTGTTGCAATAGCCATACCAGAAACAGGGTTGTTACTGCTGCCAACAAGACCAACCATACGTGAAGAAACGGTTGCAAAGAAGAAGCCGAATATGACAATTATAATTGCACCTATAGGATTAACAGGAATTGCGGGAACAAGCCAGATAACAAGGGTAAGCACCAAAACAGCAATAAGTACGATTTTTATGCTTAAGTCCTTTGCGGTACGCTCGGTAGAAGTAGCTCCTGCCCCTGCCATACTCTTCATTGCACCGCCGAAAGTTTTAACAATAAGGGGCAATGATTTAATAAGACTTATAATACCTCCTGCAGCAAGTGCCCCTGCGCCGATATATCTTATATAAGAGCTCCAAATGCCCGAAGCGCCACTCTCCGCAAATATCTCGCCAATAGTAGCATCTACACTTGGGTAGAGCACACTGTTTTCACCGAAAAGAACAATAAGGGGAATAAGCACTAACCAGCTAAGTACACCGCCTGCAAACATATAAGAAGAAATTCGTGCTCCGCAGATATAACCAACACTCATTACAGCAGGGTAAATTTGTGTGCCGATTTCACCTGCATAGCCTTTAACTCTGCCCGAAACCTCACCTGATACTACCTTTAATCCGTCAATAATAAACTTAAATAGAGCAGCAAAGCCCATACCTGCAAAAACTGTAGAGGCATTAGCTCCCCCTTTTTCGCCTGCAAGCAGAACCTCCGCACAAGCAGTACCCTCGGGATAGGGCAGTGTGCCATGCTCTTTTACGATAAGTGCATTTCTAAGAGGCACCATAAAGAATACACCTAAAAGGCCGCCTATAAGAGCGATAAGGGTTATTTCAAGTATGTCTGGCTTGTCCATTTTTCCCTCGGCTGCCCAAAGGAAAAGTGCGGGAAGGGTAAAAATTGCACCTGCCGCCAAGGATTCACCCGCTGAGCCTGCAGTTTGAACAATATTGCTTTCAAGTATGGAATTTTTACGCATAAGTATACGAATAACACCCATTGCAATAACAGCAGCAGGAATGGATGCCGAAACTGTCATACCAACTCTAAGTCCCAAATAAGCGTTTGCCGCACCGAATATAACCGACAAAAGTATGCCCATAACGATTGAGGTAACCGTAATTTCAGGAGTAACCTTTTCTGCCGGAATATATGGCTTAAAATCTGTGTTTTTATCCAAAATATTCACCGCAACCTTTCTTAGGTATAATATATCCGCCATAAGCTATAAGCTACAAGCCGAAAATTCATATTATTTTACCATATTTATATGTTTTTTGCAACTTCTAAAATTTTTAATAATAATTTATAAGCCTGCTCTGTTGAGGAAATACTGAGTCGCTCATTAACCGTGTGTATATCAAAGGCCTCAGGTCCGACAGATATACAGTCAAAGCCATCAATACCATCAGCAAAAACACCGCATTCAAGACCTGCATGAATAGCCTTTAACTGTGGTTCAAAGCCAAACTGTTCATTAAAGCACTTCTTATAAACCTTTACTAATTTTGAGTCATTGTTATATTCCCAAGGTGGATAATGTCCGCCTGTTTTAATTTCACAAGGCACAAAATCAAAATAAGCTACTAATTTTTCCTCTAAAAATTTTAGTGCCGATTTTTTATTGCTTCTTAAAGCGCTTAGAAAAACAATCCTTTCCGCCTCGGTTTTAAGCACTCCTAAATTAAGTGACGTTTCTACCAAGTCCTCAATTTCAGCACTCATTTCCATTACACCGTTAGGTATGCACAATAGAAGCTTTATAAGCTTGTCCTTCATATCGCCAATGATTTCGTACTCAGCCTCACCGCCTATCTCAACACTTGCATTAAACTGAGGCTCACGGAAAGAAATTTCAGCTTTTATACCCTCAGAATAGCTTTCAATAAGCTGCTTTAACTCTGAAGGCTTATTTGTACAAAACTCAATAACACACCTTTGCGGAATGGCATTTCCCTTGTCTCCGCCGTTTATGGAAATAAGCTCAAAATCGCTTTGCTCATTAAAATTAAGATAATTCAAAATTCTGGCTGCAAGAATGTCCGCATTAACCCTGCCGCAGTTTATCATTACACCCGAATGTCCGCCCTGAAGCCCACTTAATGTTACTGTAAGCTTAGTGCCGAGCATTTTAACCCTTTTAATTGGAATAACTGCTTCGAAATCGCTTCCGCCCGCACAGGAAACGGTTACGGTGTCAAACTGCTCAGAGTCAAGATTTATCATTCTTTTGCCCCTTAAAATGCTTTTATCAAGCTTGTCCGCCCCGATAAGACCGATTTCCTCATCAGTAGTGAAAACCGCTTCAATAGGCGGATGCGGAATATCTTCGTTTTCAAGCACACTTAATATCATAGCAACCGCAATACCGTTATCTGCACCTAAGGTTGTACCCTTAGCCTTTAGGAAATCACCGTCAACATAAAGCTCCAAGCCATCTTTCAAAAAATCTATTTTGCAGTCAGGTGTTTTTTGACAAACCATATCAAGATGCCCCTGCAAAATTAAAGGCTCTAAGCTTTCATAGCCCTTTGTTCCATCTTTAAATATAACAACATTATTTGCGCTGTCTCTTACAGCTTTAAGGGAATGCTTTTTGGCAAAATCCATACAGTACTGCGCTATCCCCTCCATATTACCCGAGCCTCTAGGTATGGCGCTTATCTCCTCAAAATAGTGAAAAACTCTTTTAGGTTCTAATTTTTCAGAAACACCCATTAAAATTCCTCCGCCAAAATTAAATTTCTTAAATATTTTACCACACTTTAACCCAAAATACAACAAAAGACCTGTAAAGGAGCACGTCCAAAACAGGTCCGACATTTAAAATAACTTGACTAAAAGCATAACACCTGTAAGAATTATCAAAAAACCGAAGTTAAAGGCAGAAAACTGCTTAATATATCTGTCGCTTCCGTTCGGGTTGTGATTTACATATTCTCTATAGGTTATAAGGCTTGCAAGAGAAGCTATAAGCGTTCCCACACCGCCGATATTAACACCCACAAGCAAATCGCTGTAATTTTCGGTAAACTGTGACAGAAGCACCGCAGACGGTACATTACTTATGCATTGACAGGATAGGGTACTGAAAATCAGTGCATTTTTATCCAAAAGATAAGAAAAAATATTTATAACCGCATCAATACGAGCCATATTACCCGCAAAAATAAAGAAAAACACAAAGGTTAATAAAAGCGGATAATCAACCTGCGCAAGTGCTCTTTTATCCATAAAAAATAATACTGCAGGTATTACAATAAGCCCTATCCAATAAGGTATTCCCCTGAAAACAATTGCAATAGAAAGAGCAAAAAGTAATAAATATACTGCTGTTTTCTTAATGGGTAACTTAATTTGAGCTTTTTCAGTTTCAAGCGGCTCTGCCTTTACAAAAATAATACAGCAAATTGTTATCAGAAGCACCGAAACCACAAAGGGCATCGTCATAATCCCCATAAATTCAAATGTAGGAATATTAAATTTAGTGTAAAGATAAAGATTTTGAGGATTTCCGAATGGGGTTAACATTCCTCCCAGATTTGCGGCAATGTTCTGCATAATAAAGGTAAATGCCATATATTTTTCTTTTTTGGTACTGCTCAACACAAAATATCCCAACGGCAAAAATGTTAAAAGTGCCATATCGTTGGCGATAAGCATAGAGCCTATAAACGTTATGTAAACCAAAGCCAAGATGCTCATACGAGCAGTTTTAAAGTGCTGAACTATCTGTTGCGCTAAAATATAGAAAAATTTAATGTTTTTAAGTGCGCACACAACCACCAGCACACAAAAGAGACAGGTTAGCGTTTTAAAATCAAAATACCCAAGATATTTACTGTCCACAGGCACAATAATGCTTGTTACCAAAGCGGCAACAAAAGCCACAACCATAACAATATTTTTCTTTAAAAATTCATATATTGCTTTATGGCGAAAAGTTAAGCCCACAGGTTTTATTATATAAGTATGTGCCATTACTAACCTTCCCTTCTGCGACCGAATTTAAACATCGCACAATTAGGGAGTTTAACACAATTTAAAATATATTGCAAGCACTATTTCTATTTACGCTTAAACTTTGAAATATATTTAGTAGCTGCAGTAACAATAACAATACCAAGTGACAGAGCCACCGCCAGTTCTAAGGTATAAATAGCCTTGGGTAAAAACAGCTCTGCATTACCGCCAAGCGCATAGGTAGTGGTATAATACATAGCGCCTCCAGGTACTAACGGAATAAGAGTGATTATGCAAAATGTTGCGGCTGGGGTTTTCATTAACCTTGCCAGCGCCTCGGCATAAGCTGTACTGCAAATTGCAACAATTAAATACCGTAAAGGCTCGCTATCAAACAAAAAACCTAAGGCTAAAAACAACGCCCACGACAGCATACCGCCCAAAGCCGCCCAAACAAGCTTTTTTCCTCTTATATTAAAAAGGAAACCAAAGCCCAATGTGCCGAAAAATGAGGCTATTATCTGAATTACAGCATCTAAAACATTCATCAAACAGCACCTCCAAACACAAATGCAACAATAATATATCCGCAAGCTATAGCAAGAGCTAAAAGTGCCGCTTCGATAAGCCGCAAAACTCCTGAAATACTATCCCCTGCGAACAAATCCCTTAAAGCATTTGTAAGACCTGCGCCTGGTATAAGGGTCATTATATTACCTATTATAATATAGTCAACACTTTTTGCTAATCCAAATTTAAAGCTGATAAAAGCCACCAAGCAGGCAAAAAGAGAGCAGACAAAACGGCCTAAAAGCCGATTAGCGTTAGCCTTGCTTAAAAGCTTGTTGATAAAGCCTACAAGTACACCTGTTAAGGTTGAAATAATTAGCTCCTTAATATCTCTGCCGCCAAAGAAAAGATAAAATGCACTCGCAATTATGCCGTAAAACACCAAAATCACCCAAGTGTTATATATAGGGGTCTGTTTTATTTCCTTAAGCTTTTCATTAACTTCTGATATCGACGGTGTATTTTCGGTCATATCTCTTACGAGGTTGTTAAGCCTGTGAACCCGCTCAATATCTGTAGTTATCTGCTTTACCCTGCGGGTATGTGATTTAATTGCACCGTCACCGTCTTCAACCGATATAATTATAATGATT
>JBGVRU010000088.1:0-3021 GCA_045128715.1 Acutalibacteraceae bacterium | reverse complement strand
ATTGAAAGTCACTTTGATAAAAGCAGATGTGATAGCAGTAGTATAAGTCTTACCTGAAAGCCAGAAAGAATTGTAGTCAGAAATGGTCACACCGTCGTCGGCAACGTCATGAGCCACTTCGAAATCAAGTGTTTCGAGCTCTTCAGGGGTGTAAGAGGTACCGCTAGCATCTTTAACTAAAGAAACTTCAGTAGATATAGTACCGACAGTGGAAGAAACTTGAAGACGAGCTTCGTTAATGCCTACATCAGGAGAGCTGATTTGGATAATAATATCAGCAGTAGTATTGCCTTGGATAATAGTAGTATCTGCAACAGTAATAGAAGCAGAGTAAGTCGCAGCGCTAACAGAGAAAGAGCCAATAAAGCAAGTGAGAGCTAAAGAGGCAACTAAACAGAAAGCGAGAGACTTTTTGAAAAGAGTTCTCATAGAAATTCTCCTAACTGTCCAAAGGACAAAATTTTAAATATACCCCAAAAGCCCGAAAAGAGAAAGCAATATGTAAAGTTCTTTCGGGGATAGGTAGCTAAGGATATTGTAACACTAAAAAAGATATTTTTCAAGTTAAAAAAATATCTTTGCCGATATTATATATAAAAAATTTCACTGTTTTTTTGTGAGAATAGCCAAATTCCACACTTTTTCAGCTCTGACCGACTTTTTATATACTATACCCCAGTTTGATACATTGAGTATAATACAATATTTTTCGACTGTCAAGCATTTTTTAAAACTTATTTTTCCACCGCTTATCAAGATTTTGTTGCATAATTTAAGTGTAGCATCAGTGTAAGCTATTGTAATTTCATCTATACCAAAGACACATTTAAATACTAATACACCTGGCATTACGCTGTACCTAGCTATGTAAATTAAAATCATTTTGTAAGGGATATTTTTTATATCATCCCGAAAAACCTTATATTATCGGTCGGGCGCTGAGACCCGACCCTACTATAAACTGCTCACTTTTAATAAATCATATAATTAAAAGCTTGCTATAAAAAGCCAAATATGTGTTTTCAAATTTTTGTTCGCCTAAACAATTTCAACCTTAATTAAATCAGTATTGCCCGACTTGCCATTGGTAACACCGCCGGTCATTACTATCTTATCACCTGCGCCAAGCTTCAAGGTCTCCTTAGTTAAGCGTGAAGCGGTATAGAAAAGTACATCTACTGAAGTATAGTTCTCGCACATAACCGGAACTACGCCCCAAGAAAGCGCCAATTTACGCCAGGTTTTTTCCTCGGTAGTGATACCTATAATATTAACGTGCGGTCTAAAGCGTGAAACCATACGTGCGGTCATTCCCGAAAGCGAACAAGCAACTATTGCCTTGGCATCAATATCAATTGCCATTCCGCAGGTTGCATGGGAAATGGCATCCACTGTATTCTTGATTTTAAACTCACGATTTAAAAAGCGCTTTGCATAATGAATATTCTGTTCGGTATTAAAGGCTATGCGATCCATTGCTTCTACCGACTGTACGGGATACTGTCCCGCAGCAGTCTCGCCCGAAAGCATAATTGCGCTTGTGCCGTCATAAACAGCGTTTGCAACGTCCGAAATCTCGGCGCGGGTAGGTCTCGGGTTGTAAACCATAGACTCCAGCATTTCGGTAGCAGTAATGACACGCTTTCCCAAAAGACGGCATTTGGTGATAAGCTGCTTTTGGATTGCAGGCAGCTCTTCAAAAGGAATCTCTACACCCATATCACCACGGGCTATCATAATACCATCGCATTCCTGACATATTTCCTCAATATTATCCACACCAGAACGGTTTTCAATTTTTGCGATAATATCTATCTGCTTAGCATTGTGCTCTGCCAAAAATTTTTTTACATCCAAAAGGTCCTGACGGCAGGAAACAAAAGAGCAAGCAAGAAAATCAATATCGTGCTCCAAACCGAAAAGAATATCCTGTTTATCCTGCTCACTTAGATATATCTGCTTCAAGGTCTTATCGGGAAAACTCATACTCTTGCGGTTGGAAAGCTCCCCGCCTATTAAAACCTTGCAGTTAACATCCTTTTCGGTAGTGCTTAAAACCTCAAAGGAAAGAAGTCCGTTATTAAGAAGAATTTTATCGCCTTTTTCTAAGTCCTTTGCGAGTCCCTTATAATTGATTGATACCTTTGTCTCGTCGCCCTCAATCTCATCGGCAGTAAAGGTGAACTCCTCTCCCGCGTTAAGAGTTACATTACCATTCTTAAATGTTTTTATTCTATATTCGGGACCTTTGGTGTCAAGCAATATTGCAATGGGCAGACCAAGTTTTTTACGAACCTTTTTAACGAGAGCTATGCGTTCTCCGTGCTCTTTATATGTGTTATGAGAAAAGTTCATACGTGCCACATTCATACCTGCCAGACACATTTGGGTTATAGTTTCCTCGTCCGAACAAGCAGGCCCTATAGTACAAACTATTTTCGTTTTTCTGATATTATTCATATTTTATCAAACCTTTGCTTATAAATATTTCATGTTTATTCTGACTTACTTTGCATTTCACAACAACCACAATTTTTTAACAGACACCTTATATAAATATAATAGAATGTCGAAATCAAGTATGAATACCTGATTTCGACGCCAATTTTATAATTTTTATTCCATTTGTCTGCCCAAAAAATCCGCCGCCACACCTGCAAGCTTCAGGTCTGATTCATTAGCTTTTGTACCTATTTCATCGGAAATCAAAACCACTGCACCGCTTACGTCTCCTGCATTAATTATCGGGACGCCGACACGGATATTACGTTTTACACCTTCAAGAGCGGGGCGGTTATCATCATTTTCAAAGCTTACGCTCCTGCGCTGCTCCATAATTTCCTCCAAAGAGGATGTAACACGTCTTTCCAATACCTCTTTTTTAGAAATCCCCGAAGCTGCCACACAATGGTCACGATCGCATATAAGCACCGGCAGACTTGTTGCCTGAGCCAAGGATTCAGCATACTGCGTTGCAAAATCCGACAGCTCACCTATAGGCGAATATTTCTTAAATACCAC
>JBGVRU010000087.1:0-12206 GCA_045128715.1 Acutalibacteraceae bacterium | reverse complement strand
AAACAGTATTCAAAGTGTGCTTTTAAGCGCTCAGCAGCTTGCTGACAGAATTGTCAGTGAAGCAAAGGAGAAAAGCGAAGAAATTATCAGAAATGCTGAGACTAATATTTCTGTAATAACCGCTCACGAAAAAGAGCTTTCAGCCACCTTTGAATTAAAGGCGCAGGAACGAAAATCTGAGCTTGAAAAAGAGCTTAATCATATGGTAAGTAAGGCAAAGCTTAAGGCAGAAAGTATTACTGCTGCGGCTGAGGACAGTGTTGCACGTCAGCAGATTTTATTTGATAAGCTTAAAATGGAAATTGCATCTTTTAAGTCGAGTATTAATGCAAAATATAAGGAGCACCTTGAAATCTTGTCCTCTATTCCTGACAGCGTTCCTTTAGATCCGCAACGTATTTCTGAAATTGTTGCCGCTACTGTTGATAAGGCACCTGAGGTTTTTGATTTTATTAAAACCGATGCCGTAAAGGAGGAAGTAGCATCAAATATTAAAGAAGCTGCTAATGATAGCAACGGTTTTTCTATTAAAGAGGAGTTACCGCCCCTAGAGGACTATATTGAGCAATAATCCTATTTTGGAGGTATATTTTGATTTCTTTTGTTTTAGCACTTGTGTGCAGCATTTTAATTTTGGTAATAGACCAGCTAACTAAGCATTATATAATTTCAAATTTTTCTCTTTATGAGTCAACTGACTTTTTGAGGGGACTTATCGATATCGTTCATATACATAACGAGGGTGCTGCTTGGGGTATGTTTAGCGGACAAAGATGGATTCTTGTTTGCTTTTCGATAATAGCTGTGGTTTTTTGTGGCTATTGCTTCGCAAAATACGGTAGACAAAGCAAACTGATGCTTTGGGGATTAGCTCTTGTAGTGTCAGGCGGTGTGGGTAATCTTATTGACCGAATTTTTCGTGAAGGCAAGGTAATAGATTTTCTGCATTTTGAATTTTGGCCGCAGTTTCCCGTATTTAATGTGGCTGACTGTGCAATTGTTATCGGTGTAGGGTTGCTTATACTTTATTTTGTTATTGATACAGTAAAAGAAGTTAAAGCTAAACGTAGCGGAAAAGGGCAAAATAATGCATGAAATTACAGAATTGTTTTCCGAAGAGTACGGTAAACGGTTGGATTTGTTTGTGGCTGCTGTGGCTGATATTTCCCGTTCAAGAGCGGCACAGCTTATAGAAGAAGGTTGTGTTACCGTAAATGAAAAAGAGGTTTCTAAAAATACTAAACCCAAAAGCGGCGACAATGTAAAAATTTCGATACCCGAGCCTCGGGAATACAATGTTAAAGCAGAGAATATACCCTTGGATATTGTGTATGAGGACTCTGATCTATTAGTGGTTAATAAGCCCAAAGGTATGGTGGTACACCCTGCGGCAGGAAATTACGATGGCACACTTGTTAATGCTTTGATGTATCATTGCGGTGATTCACTTTCGGGAATAAATGGGGTAATGCGACCGGGTATTGTTCACAGAATCGATAAAAACACAAGCGGTCTTTTAATGGTTGCTAAAAATGACTTTGCTCATGCTTCATTGGCAGAGCAGATAAAGGAACACTCTTTTACACGGGAATATACCGCCGTGGTTTACGGTAAATTAAAAAGCAATTCAGGTACAGTCAATGCCCCAATTGACAGGCATCCGCTAAAGCGCAAGCAGATGGCTGTTATTGATGGTGGCAGAGAGGCTGTTACCCACTACGAAGTTTTAGAAGAGCTTAACGGTTTTTCTTATTTAAAGCTTCATCTTGAAACAGGCAGAACCCATCAGATAAGGGTACATATGGCACATATCGGTCACCCTGTTGCTGGGGACGATGTTTACGGTCCTAAAAAGGTTATAACAGAGCTAAGAGGGCAGTGTCTGCACGCTAAAAGGGTTGGATTTATTCATCCTAAAACCCATGAATATATGGAATTTGATTCCTGTTTGCCTGACTATTTTGAAAAATTTTTAAGGGGGAAAAGGAATGGGACTCTATGATAATTGCCTTTTGGCGTGTGATATTGACGGTACCCTTATGGTAAACGGCTATATCAATCCCGAAAATGTAAGAAAAATAGATTTTTTTATTAACGAGGGCGGAAAGTTTTCGATTTCTACCGGAAGATCTATCGGTGCCATTAGCGACGTTTTGGCACAGGTCAAGCATATTTCACCCTCTGTTGTAGCAAACGGATGTATGATTTATGATTTTGAAAATAAAATCATTATTCACGATAAGGTACTGCCACGTGATGATTACCGAATTGCTAAAATTATAATAAATTCGGGTATTAACGTTGGTGTTGAAATACATAGCGGACCTGAGGTTTTTACAATCAGACGTAATAGTGCTACTACACTGCATCAAAATTACGAAAAATTCATTGCTCCTGACAGAACATTTGAGGAGGTTTTAAAATATAATTGGCACAAGGCTATTTATATTTTTGAAAATGCAGAAGATAGGGAAAAGATTAAAGAGCTTATAACGGATGAAAAAACTGATTGTGCTTTTATTGAAACCTGTGCTGTAATAAACGGTGAATTACAGAACTATTACGAACAGATACCGAAAGGGGTTTCAAAGGCTTCTGCTCTTGAAAAATTGTGTGATATAATGAACATCAAGAAAGGCGGCTTATTTGCTATAGGCGACTATTATAATGATGTCCAGATGCTTAAGCTTGCCGATATTAGTGCTGTGCCCTGTGATTCCCCAGAGGATGTCAAGGCATTGGCAAAGCATATAACATGTACTTGTTATGACGGCGCTGTAGCCGATTTCATAGATTATTTAATAAAAAATGTGGGGAAATAATCCCCAAAATATGATTTGGGATTTTTCACTCTCCAATACGAAAGGATGAATTAAATGGACATTGCAGTTAAAAAAGAATTGCAGAAAACTGCCTGCAAGGCAAGAATGGGAATTATAGAGGGGGTACATGCGGCAAAATCCGGTCATCCGGGCGGTTCTCTTTCCTGCATAGAGATTTTAACATATCTTTATTTCAAGCAGATGAATATTGACCCTAAGAACCCTAAGATGGAGAACAGAGATCGTTTTGTCCTTTCTAAGGGACATGCTGCTCCGGCTCTTTATGCAGTGTTGGCTCAACGCGGATTTTTCGATGAGTCATTACTTAAAAATCTTCGTCAGCCAGGCTGTATTTTACAGGGTCACCCTGATATGAAAAATATCCCTGGTGTTGATATGTCCGCTGGATCTCTCGGTCAGGGTATATCCGCAGCGGTGGGTATGGCACTTTCTGCTAAGCACTTCGGCAATGATTTTAGGGTATATGCTGTTTTGGGCGACGGTGAGATTGAAGAGGGTCAGGTATGGGAAGCTGCAATGTTTGCAGGCAATAAGGGACTTTCAAATCTTATTGCTTTTGTTGACTATAACAATCTTCAGATTGACGGCACAATTGAAGAGGTTAACTCTGCAATGCCTATCGATAAGAAGTTTGAGGCATTTAATTGGCACGCAATTGTTATTGAGGACGGTAACGATTTTGATCAAATCGAGGTTGCTCTTGAAGAAGCAGTAACTGTTGAGAAGCCGGTTGCTATTATTGCTAAGACCGTTAAGGGTAAAGGCGTTTCTTATATGGAAAATGCTGTTGGCTGGCACGGTACTGCACCCAATGACGAATTATACGAACAGGCAATGTCCGAGCTAAAAGCTCAGCTTGCCGAGCTTCAATAATAGGAGGATTTGTGTTATGTCAGATGTAAAAATGGTTGCTACCAGAGCTGGTTTTGGTGCTACTCTTAAAGAGCTTGGCGCTAAGAGAGATGATTTTATTGTATTGGATGCCGACCTTGCCGCTGCAACACAAACAGGTGTGTTTAAAAAGGCATTCCCTGATAGATTTTATGATTGCGGTATCGCAGAACAGAATATGATGGGTATAGCAGCCGGTATTGCAGCTACAGGCAAAAAGGTTGTGTGTAGCTCCTTTGCGATGTTTGCTGCTGGACGAGCTTATGAGCAGGTCAGAAACTCAATCGGTTACCCACACCTTAATGTTATTATCGGTGCCACCCACGCAGGTATCTCTGTTGGTGAGGATGGCGCTACCCATCAGTGTTGCGAGGATATTGCTCTTATGCGTACAATCCCAGGCATGACAATTATTAACCCTGCTGATGAGACTGAGGCTAAGCTTGCTGTTGTGGCTGCCATTGAACAAGACGGTCCTGTTTATATGAGATTTGGTCGTCTTGCTGTTCCGGTTATTTTCGGTGATGATTACAAATTTGAGTTAGGCAAGGGTGTTGAGCTTAAAGAGGGCAATGATGTTACTATCATTGCAACAGGTCTTATGGTTAATGAAGCTTTACAGGCTTATGAGCTTTTAAAAGCTGAGGGAATACATGCCAGAATTATCAATATCCACACTATTAAGCCTTTGGATAAGGATATTGTATTAAAGGCAGCTAAGGAAACGGGTGCTATTGTTACTGCTGAAGAGCATTCAGTTATAGGCGGTCTAGGCAGTGCTGTAAGCGAGGTTCTCTCAGAAGAATATCCTGTTCCTGTTTTAAAGCTCGGTGTATATGATGTATTTGGTCATTCAGGCCCCGCACCTAAGCTTCTCGATGAGTTCGGTCTTCGTGCGGTTAACATTGTTGAAAAAGCTAAAAAAGCTATTTCTATGAAGAAATAATCCTTTCATATATTAAAAAAGAGGTTGTCTCACCTTATTAGTGAGGCAACCTCTTTTTTAATAATTATATACTTAATATTTTTGCTTTAAGCAAATCGGCTTCTTCTTTTGAATGTGTTACAAGAATTATCGTTCTGTTACCAACGGTTTTTAAAATATGCTTTGCGGCTGTCTTTATATTTTCTTCGTCAAGCCCTGTAAATGGCTCATCTAAAACAAGAAAATCAAAATCGTTGGCAAGGGCACGTGCAATAGCAACTCGCCTTTGCATTCCACCCGAAAGCGAATCGGGCAGGGAATCTGAATAATCGGCGATTCCCAATTCTTCAAGATGATAAAAAGCCTCTTTTTCATCAGCACCCATAACAGTTATGTTTTCTAATACCGATTTGAACGGCAGTAATAAATTTTCCTGAAAAACTACTGATGCTTTATAAGAGCCTTTTATTATTTCGCCTTTTTGCGGCTTCTCAAGACCTAAAATTAACCGCAACAAAGTGGTTTTACCGCATCCACTTTCACCGAAAAGACAAATTTTTTCATTTTCACCAATAGACATTGAAAAATTTTCAAGTACTGTTTTTTCTGTGTACCCGAAGGAGATATTATTGATTTTTATCATCTGTATACCCCCTTAAAACCTTTCTTATCACCATTTCAAGCAATAGCGATAAAACTGCAACAACTGCTGTCAATGCAAAAACATCAGGAGTAGATATATATATTTTTGCTTCCTGAAGCATTGTTCCAAGTGAGTTATTAGGTCGGCAGATAACCTCGGCCGCTATACCAGATTTCCATGCAAAGCCTAAAGCAGTAAGGGAAGTAGAAACAAAGCTTGGTAGAATAAAGGGAAGCTTAATATTAAAAAAAATTTTAAGTGGCGAAAGCTTATAAACTTCTGCTAATTCAATATATTTTTTATCAATATTTTGCAGTCCGCTTTGTACTGCTGACCATATCATCGGCAATACCATCAAAAAAGAAATAAAAATCGGTAATGTGTCAGAATAAAACCAAACAAGTGCAAGTATTATAAAAGAAGCTACCGGAACTGCCTTGATAATACGCAAAATGGGGCTAAAAACAGCATCAAATATACTGAAATGATTAGCAAGTACAGCGCCCAAAACACCGCAAATAACACCAAAAGAAAAACCACATACAATTCTTGCAAGCGATAGCAAAACGGAAATATAGAATTTACCCGTTACTCCTAATCTGAGTAAGGCTTTTAATGTGGCAAAAGGGGTAGGAATCAGAATTTGCTGATTAATAAGTAAAGCTGCAAGCTGCCATATTAAAAGCCAGAGTAGTAATATGGCAGCAGAACGCAGAAATTTTTTAGTTCGCTTCATAATAGAAACTGTCATCAGGTAATTTGCCGCCTACGCTTTTGACATTACGCTCGAATAAGAAATTGAGATATGCCGAAAGGTTGGTTTTCATTTTCTTACCGCTCTGAAAAACGATATTGCAGTAGGGGATAGCTTTCTTAGCAACAGCGGCAGGGGTAATTATACCGTAGCTTTCGCAAAGCGTTGCAGTAGTATCAACATTGTTATTAACTTCATCAATTGACTCTTTGTAATCCTTCATAAACTGCTCAACAGCTTGAGGATGATCCTTTAAAAATTCATTTCTTACAATAACGCAACCCATAACAAGCTCGGTATCGCTCACCTTATCCCATTCATCATTAATATCAAAAACGATTTTAGCGTTTTGATCTTTTACGGTAATTGCAGTTGCAACAGGCTGGGGAGCGATGACAATTGCTTTTTGGTTACCAACAACCTTTGCTACAAGCTCGGTGGGTTCGGTGACAAATTCAAGTGTTACATCAGTACCCACCGTAAGACCGTTTTCTTCGAAAATATATTTAGCAATGTATTCGGGGTTCGCGCCCTGACCTGTTGTGTAAACGGTCTTGCCCTTAAGGTCCGCTATCGAGGTAATTTCTTCACCCTTAGCAATAAGTGCAAGAACACCCAGTGTGTTAACTGCCAAAACGGTAACACCATTGTCTGTGTTTTTATTTAACACAGCTGCAACATTGGTTGCAACAGCAGCAATTTCAGCTTCTCTGCTACCAAATTTGGAAACTATCTCTTCATTAGATCCAACTAAATTAATGTTGTAATCAAGTTGGGCTTGCCCATTTTTAACCTTTTCCATTAAAGGCGCAAAACCAATACCTGTAGGGCCTTTGATTGCATATACATCACATTTTATATTTTTTAAATCCTCTGTAGATGCTTGCGGAACACTGCTTTCGTTGTTTACATTACCGCAGGCGGTAAGGCTAAAAACCATAAGAACTGTCAGTAAAATGCTAATAATTTTTTTCATTGTCAATCACCTTTATTTTATTATTTTCCCTTAAAATTTTGCCGCTTGCTTCAAGGCTGTCAAGCGTTCGGTAAAGGGTTGCTCTGCCGATGCCAAGCATTTTAGAAAAAAGCGTCATATTTTTTGGGATTACAGCGTAATTTTCGCTTTCCCTAACCGAGTTAAGATAATTAAATACAGTATCCTCTGCATTAGGGCAAGAAAGCACGCTTAGTTTTTTGTTGAGGAAACGAACCTTGTCTGAAAGAAACGAAATATAATTTACTGCGGTTTGTGGGTAAAGTCGAAAAATTTTTTCTAAAGCTTTTTCGTTAATAAATAAAACCTCTGTATCAGTTTTGGCGATAACTGTACTGACATACTTTTCACCGCCGCCGAAAAGCGCCGCCGCCCCAAAGCATGCGCCATGTTCAAAGCTTTTCATATAAACGCCCTGACCGTTGTTTGTAACTGCAAAGGCTTTACCGGAACAAATAAACGCTAATGAATTGGAAAAATTATCTGCTGAGTAAATAACTTCACCTTTTTTAAATTTAACGGGTGGGGGAAAGCTTTCGGTTATTATTTTCTGTTCGCTTGCGTTTAAACCGTCAAGCAGAAATAAATCACTTTCTTTTAACATATATTTCCTCACAAAACTGTCTCAAATGAGACGTTTTATTATATTATATCATATTTATTTGTTTTGTCAATATTTTAACAAAAAAAGCAGTACATGACTGTTTTTTTTACACACGAGGGGACTGTCTTTTGTTTCCCCTCTTAAATTAACAAACGCTTACTCAAATGAGAAAGCGTTTGTTGTTTTGCAATTATTAAGTCATTTTTTAATAATTACTGAATTTTTTGCTGCGGTTGGTTTTGGCATTTCGAAAGATAGTAAATATAATGTTTAGAACCATTCCTACCGCAATAGCAACTACAAGGTCGAATATAACCGTTAAAATAAAGGTGGTTACAAGAACTAAAATATCGGTCACAGGTGCTGTTTTGCAAAGCTTTACAAATTCTCTCCATTCACTCATATTATAAGCCACAACGAAGAGTACTGCGGAAATTATTGGCATTGGAATCCAAGCGGCATAGGGCATAAGAACAACCAAAATAAGCAGTAATACAAGTGCGTGTACAATGCCCGATATAGGTGAACGACCGCCGTTTTTAACATTTGCGGCAGTTCTTGCAATAGCACCTGTGGCAGGAATACCGCCGAAAAGACCTGAACAAATATTACCCAAGCCCTGTGCTATAAGCTCTGTGTTAGAGTTATGCTTATCGTTTATCATTCCGTCCGATACAACACAGGAAAGCAAGGACTCAATAGCGGCTAATATAGCAATTGTGAATGCGCTTGGAATCAACTGAACAATTGTGTCAAGGCTTACGCTTGGAAGGGAAAAAGGCGGAAGTGAGCTTTCAATTTTAAATAGGTCGCCAATAGTATTTATAGGAATATTAAATATTTTAACTATTGCCGCTCCAATAACAACTGCAATAAGGGAGGCTGGGATTTTTTTATTAATCATAGGCCAAACAATAAGTATTAAAATACCTATTCCACCAATGAGCAAAGACCAAAGATTTAGAGTACCTATAGATTTTACTACAGCCACGGCTTTTTCCATTGTTTCAACTGCGTGAGTTCCTTCAGGATAAGTAAGACCTAAAAAGTCCTTTATCTGACCTATGGCTATAGTAACGGCAATTCCTGCCGTAAAGCCTGTAGTAATTGTGTGAGGTATGTATTTAATTAAAGAGCCAAAACGCAACAGCCCCATTATTATAAGTATTACGCCCGCCATTATTGTGGCAATAATAAGCCCGTTAATGCTGAAATCCGCAACAATGCCCGCAACAATGGTGGCAAAAGCGGCAGTAGGACCTGAAATATTTACTCGACTGCCGCCAAACAGCGAAATCACAAGTCCTGCCACAATAGCAGTATAAATTCCTTTTTCAGGCGATACGCCTGAAGCTATAGCTAACGCAATAGAAAGGGGAAGTGCAATTATTGCAACTATCAGTCCTGCAACAAGGTCAGAAACCAGTTGCTTTCCTGTATAACCCTTTAGTGACTCAATTATTTTCGGTTTAAAAATATTTTTCATAATGCCGCATCTCTTTTCAAAAAATTCCAATAGTGATTATACACCCATAATGTTATATTAACAAGTATAAAATTAATGAAGACAGAGAAGCGTCACTTGTCTCCTGAAATACGAATTAAGGATAAAACCGATGCCTTGCTAAGCTATACCTATAAAAAGGGTAACGGAAGACTAAAGCAGATAACCTATGCTAATAGCAACACAATGAAAGCAACCTATAACGGTTACGGTCAGTTGGTAGCTGAGAAGTGGTATGCTAATGCCACCGATACAGTACCTATGGCTTATTATAAGTACGCTTATGATAATGCGGGTAACATTGTGCGTTCTATTGACATTTTATCCTCAAAAGAGTATAATTATATATACGAACAGGGAAGAATTACCCGTTCAACTGTGAGCGATATAACTGTAGACGGTAACGGAGCAGTTACAGCTAAGACATGAAAGACAGGGTGAAAGACAGGGGACGGTTCTCTGTCTTAGGCTCGATTTATTGGTTATCACTCGGAGGACAAGGAACCGTCCCCTGTCCTCGAAGGTCTATCAAGATATGTTTCTTTTGCACTATCATTTGGAATGGATTGGAAAGAAACTTATATAAAAATAGGATTAGCTTTTGCTTACAAAAAAACAGGAAAATGCGGAGCTATACTGTTGCGGATTGGAATCTCACACATAACTACTCTAGCAGTTGCAGCATTATGTGTTGCGTTTCCTGCTTTGGGTGCATTTGTCAATTCAGCCATAGCCGCGATGAAATCAACTTTAGCTATTTCAGCTCCAATACTTGTTCCTATGATCCCAAGTGTTATTAAAATGCTCACATAAGCATATTGTATTGTTTTAAATTGGAGGATTTATATGCGATTTTTAAATTTTCAAAGTACAGATGAAATAGATAACATCTTATATAGATTCTCCACTTACTATGCAAAAGAAAAACACAATATTATTACTTCGTGGTTCATACCATATTATAATTCTAGAAAGGGTATTCATACCTATATTAAAAACAATTGGGTGTGGGGGTACTATGAAACAGGTGAACGAGGCACCCAAAATATGTTGCATTCTTCAAAAAATTGGTTTTATATGAAATTAAGTGAGAAAAGCAACAAAACATATGTCAACGGAATAATTATCGAAGATATTTTTTTATTACCAGCACTTTTTGTTGCAACACTAATTCATGCTATTAAATTTATGTGTTTTGGTGATAGTGATAATCTATTTATTGCTGTTATTACATTGATTTTTGCTTTGATATTTTTTAAGCCAACATATGAAACCAATAAAAAAATATATGACATTATAAAATCTATATTAGAATAACACAGAGAACCGTCCGAAACCACTGAAAAAGTCGAGCAGGGAAAGACAGGGGACGGTTCTCTGTCTTAGGATCGATTTATTGGTTATCAATCGGAGGACAAGGAACCGTCCCCTGTCCTTCATAAATGGTCTTATTTGTTATAATACGATGATGATTTTTGGAGATGTAGATATATGACTATTGTTTTTCAAAACTGCAATATTTTAACTGTGGATTATGAATTGTATATTGATCAAAAATATATATGCAAGATTCATTTTTCAAAAGACAGTTCTCAAAAAGTAGATATCGATATTACTAAGGGGAGCATTATAGTAAGTATGTTTCCTACTTATAAAAAAAGAAAAACCAATATTTTATGCAACTTAATAAATAGCTTTTTCGAATGGTTGACATTATATTTATATTTAATCATCACCGTAGGCACAAGAAAAGGAAATATTTCCGATTTTTATGAATATCCACATTTGTATTACAGAAAGAATTTAAAACTTGATGTCGATAATAATTCTATAATTGTATTTGATTTTAAATCTTCTATAGTTAATAACAATAATAAGATAAAAAAAATCTCTCCAAAAGTTAAGGAGTGTTCAAAGATTAAAGTCTTGTCAAACGAGGAAATAAACAATTTTGATAAAAAATATATTAGAAGAGGGTTTATAAAAATTTTTAATATATATAATATGTTTTTTTATCCGTTTTTTATTGTGTTTAGCTTAGGAATTATTAATGGTTTGATAGAGTCAAATGTTCCGTTATTGGTTTTTCTTTTAATTTTATTTATTGTTTTTTTATTCTATTATCTTTTTGAAGTTATAAGGTGTTTAAAATTGTACAAGGTGTATACGAATAACATCAATCAAAGGAGACAAGGGGACGGTTCTCCTGTCTCCTAACCCCTAAGCATTTTTACATGTTTTTATTTCAGAACACAGAACATAAAGACAGGGGACGGTTCTCTGTCTTAGGCTCGATTTATTGGTTATCACTCGGAGGACAAGGAACCGTCCCCTGTCCTCATATTGTTTTTTTATTTATCATCAAGTGGTATTTCTCATTCTTATGGAGTATATTGGAAATATAAAGATATGTATGATTATTTAGACTCTACCACATTTTCACTCGGAGCAGGAATAAAGATGGGCGGTGCTTTAGTGTATGCTTACCGTGATAGCTATTCCTCTGAAACTGACTTGGTTGGAATACAAATTTTTGATAACGGTACAGGTATTTTTCGTGAAACTATGCCTATTGATGGTGGATGCTTTATTGACCTAACTCATTTATTTAAAAATAAAATTGAAACCGATAGTATTCTTGACACAACAAAAAGATTAAGCAAAATTAAAATAAAAGTTTATAGGAGTTAACATTATGAAAAAATTATTACCGTTACTTATTATTTTAGGTGTTATATTCATAATAATTATGTCCGTATTAGCTTTTTATTCTTTGCCTTATGTTCGATTTAACGAATGGAATAATAGAGTTAACCGTAATAATATTGAAGAAAATATTCCCGATATGGATTGGATAAGCGGAGAGAATTATAAAAGGCTAAGAGTTATTGATGAATTAGCAGATAATGAATTCGCACAGCTGGAAAAACACAGGGGACGGTTCTCCGTGTTGACAAATAAGTAGAACTATGGTATACTGATTTTGGTGATGAATTATGCCAAGACAAGCAAGAAAAAAGAGCAAAACAGGAATATACCACATAATGC
>JBGVRU010000086.1:0-10711 GCA_045128715.1 Acutalibacteraceae bacterium | reverse complement strand
TATGTTATCAAGCCTAAAGTCCTTACTGATGAAATTGAGCTTACAGGTAAATTCAAGGGCAAAAAGCTGTTTAATGTTGTTATTAAATATATAGCTCCCATTTTTATTGTTTTAATTCTCATTTCATCTGTACTTGATGTCTTGGGAATTGTGAAAATTTAAACCTTTCGGGTGAATTATGGATATTTTAAGAACTCTTACTGAGGAATTCGGTTTAAAGCTCTTTCAGGTGGAAAACACCGTAAAGCTTATTGACGAGGGCAACACCATTCCCTTTATCGCGCGTTACCGTAAAGAGGTTACAGGCTCTCTTGATGACCAGATTTTGCGAGAGCTCAACGACCGACTTTCGTATCTTCGCAATATGGATGAAACAAGGGAAAAGATAAAGAAATCGATCGAGGAACAGGGTGCACTTACTGATGAGCTTATCGGAGCTATCGAAAATGCAAGCACACTTACCGAGCTTGACGATATTTACCGACCTTACAAGAAAAAGCGCAAAACCAGAGCAAGTGTTGCTAAGGAAAAGGGTCTGGAGCCTTTGGCTGATAAGATTTATGAGCAAGCGCCTGATTGTGAAGCACCAATAGTTATAGCAAAAGATTATGTAAACCAAGAACTAGGTGTTGAAACTGCTGAAGATGCTTTGCAGGGCGCTATGGATATTATTGCTGAAAAAATATCCGATGATGCCGATGTGAGAAAAAGAATGCGTTTTGTATGCTCGGCTCACGGTATTTTGACCGTAAAAGCCGCATCCCCAGATACGGGTGTATATGAAATGTATGCTGATTACAGCGAGCCTGTAAGTAAAATACCTGACCACAGAATTTTAGCAATTAACCGCGGCGAAAAGGAAGATATATTAAAAGTAGGCATAGACTTTGACAAGGGTAAAGCAATGTTTATCATATCAAAAGCCCATATTAAAGAGGACTCGCCTGCAACTGAGACTGTAAGACTTGCGGCGGAGGATGCTTATCAGCGACTAATATTCCCATCTATTGAGAGAGAAATCCGCTCTGAGCTTAGCGATAGAGCGGCAACCTCTGCAATTAAGGTTTTTTCCACCAATTTAAAGCAGCTGCTTATGCAACCGCCTGTTAAGGATAAGGTTACTTTAGGTCTTGATCCAGGTTATAGGACAGGCTGCAAGGTAGCGGTTGTTGACGGTACGGGAAAGGTACTGGATACCGCTGTTATTTATCCTGTGCCCCCGAAATCTAAAATTGAAGAAGCGAAGATTATTATAAAGGCATTGGTTAAAAAGCACGGTGTTGAGGTTTTTGCTATCGGTAACGGTACTGCAAGCCATGAAACTGAATGCTTTGCGGCCGAGGTTATAAAAGAGCTTGGAACGGGACTTTCCTATATGGTTGTAAGTGAGGCGGGTGCAAGCGTTTACTCAGCATCTAAGCTTGCGGCTGAGGAATTCCCCGATTATGATGTTTCCCTCAGAAGTGCTGTTTCAATTGCAAGAAGACTGCAGGATCCATTAGCTGAGCTTGTTAAAATTGAGCCAAAGGCAATAGGTGTCGGTCAGTATCAGCACGATATGCCCCCCGCACAGCTTAATTCCGCACTTGACGGTGTGGTTGAAAACTGCGTAAACTCGGTTGGTGTAGATCTTAACACCGCATCTGTTCAGTTGTTATCACGCGTGGCAGGTATAGGCGGCGCACTTGCTAAGAATATAGTGGCTTACCGTGAAGAAAACGGCAAATTTACCGCTCGAACAGAGCTTAAAAAGGTTTCAAAGTTAGGACCTAAGGCTTTTGAGCAATGCGCAGGCTTCCTTAAAATTGCTGACGGTAAAAATGCGCTTGATAATACCTCAGTTCACCCTGAGAGCTATGATGCCGCAAAGGCACTTTTAAAGCTTTGTGATTATACCGATAAGGACTTAAAATCAGGCTGTGCTGATAATATTTCCGAACGTGTAGCTTTAAGGGGAATTGATAAAACTGCCGAGGAATTGGGTATAGGTGTTCCTACCTTGAAGGATATTGTAAAAGAGTTAGAACGCCCGGGCAGAGACCCGCGTGACGAACTGCCTCCCCCGATGCTCCGTCAGGAAATTATGTCTATGGAAGACCTGAAGGCGGGAATGAAGCTCAAAGGTACAGTGAGAAATGTTATAGATTTCGGTGCTTTTGTGGATATAGGCGTCCATCAGGACGGTCTTGTGCATATTTCACGCATTACCGACCGCTTTATAAAGCACCCGTCTGAGGTGTTAAAGGTTGGCGATATTGTTGATGTTTATGTACTTTCGGTTGATGTCGCTAAGAAGCATATATCCTTAAGTATCAAAGAGCCATAATCTTTGAAGTAATAAAGAATGTGTTTCGCTTTGTAAAAAATATATTAGTTTTTGGTTTTCCAAACCGCATTATTTATTATTTTTTCTTTATTCTTTTAATGTTTATCCAAGATGAACATTAATATGTATTATTCACAATTTGTTTAAAATTTCTGGATATTTGTTTGATATAATCTATACTGTATTTGAAAAGAATTTTTTCTTGGAGGAATAAAAATGATCAATGTTACCGGACTCAGCAAAAGGTACGGTACCCACCTTGCAGTAAACGATGTTAGCTTTAACATTCAAAAAGGTGAGGTTATCGGATTTTTGGGACCCAACGGCGCCGGAAAATCTACAATTATGAATATTTTGACCGGTTATCTGTCCCTGACTCAAGGTAAGGTAGAAATCGACGGATTTGATATTCTTGAAAATCCCGAAGAGGCAAAAAGCCGCATAGGCTATTTGCCTGAAATCCCACCCCTTTATATTGATATGAAGGTAAGGGAATACCTTAACTTTATTTATGACCTCAAGAAGGTGAAGTTCCCCAAAAAGCCCCATATTGATGAGGTTTTAAAGCTTGTGAAAATCGATCACGTGCAGAACCGTCTTATAAAGAACCTTTCAAAAGGTTACCGTCAAAGAGTGGGCTTTGCTCAGGCTCTTATCGGCAACCCCGATGTACTTATCCTCGATGAGCCTACTGTTGGTCTTGATCCCAAACAGATTATTGAAATAAGAAATCTTATTTCGCGTCTTGGTAAAAACCATACTATTATTCTTTCCTCACATATCCTTTCTGAAATTCAGGCTGTATGTAAGCGAGTTATAATTATAAATAAGGGTGAAATAATAGCAGACGATACTGCCGAAAACCTTTCGGATAAGCTTTCAAGTGACCGATCATTGGTAGCAAGAATAGCTGCAGGCGAGCAGGATATGGTGGAAGCTTTAAGCTCTGTTCAGGGTGTAAAGAGTGTTATGTCCTTAGGCCGCAAGGAGGATGGCACATTTGATTTTCTTATTGAACCAAAAGAGGGAGCTGACATCCGCGCCGTAGTGTTTGACAGAGTGGTTTCCAGAGGAAAAACATTGCTGTCTCTTACCAGCAATAAACTGTCATTAGAGCAGGTATTCTTAAGGCTTACCGGAGTTGCTGATAATGAAGAAGCAAGACAACTGTTAGGTGTTGAGGGCATAGAAAGAACAACAGACTCAACCCTTGAAAAGATTGAATTTGCAGAAGAAACTGAAGAGGAGGCAGAATAATGAGCGCTATATTTAAAAGAGAATTTAAGTCCTATTTTTCATCTCCTATAGGATACATAACCTTAGCCATATTTTTCTTCTTTCTGGGCTACAGTTTTTCAATAATTTACAGCTATGGCTCCCCCGATATTGCTACAGTTATTATGGCAATGTCTTCAATAGTTATTTTTATAATTCCCGTACTTACTATGCGTCTTATGAGTGAGGACAAGCGCCAGAAGGTAGATCAGGTTTTACTTACCGCTCCAATTAAGCTCAGCTCTGTTGTATTAGGTAAATTTTTTGCTGCTTTGGCTGTTTATGCAATCGGCTTTGCTCCTACCGTAATATTCCAGATAATAATTGCGTGTTATGTAAAAATCAATATAATGTCATATTTGTACGCGCTTTTAGGTGTTATGCTCTTAGGCGGTGTACTTATTGCTGTCGGTATGTTTATTTCTTCTCTTACGGAAAGCTCTGTAATAGCAGGTGTTCTCACCCTTGTTATAAATATTCTGACACTTTATATTTCAAGCCTTTCAAGTATGATTTCGGTTCCTGAGGGCTCAACCGGATTTTTCTCAACAATATGGGCTAAAATAGTTGAATTTTTCGTTTTATTCCTTGAGAAAACTGCATTTATAACCGTATTTGAAAATTTCGGTGAAAATGTATTTTCTATTGCAGATGTAATTTATTTCTTAAGCATAATCGCAGCGTTTATTTTCCTTAGCATACGCTCGCTTGAGAAGAGAAGATGGGCTTAAAGGAGGTAAAGAAAATGGAAGAAAATAAAAAACAGACTCCCGAAGTCAAGGCTATAGAGAGCGAAACTCCTGCAACCGAGGCTTCAGCCAAAGTAAAAGAGAAAAAGGTTAAAGCATGTAGGCCTAAAAAGGCTAAAAAAGCGAAATTGCTTAAAAGTCAGGTAGCTTTCAAAAGAGGCAGCTACTCATTGGCAATTACCGCCGTTGTTTTGGTAGGTATTATAGTGCTTAATATTTTAGTATCCGTGCTGTCGGATAGATTTAATCTCCAGTTCGATATGACCACTCAGAAGATAAATACAATGAGTGAAGAAAATATTAAATTCTTAGAAGAATTAGATAAGGAAATTGATATTACATTCTGTGCCGACAAGAATACCTATGCTACCGGTCATATGGCATATTATGCTCAGCAGTACGGCGTTACTGAGGATGCTGCGGAGTACTATGAGCAGACTTTGACTCTTGTAGAAAAGTATGCTGATTACAATAAAAACATAAATATTAAATTTGTTGACACACAGTCTACCGAATTTTCTGCAATAACTTCAAAATACAGCAGAGATACAATAGGCTATGGTGACATTGTGGTATCTACTAAAAACGGCGATATAGAAAAGCACAAGGTAATAGGCTTTAACGATATTTACTCTGTTGCCGAGGACGATTCATATTCTTCCTACGGTTACACTCTGACTACCATAAACGGTAATAATGTCGAAACCGCACTTACAAGTGCTATTGCTTATGTTACAAGCTCTAAGCTTAAGAAGCTGGCAGTGCTTACAGGTCATTCTAAAAAGAATTACACACAGGATTATATAGAGATGTTACAAGAAAACAATTATGAGGTTGCGGTTATTAATCACACTCTTATAACCGAAATTTCTGATGAATTCGATGTTATTGTAATAGCTAATCCTACAATTGACTTCTTAGAAAGCGAAATAAATGCAATTTCTGAATTTCTTGACAATGATGGAAAGCTTGATAAGGGGCTAATGTTCTTCGCGGACACAGATTCCCCTAACCTTCCTAATCTTTATGATTTTCTCAGTCAGTGGGGAATAGAGGTAAACGAAGGTATTCTCTTTGAAACGAACACAAGCAATCATTTGTCTGATGATCCAATGACTATGGGTTCTTATTCTACAGAAGAGGACGACATCACCGCGGATATGAATTTCTGTCTTACGGGATACAATGTACCTCTTGATTTAGCCTTTGAATCCCAAAACGGTATAGTTGTTAAAGCACTTGCTGCAACCCCTGATTCGGTAGTGATAGCACCTTTAGGCACTACTGCTGATTGGGCAGGCGCCGACAGTTACAAAAAAACGACCTATCCTACAATTGTTCAGGCTGTAAAGGAAAGCTATAATGACAAAAATGAGCTCATTTCAAGCTATGTTGTAGCCTTTAGCAGTGTTGAATTCCTTAATTCTCCTTACAACAGTCAGGAAGCGGTTTCCAATAGGAATATAACTTTGCAGTTGGCAGAGCGCTTGGTTAAGGCTGAAAAAAGCGGTATACAGTTTGTTTCCAAAACCATTGAAATAGAAAGCTTTACCGAAAGTGTAACCGAGGCATCTTCAAAAGCTATGCAGATTATATTTATGATAGCACTTCCCATTATCAGCATAGCCGCCGGTATTTATATTTTTATTAAGAGAAGGAACACATAATAATGAGTAATTTTCCTGAGAACGAAAAAACTGAGTTTTCGGATCAAGGTGCAGAAAATATTCATAAAGAAGAATTTTCTACAATATTTTCAGATCCCATTGCCCATAAAAACACAGCCGAAAAGCTTAAAAAAAGACGGCTATGGCCTGTAATGCTTTCGTGCTTTTTGACCGTTGCGATCCTTATAGGCGGAACAGTCGGTGTTATAAAGCTTATTCCAAAAAAGGATGATGAATCGTCTGCCGCACCCTCTGTTATGGAAGATATTACTGTTCTTGATATGTCCAGTGAAAGCTTTAAAGAGGCTACAGTAACAAATTCTCACGGTATATTTAAATTATATGCAGCAACTGTTGTTACTGAAGCTTTAGATTCTGATTCGGCATCTGATACCAATGAAACAACTCTTTGGTATCTTGACGGTTATGATAAAGAATATATAAATGAGCTTACAGTCGCGTTCTAAGGTTACCAAGCTCGGCGACATAGTAGCCAATATGGAAATCACAAAAATGACCTTAGCAGATTGCGGCTTGGATAATCCTGCCTATAAGGTGGATTTTGTAACTACCAAGGATGAAAAGTTTTCTGTGCTTATCGGTAATGATTCGACCGATAAGGTGAACGGAGGATTTTATCTTAAGCTTTCAAATTCGGATAAAATATATCTTGTAGACGATACCTATAAGACCCATATGGAATTTACCGCTTTCGATCTTGCTAATACAGATTCCTTGCCTAATTTTCAGGTTGGCAACGATATGAGCGCGTATAAGAATGAAGACGGCGTAATAGCCACATTTGATACTATTACTGTAAGCGGCTCGAATTTTTCGGAGACTGTTGTTATAACTCCAAACACTGACGAAGAACTTTCAGCCTTTGCAGGGTATTTGATCTCATCCCCCAAAAAGCGAATTGCTGAAAATGTCAACACCCTTTTTGAAGCTTTTCAGAAAGGTGTGTTGGTATCGGGTGTTTACAGTTTTGATGTTTCAGCAGCGTCTTTAGCGGCAGTAGGGCTTGACAATCCAGATTTTGTCGCCACTATGAAAATAGGAAAGCAAACTTTGACCTATAAATTCAGCCTTCAGGAGGATGGCAACTATGCCGCTCTTGCCGATGGTGCTAAGCTTATAAAAAAAGTGTTGGCTTCAAATGTTCCGTTTGCGGCTTATACTGCTACAGATTTTTATTCTAATTGGGTATGTCTTAACTCAATAGATGATCTTAAAGGCTTTGCTATTGTAACTCCCGAAAAAACCTATAATTTTGGTATCTCAGATAATCCAGATGAAGAATCTGATGACGATTTTATAATCACGTACAATGGTGTTAGTATTGATTGTCAAAGCTTTAAGGATTTCTATATGGAGGCTATAGGTATTGAATGCACCGATTATACGGTAGATAAGCTTTCGGGTAGTGCAGAATATAGCTTTATATTTACCTTTAAGGATGAAATAGGCGGAGTTAACCGCATTGATTTTGTCAAGGCTGAAGGAACTCGCTATCAGTATAGCTCCGATGGTGTTGCTATGGGCAAAGTCAATTCTTCAACCCTCAATAAGATTATAAAACAAGTAGAAAAATTGGTAGACTAATTTCGGGTTGACAAAGCTCCAAAATTACAATATAATATGTAAGCAGTAAGGACTGTGTTTTCCAAGATAGAAAATGCAGTCCTTAATTGTGTGTAAATTTTTTATAAGGGAAGAAGTAATATGTCAGATTCAAGGAAATATGATGTGGCGATAATCGGCGGCGGTATAGGCGGTCTTATGGCGGCTTACCGTTTAAAGCAAAATTCCCCTAAAATGAAAATAGTTATAACTGAGAGAGGTAACACACTTGAAAAGCGTCATTGCCCTGCAGGTAGGAACAATACCTGTATCCACTGTAAAACCTGCAGTATAACCAGCGGTTACGCAGGTGCAGGTGCTTTTTCGGACGGTAAATTTAATTTGGGTACTGCTTATGGCGGCACTTTGGGTGAAGAGCTTGGTGATGCTCTTGCCAACAAGTACATCGGCGAGGTGGATAAAATCCTTGTTGAGTACTGTACCTCAGGCGTGCCGCAGGTTTATAAATCAAATGATGACTTAAAGCTTAAGTGCTTGCAGAATAATCTCCGTCTTTTAGATATGAATGTAAAGCATCTGGGTACAGATAAAAACTATGTTACAATGCAAAACCTGATTAAGGCTATTGGTGAGCAGGGTGTTAAAATGCTGAGCCTGTGGGATTGTGTTAAGGTAGAAAAGAACGGTAACAGCTATGTTTTGACTTATACCAACGGCGAAAAAATTATGGCAGATAAAATTATCATAGCCACAGGTAGAGGCGGAGCGAACTTTGTTTCAGAGTTTTGCCGTGATTTTGGTGTTAAAATGCACTCCAATCATATTGATATAGGAGTAAGAGTGGAGATGAAGGATCTTGTATGGAAAGAATTTTCCGACAAGATTTACGAGCCCAAAATTCTTTACAAAACCAAAACCTTTGAGGACCGTTGCAGAATGTTCTGCTTTAATAAGGGCGGTCTTGTTTCGGCGGAAAATAACCGCGGAATAATTACGGCAAACGGTCATTCCTATGCAGAGGATGAAAAGCGCACCGAAAACTGTAACTTCGCAATACTTTCAAGTATACGCTTTACCGAGCCTTTTAATCAGCCTACCGAGTATGCCGAGAATATTTCAAGACTTGCCAATATGATAGGCAACGGTAATGTTATTGTGCAGCGCTTCGGTGACCTTATCAGAGGCAGACGCACCAATGACCATCGTCTTGGTCAGAACACCGTTGAACCTACACTCAAAGCAACGGCGGGTGATATTTCATTGGTACTCCCTCACAGAATACTTACTAATATTATTGAGACTATTTACGCTCTTGATAAGGTAGCTCCCGGTACTGCCAATGACGATACCTTGCTTTACGGCTGCGAAAGCAAATACTATTCTATTCGTCCCGAGTTTATGAATAATAAATTCGAGCTTACGGATAATGTTTATATTATCGGTGACGGTAGCGGCATTTGCCGTGGTCTTTCCCAATCGGGCGCAATGGGCATTTATGTAGCAGATTGCATAACAAAATAAAATACAAAAACCGCACAGTTTGCTGTTCAGCATTACTGGGCGGTTTTTAAAATGGAATTATTTAAGCCTCCTTGGCATATCTATAAGCTCAATGAGATAGTTAGATATATTAACGGGTGTTTTTGTTTGTGTTACAATTTTTTGACGAATGGTCAATTTTTCTGTACGTTTTGTCTTAGCGGTTTGGCTGTAACACAGGATTTTCCATTACTACTTCCTTTTTATTCGCTACTGTAACACATCTATTGTAAACCTACACAATTTATAGTTACTTGTTGGGCTTTTTTTATTGACAAACGGTATGTGATGTGATAACATATTCATGTATAAAAGTAATTTTTTGTCATATTAATACCTTTCGGGAGGACAGCTTGTGAAAGCACTTGAGGAGAAGATTTTAAGTGAAGGACAGGTCCTTCCAGGTAATATTTTAAAGGTGGGATCCTTTCTCAATCATCAGATAGATGCTGATTTTATGATGGAAATGGGCAGCGAGATTGCTACACTGTTCGCAGATAGCGCCGTCAATAAAATTCTCACTATTGAAACCTCAGGGATAGCTATTGCTATGGCAGCAGCTGCTATTATGCATATCCCTATGGTTTTTGCCAAAAAGAACAAGAGCAGCAATATAGGCGGTGAGGTTTATAAAGCTGTTGTGCATTCTTATACCCATAACACCGATTATACGGTAGTGGTAGCCAAAGAATACCTCTCATCAAAAGACAAGATACTTATAATAGATGATTTTCTTGCTAACGGAAAAGCTCTTATGGGTCTTATTGATATTGTGGGACAAGCAGGTGCCGAGGTTGTAGGCTGTTCTTGTGCAATAGAAAAAGGTTTTCAGCGGGGCGGAGATATGCTTCGTGCAAAAGGAATCAGAGTTGAGTCTTTGACAATAGTTGAAAGTATGGATGATAATTCCCTTACCTTTAGAGAAAAATAAATTTAAAGCAATACATATTGGTTTTTAAAAAAGTAAAAATCTGTTTTATCATTTGTTTTTTCTTATTTAATAATGTTTAGCGCAGATAAACATTGAATTTGTATGTAATTTCAATTTACATAAATAAAAAAGAGGAGATTTTTAAAATGAAAAAACTCATTTCTATGCTTCTTGCAGTTGCAATGCTTTTCGCTTTTGCAGGCTGTGGAGATGCAAACACCAGCTCTGACGCTGACGATGCAGCTAAGGTTCTCTCTATTGATGAGGTTGAGCTTACTAAGGCTGACAAAATTGAAGCTGTTGCTAAAGAAGATCTTAAGGTTGGTTTTATCTTCTTACACGATGCTAACTCCACCTATGACAAGAACTTTATTGATGCAGCAAATGAAGCTTGCAAGGCTCTTGGCATTAAGGACGATCAGGTTATTATGAAGACCGGTATCCCTGAGGGTGAAGAGTGCTACACAACCGCTAAAGAGCTTGTAAACGCAGGTTGTCAGGTTATTTTTGCTGACTCTTTCGGTCACGAGCCCTACATGGTAAAGGCTGCTAAGGAATATCCTAAGGTTCAGTTCTGCCACGCTACAGGTGTTCGTGGTAAGACCGAGGGTCTTGGCAACTATCACACCGCTTTTGCTGA
>JBGVRU010000085.1:0-2199 GCA_045128715.1 Acutalibacteraceae bacterium | reverse complement strand
AGAAACAATAACAATCCCGTAATCTTGTTCATTATAGTATGTAGGGATATGAACTGTTTTTTAGAAGCATATCCCCATATGATATTGCCAATTTTGATGATTGCGATTACAATGCCCCATATCCATAACCACCCTGGAATATTAAATGTTGGCAATATTTTAATCAAAGATGCTGTTATAAAAGCAAGGTCGGCTACTGTATCAATTTTAGCCCCCAATTCGCTGGTGCTGTTTGTCTTTCTTGCGATAGTACCGTCTATCATATCACTAAAACCACAGATGATATATATAATATAAAACTCTACTGAAAACGCAGGAAAGAACAACAACAAAACACTACCCAAAGCACGACAACCTGTGACTATATTTGCAATATGTTTTATCATCTTTTCTCCTAAGGATCTAGTTTTTTCAACTGTTAAACAAATTGGAATTTGAAATATGAAATTTCATAGGTGATTATACCACCTTATAGGGATTTAATAAAGTTCTCCAAAACCGTTGAAAACAAAGGATTTTTCGCAAAATGCTCACCTTATCCCTTTATACGATTTCACACGATTTTATCCTTGCTCCGAAAGATTATAAGGGCAAAAGCAAGGGCAAGAAAAACTGATAACACGATATAACAAGGTGTGGCAATCGGGAAACTGTGATGTATGTGCGAATATATTATTTTGGAGGATTACATAATGGAAAAGTACATTTATAACGAGCAAAACGGTCTTTGGTATGAGTTGCAAGGCGATTATTATATTCCTTGTTTGGAATTACCTGCCGAAAAAGAAGAAAGGTATATCGGTGTATGGGGACAGCGGCATTTGCGGTATATCCGAGAACATAAAAAGGTGTTCTACATCAATCTGCTGACAAGCGGCAAACTGCAATCCCACCTTGCCGATGTTGAGGAACAGGCACAGGAATTGTTTGACCGTCTTATGAAGCAACGGGCAGAGCGTGAGGGCATTACCGAAAAGCTGAAAGCAGACAACCAAATAGAATGGGTTGGCAGAATGAATAATCTGCGGTCAGCGGTTACGGAAATTGTCAATACCGAGGTGATCTTCGTATGAGAAAGCGAAAGTATTACCTTTACCTCACAGCAGAGGAACGGCGGTATATCTTCAATGCCTTGTTTGCTTTCCGCAACAAACTGATAGCACAAGGCAGATATACGGATGCGGTTGACGAGGTTATGATAAAACTACAAAGATAAAGCGTTGCAATCAACACCGAGAACGCTCGGACAGAAATGTTCGGGCGTTTCTTTATGTAGGCGGTAGAATTTTTTACATTTTTGTGATAACTCTTGATTTTAGAGCAAAAAAATGATATAATATAATAAATAACAAAGAAACAGGTGGAAACATGATTAACTTTTCTTGCAAATAAAATCAAAATATGCGGTAGTGCTATACTTTGGCATTATTGTGTCTATTGCAAGAAAGTTATATGTCTATCTTACTCAATATAGTGCTGTTGCCACTTTTGCTTAGTGGTGTTATTTTATGCTATGACGAGCTGCAAGGATAAACTTTCTTGCGGCTCTTATTTTGTTTTGGAGGTGCTTTATGAATAGTGCAGAACAGATAGTTACACATGATTTACTCCGTATAGTGTCGGTTCCTTTTGGTGAAATCTATACGGAGTAAACATTCACCGAACCGACTTGGTATCGTATGACATGCAAAGGAGGATAATATTTATGTCAATGATTAAAATTGAAAACCTTACATTTTCATATCCGACAAGTTATGATAATGTTTTTGAAAATGTCAGTTTCCAGGTTGATACCGATTGGAAGCTTGGTTTTGTGGGCAGAAACGGACGAGGTAAAACAACCTTTCTGAATCTTCTGCTTGGGAAATATGAGTATAGTGGAAAAATCCTATCATCCGTACAGTTTGATTATTTTCCTTATCCCGTTTCAGATAAGAATCGTATTACAGAGGATATATTGCAGGAGGTTTGCCCACTTGCGGAAGAATGGGAACTTATGCGAGAACTTTCTTATCTTGATGTTGATGTCGATGTGCTTTGGCGACCTTTTGAAACACTTTCCAACGGAGAGCAGACAAAGGTTTTGCTTGCCGCTCTTTTTCTTAATGAAGGGCATTTCCTACTGATTGATGAACCTACCAACCATTTGGATGCCAAAGCGAGAAAAAGTGTGGCGACATATCTGAAAAAGAAAAAGGG
>JBGVRU010000084.1:0-58985 GCA_045128715.1 Acutalibacteraceae bacterium | reverse complement strand
TATATAATTTTTTCTGCCAAATCGTTATATTTCTTTTTATTTAGCAGGTAATCTTCTTCTAAAATCACATCTATTCCATCTAACATATTTTTAACTAATTTTGTATAACCACCGATAGGAATTCCCTGGAAACGTGCGTTAAAATAATTATTATCAAATGTTAGGCGAAACGGCAAGCGACGAATGATAAAAGCAGGCAAATCCTTGCAATTCCGTCCCCATTGTTTTTCTGTGTAACCTTTCACAAGGGCCTCGTAAATGTCCCGTCCCACCATAGAAATAGCTTGTTCTTCTAAATTTGTGGGGGTATGATTGATTTCCTTGCGCTGCTCTTCGATTATGGCAGCCGCCTCATCAGGTGTGACAACACCCCACATTTGATTAAATGTGTACATATTAAAGGGTAGAGAAAATAGTTTCCCCTTATAATTTGCAATTGGTGCATTGGTAAAACGGTTGAATTCTGCAAATTGATTTACATAGTGCCATACCTTTTCTTTGTTGGTATGGAAAATATGAGCGCCATATTTGTGAACTTGAATATTTTCGATTTTCTCGGTATAAACATTACCGGCAATATGTGAACGTTTGTCTATTACCAATACAGATTTGCCTTTTAATTTTGCTTGGTGTGCAAAGGTTGCACCATAAAGACCAGAACCAACAATGATATAATCGTATTTCATCACAGATTGATCTCCCGCTTCAATTTATAAAAATCGCCTACTGCCTTCCAACCGATTTTTATAATTTTCTTAATGTTAATGGTATTAACTCCTCCCTGTCGCGGTTTAAACGAAATAGGAACAAACTTTACTTGTTCGTTATGGTAAACAAAATATGTAGTAAACATGATATTTGGAATGTTATAATCTTTAGGGAGTTTATTGATATATTTTTCTACAATGCAAGATTTCATCAAACGGAATGGTGCATTTGCATCTTTTACATTTACTCCGAAAACTAATCGCAACAAAAAACACACAACATTTTCAACAAACTTTCTACTTTTACCATCGCCACGTACAACACGATTTCCTATTATGGCATCAAAGTTATTTCTCTCTTTCCAAAAAGCTTCAAATTCATCGGGATTTGTTTGTCCATCAGAATCTGTTTGAAAAATAAAATCTGCACCTTCTTTAATGGCATACTGATAACCATAAAGCACCGTAGAACCATGACCTCCATTTTCTTTTGTGAGAGGTAATAGCATAGGTCTATCTTTCGCTAATTCCATTAAAATATTATATGTATCATCTTTTGAACCATCATCAATTATAACCAATCTTGATTCGCCGTTTTGATTGCATTTTTCCACAATGGGGTACCATTCTTTAACACAGTTTCCAATATTTTCCGATTCATTATATGCTGGAATAACAATGAACAATTTATCCAAAGTGAAACTCTTCTTTATTCACACCATTTTTCATAAAGTTGTTTAATTATTATATCTTGCGAAAAGGGGAACTCTATTAGACACCAGGGTTAGTAAAACTATCTATAAATAAAACACCAATAATAAAGTCACAAGGAACTGAGCGTGATACTCAGCCCCTCTATTTCTTTTTAAATATTTTATACTTTTTAACCACCATATAAAACGGCATACCCAACAAATAGCAAACTACCAACTGCGAAAGACCAACCTCTAAGCCTGATATCACAAATCCCCAATAAGAAGCACCCTCAGGCAGAAAAAACCAGTTGATTTCTGCACCTATCACTATTGCGTTAACAAGTACGGGTGGTAAGGCTGCTATCAGAGGTAAGCCTTTAAACTTTATATTTCTTAAAGAATATGTGAGCAAAGCGGCTATTAATGTGGCGGCTGTGCCGAAAATCATATCCAAAGCATTAAAAGAGCCTATATTTGCAATAAAACAACCTACTGTCAGCCCAGGTATTGCCGCAGGTGTGAAAACAGGCAATATGGTAAGTATTTCTGATACCCTTAGCTGTATCGGTCCGTAAGCCAAACTGAAAATATTGCTTAAATATGTAAGCCCCGCATATGCGGCAGCAATTAGTGCACCTGTAATTATAAATTCCGTTTTTGAGGTTTTAGCCATTAAATTCAAGTTCCTTGTAATTTTTTATAAAATTCAACCGCAAGTTTGTCACACCGCTCATTCTCAGGGTGACCTGCGTGACCCTTTACCCAATCAATAGTAACATCGTGATAGTCCACCAATTCTAAAAGTCTTTCCCATAAATCGGGGTTTAGCGCGGGCTTTTTATCGGCTTTTTTCCAACCGTTTTTCTGCCACGAAGCCGCCCAGCCCTTTGTTATACCGTCAGCAACGTATTTTGAATCGGTAACAAGCCTTACCTTGCACTTTTCCTTTAAAGCCGAAAGTCCCATAATAGCGGCGGTAAGCTCCATTCGGTTGTTGGTGGTCTTTTTCTCTCCGCCCGAAAGCTCCTTTTCGTAGCTGCCGAAACGAAGTATAACACCCCAACCTCCAGGACCCGGATTACCCGAGCAGGCGCCGTCGGTAAAAATATCAACACTTTTTAACATTTTATCAGTACTTTCTATAGCTGCCTACAACCTTGCCAAGCACCATTGGGTCTTCGGGGTAAATAGGTGAAAAATCGGGATTTTCGGGCATAAATATAATCTGCCCATTCTTAATAAGCAGGCGTTTAACGGTAGCCTCGTCACCGTCCATACCTACAACAATATCGCCGCTTCGGCAGGGCTTGTTTTTATCAGCCACTATAATATCACCGTCAAGTATACCTGCGTCACGCATACTAAGTCCCACAACCTTTAAGGCGAAAAGACCGTCAGCATCCTTTGAGGGGTAAGGAATGTAATCCTCAATTTCCTCTACAGCTAAAATAGGTTTACCTGCTGTAATTCTGCCTACAAGTGGAACCATTGATGAGGGCGAGCCTGTGTCAAGACGGATAGAGCGTGAATTTTTAGGGTCTCTGATTATGTAGCCCTCCTCTTCAAGTGCACCTAAAATTGCATGCACCGTTGAGGTGGATTTAATGCCTGTTGCGGTACAGATTTCACGGACAGAAGGTGGGAATCCTCCTGACATTTGCTTCACTAAAAAATTATATACAAGCTTTTGCTTTTCAGTAAGAGGAGTTTTTGACATAACGTTTACCTCCAACGAATATTAGTTCTTTTTTACAGTATATCATCTTTTTTTCTTTTCTGCAACAGTTTTAGTATCTCTTTTAAAAATTTCCGAAACGCCCATTAAAATCAGCAAACCTCCAAAAATTTTAGAAGTAATCTCACCGCCTAAAAGACTTGTAAGGCTTAAGCCCAACGCTGCACCGATAAGCCCCCAAACCGCAATTTTTACCGTTAGCTTCCATTTGATTTTCCTTTTTATAGAGTAAATTATCACTGCCAAAAGAGCTGTTGGAATAAAAAACAACAGATTTATCCCCTGTGCGGTCAGCTGCTCGGTTTCGGTAAACAAAGTAAGGTAAATTATTAGCACAGCGCCACCGCCCAAGCCCATAGCGCCTAAAATTCCCGAAAAAAGCCCTGCTAAAAGGGCGACAATATTCATTTGAGCAGCAGGCGAGCGCCTGCATAAACCATAAAACCGCCGAAAATCCGTTTAAGCCATACGGGCGAAATTTTTCTAAGTATATAAGTTCCTGCCACAGCCCCCAACACACCTGTGGGGATATAAGCGAAACTATTGCTTAAGTTTACATAATCTTTAACAAGATACAAAACTGCACTCAGTATGCTTATAGGTAAAATTATAGCCACAGCATTTGCGTGAGCCTCCTTTTGCTCCAAGCCCAATTTTTTTAAAATAGGCACCGCTATCATACCTCCGCCTGCTCCAAGCACTCCGTTCACAATACCTATTCCAAGTCCTGCGGCGGCAGTAATAAGCCTCTTGAGTTTAGTTGACATAATATTCCCTTTCGTATGATTTACTTTTTAAATTAATGCAATCTGTAGGGGACGGCGCCTACGACGTCCCGTTAAAAATTAAATAAACTTATTTTATGGAATTTTCTTTATTTTACCTCAAATATAACTGTTTATTCCTTGACAAATACCATTATCACCTGTAAAATGTCATCATATCGGGTTTCGCGGAATAAACATATTTCGGGAGTGTTTTTTACATAATGGGAATTTTAGAGCTATTTATATTGGCGGTAGGTCTTTCTATGGACGCTTTTGCGGTTGCCGTATGCAAGGGACTTGCCACACCCAAAGTTAAACCTAAGCATATGCTTATTGCTGGTTTTTGGTTTGGTGGGTTTCAGGCGCTTATGCCGTTTATAGGCTACTGCCTTGGCTCAGCCTTTGAAAAATATGTGACCGCCGTTGACCATTGGATAGCTTTTGTTTTGTTGGGTGCAATAGGCGCTAATATGATAAAAGAATCCTTCTCTAAAGAGGAAGGCTGCAACGATTGCGACTTCGGTTTTAAAACTATGTTTTTAATGGCTGTAGCTACAAGCATTGATGCTTTGGCGGCAGGTATTGCGCTCGCAATGGATTTAAAGGGCGAGGCTGCAAAAGCCTACTTGGCAGTACTGTTTATCGGCATTATAACCTTTACACTCTCAGCCATAGGCGTTAAAATCGGAAATATCTGCGGTATGAAATGGAAATCAAAGGCAGAATTCACAGGCGGTGCAATACTTATCCTTTTGGGCTTTGAAATTTTGTTAGAGCACCTCGAAATAATCAAAATTTAAATTATATATTCGCTCGTTTAAAGCGGGCGGATATTTTTTGTAAAAAAATTGCAAAATATGATGACATATAATTTAAACTGTGTTATAATAATATAGATTATATTATATGTTGGGAGTTGAAAACTTGAAGCTGCTTGCTATTGACGGTAACAGTATAATAAACCGCGCCTTTTACGGCATAAAGTTGCTTTCCACCAAGGACGGACAGTACACTAACGGAATTTACGGTTTTATTAACATTTTAAACAAACTTTGCGATATGGAAAAGCCTGACGGTGTAGCAGTAGCTTTCGATTTAAAGGCTCCCACCTTTCGCCATAAGCAGTATTCAGAATATAAAGCAGGCAGAAAAGGTATGCCACCTGAGCTTGCACAGCAAATGCCTGTTTTAAAAGAATGGTTAAAGCTCGCAGGCTATACCTGTATTGAATGTGAAGGCTTTGAGGCTGACGATATTTTAGGTACATTGGCTCGCCTTTCCGAGCAGAGCGGTAATGAATGTGTTATCTCTACAGGTGACCGAGATTCCCTGCAGTTAGTGTCTGATAAAACAAGAGTATTGCTTGCCGCAACCAAAATGGGACATCCCGAAATAATTAATTACAATAAGGAGGCACTATTTGAAAAGTACGGACTTACTCCCGACGAAATGATAGAGCTTAAAGCCTTAATGGGTGACTCCTCCGATAATATCCCAGGCGTTGCAGGTGTGGGCGAAAAAACCGCTACCGACCTTATAACCCGATACCATAGCATTGATTATATTTATGAAAATCTTGAAAGCCTCGAAATCAAGGACGGTGTACGCAATAAGCTGGCGGTAGGAAAGACAAGCGCTTATCTTAGCCGAGAGCTTGGAACTATATGCAAAACCGCTCCCATAAACGAAAATATCGAGGATTATAAAACAAAAGCCGCTCAAAAAACAGAGCTTGCTGCTTTAATGACCAAGCTCGAATTTTTTAAGCTTATGGAGAAAATGGGCTTAGAGCCTGTAAACTCACAAATGCAAATCGGCTTTGATATGGAAGAAACAGCAAAGATGTCGGTGAAATCCTCCTTACCCGATAGCATAACCGAGGTTACCGTTTACTGCGATGGTGAAAAAACCGCGCTTGTTTGGGACGATGGTGTTTGCAAGGCAAACAGCGAAGTCCTTAAAGCTGTTATGGAAAACCCCAGCATTAAGAAAAGAGTTTACGATTATAAAAGCCTTTATAAACAAAACAAAAATATCGTTGCCATAAGCTTTGACGCTATGCTTGCGGCATATCTTTGCAATCCTGCATCCTCATCCTATGCTGCAGACCGCCTTATAGCAGAATATGGCACTACCCACGAAATTGAGAACGAGGCTGATGAATTTATTAAAAACGCATGTAGCTTTAAAACCGCTTGCGATAATCTTAAAAAAGAGCTTGAAGCTACAAATCAACTAAAGCTTTTAGAGGAAATTGAGCTTCCCCTTGCCAAGGTTTTAGGCGATATGGAGCTTTGCGGCTTTTTGGTTGACAAAGAAGGACTTAAAAATTTATCTGCTGAGTTAGGCGAACGCATTTCTGTGATAGAAAAAGAAATTTACTCACTTGTAGGTTATGAATTTAATCTTAATTCTCCAAAGCAATTGGGTGTAGCGTTATTTGAAAAATTGGAGCTTCCTGCAAAGAAAAAAACCAAAAGCGGCTATAGCACAAATGCCGAAGTGTTAGAGGAGCTTAAGGACCGCCACCCTGCGGTAACATTACTTTTAGAATACCGCCAGTTAGCAAAGCTTAAATCCACTTATGCGGACGGCTTGCAGGGCTGTATAGCTGAGGACGGCAGAATTCACACCACCTTTAATCAGACCGAAGCAAGAACAGGCAGAATAAGCTCATTAGAACCAAATTTGCAGAATATTCCCGTGAGAACAAGCGAGGGCAAGCGTCTTCGTGAATACTTTATTGCTCCCAAGGGCAGGGTGCTTTGCGATGCCGACTATTCTCAGATAGAGCTTCGTGTTTTAGCTCATATCGCAAAGGACCAAAATATGATAAACGCTTTTTTATCAGGAGCTGACATTCACACTGCTACTGCGGCGCAGGTCTTTTCAATGCCTGAGGATATGGTAACTCCCGTTATGCGAAGCCGTGCAAAGGCTGTAAACTTCGGTATAGTTTACGGTATCGGTGCTTTCTCGCTTTCAAAGGACATCGGCGTTACCCGTGCGGAGGCTGATAGCTATATTAAAAATTATCTTGCATCATATTCGGGTGTGGCCGCTTATATGGAAAACACCATTAATCAAGCAAAGCTTGACGGCTTTGTAACAACCCTTTTTGGCAGACGCAGATACCTGCCCGAGCTTAATAACTCTAACGGAATGCTTCGAGCCTTTGGCGAAAGGGTTGCAAGAAACGCCCCTATTCAGGGCACAGCGGCAGACATTATTAAGCTTGCTATGATAAATGTGTTCGACCGCCTCGAAAAGGAAGCTCCCACCGCTAAGCTTATCTTACAGGTGCATGATGAGCTTATAGTTGAGTGTGATAAAAATGATGCCCAAAAGGTATGCGACCTGTTAGCCGAGGAGATGGAAAAATCCGCTTCGCTTGCAGTAAAGCTTACCGCCGATGCGGCATACGGTAAAAATTGGTTAGAGGCTAAAGAATAATGAATATATTATTTGTTTGCACAGGTAACACCTGCCGCAGTCCTATGGCTGAAGGATATTTAAAATCTTTGGGTTTAGAAAATATTGCGGTTAAAAGCTGTGGCTTAGCGGCTGATGGGTCACCTGTCAGCAAAAACTCAGTAAAAGCTTTAAGGGAAATAGGCATTGATATAAGCGGTCATATTTCCCGAACAATAGCTGCCGAGGATATAGATTGGGCGGACAGAATTATCTGTATGTCCAATTCACACAAGGCATATTTAGAGCCCTACGCTAAAGAAAAGCTTTCGGTTTTGGGCGGTGGGATTTCCGACCCGTTTATCTGCGGCTTAGAGGTTTATAGAGCCTGCCGTGATGAAATCACTAAAGCTATCGACGGGCTTTTCCTGCCCTTTAATATCGTACCTATAAAAAAAGAGCATATTAAAAAAATTGCTCTTTTGGAGGAAATATGCTTTTCCGAGCCTTGGAGCGAAGCTACTATCCTTGACTCCTTCGCAAAGGGCACTAAATTCTTTGTGGCAGAAAATAACGGCGAGCTTTTAGGCTATGTCGGTATAAGCTGTATTTTAGATGAAGGATATATCACAAATATCGCAGTTTATCCCAAGCACCGCAAAAAGGGCGTAGCCACAGCGCTAATTAAGCGAGTTTTTGATTTAGCAGATGAAATTGAGCTAAGCTTTGTCTCACTTGAGGTCAGAGAATCCAATTTTGGGGCAATTTCGCTTTATGAAAAAATGGGCTTTAAAAAAGAAGGATTACGTAAGAATTTTTACCGTGACCCACAGGAAAATGCCTGTATTATGACTAAAAGGTTTGAAGAAAATGAAGATATTAGCAATTGAATCCTCCTGTGACGAAACCTCTGCAGCAGTGGTTGAGAGCAGAACGGTTCTTTCAAATATAATAGCAACACAGATAGCCGAGCACCGTATTTACGGCGGCGTTGTGCCTGAAATCGCTTCGAGAAGACATACCGAGGCTATCTCCCGCGTATGCGATGAGGCTTTAAAGCAGGCAGGCATTACCTATAGTGATATTGAGGCGGTAGCAGTTACCTTTGCGCCGGGACTTATAGGTGCACTTTTGGTAGGTGTTAATTTTGCAAAAGGTTTAGCTTTAACCTTAGGCGTGCCGCTTATTCCCGTTCATCATCTGCGTTCACATATAGCGGCAAATTATATTGCACACCCCCAATTAAAGCCACCGTTTTTATGTCTTTTAGTCTCAGGTGGCAACACCGTTTTGGCAGAGGTTACCGACTATACAACCTTTAAAATAATAGGCAGCACAAGGGACGATGCCGCAGGCGAATGCTTCGACAAGACCGCAAGATGCTTAGGACTTGAGTATCCGGGAGGAGTAACGCTTGATAAAATCGCAACAAAGGCGGATTTTAAAAAATATCCTCTACCTTACCCAAAATCAGGCGGTGGAGTATACGATTTTAGCTTCTCAGGTCTTAAAACCGCCGTTATAAATACCGTTCATAACGCACACCAAAAGGGTGAAGAAATAGACGTTCCCGTTCTTTGCGCTACTATAAGGGAGCGTGTTTGTGATATGCTTATAGATAATACCTTTAAGGCTGCCGAAAGCTTGGGGTATGAAAAAATAGCTGTAGCAGGCGGTGTTTCCGCTAACAGTGAGCTTAGACGCCGAATGGATGAGCAATGTAAAAAAAGAGGTTTGGAGCTTTTTTATCCGCCGCTTAAATATTGCGGAGATAATGCGGCAATGGTAGGAGCACAAGCGATTTTTGAATACGAAATCGGCAATACGGCAGGCACCGAGCTTAATGCTACTGCAACATTGCCCATAGATTATAGATGATTACTTTGAAAGGAAATTCTTATGAACGAAAAAAAATTGCTTTTAATAGTTAACCCCTGCTCGGGAAAAGCAAAAATGCGTACTGAACTTTTAAAGGTAGTTGAAATTTTATCTAATGCTAACTATTCCGTTACGGTTTACCCTACTAAGGAAAAGGGTGACGCTACACTTAAAATATCCACACTTTCTGAAAATGAATTTGATTTAATAGTGGTCTGCGGCGGTGACGGTACACTTAACGAGGTTATAACAGGACTTATGCAGGCTAAAATACACTGCAAGTTAGGTTATATCCCCTCAGGCACACTTAACGAATGGTCTTCGGGACTTAATATTTCACGTATGATTGCCAAAGCGGCTGAGGATATTACCACAGGTCACGAGATTGCATTGGATATAGGAAAATTCGGTGATAAATATTTTTCATATACCGCTTCTTTCGGTGCCTTCACCTCTGCTTCATACTCAGCACCTCAAGAGGTTAAAAATGTATTAGGTCAGGCAGCCTATGTTTTTGAGGGAGTTAAAAGTCTTGGAAATATAAAACCTATTCACCTTAAATTCACTTGTCCTGACCGTGAAATCGAGGGTGATTTCCTGTTCGGGGCTATTTCCAACTCAATGTCGGTAGGCGGAATAGTCAAGTTTGATGACAGCGTTGTAAAGCTTAATGACGGTCTTTTTGAGGTTTTACTTATCCGCAACCCCGATAATGTTTTAAGGCTGCAGCCCCTTATAGACGGAATTCTTAAAAAGGATCTGAACCGTGAGGGTATGGAATTCTTCCATACAAGCAGTATAACCGTAACAGGCGGAGAGAACGTTTCTTGGACGCTGGACGGTGAATTTGCCAAGGGTAATGACAGTATTGAAATTACTAACATTCACAATGCAATAAATCTTATTGTACCGTAAATAATAAAATAAAACTTTAAGAACGGAGAAACTTATGTTTACAAGAGATATAGGTGTTGATTTAGGCACAGCAAATACTTTGGTTTGTCTTAAAGGAAAAGGCATTATAATGCGTGAGCCATCGGTAGTGGCTTACGATATAAGAAATGATGCCGTGCGTGCAGTAGGCACCGAGGCTAAGGAAATGATAGGCAGAACACCAGGCTCTATTGTTGCGGTAAGACCTCTTAAAGACGGCGTTATAGCCGACTTTGATGTTACCGCCGCAATGCTTAAAAGATTTGTGAGACAAGCTATGAAAGGCTCGCTTTTTTCAAGAGTCCGTATGGTGGTTTGTATTCCGGCAGGTGTTACAGAGGTTGAAAGCCGCGCAGTTTACGATGCCGCAAAGCAGGCTGGCGCTACAGATATTGACCTTGTAGAAGAGCCTATGGCAGCAGCGGTAGGTGCAGGACTGCCCGTTTGGGATGCAGCAGGCAGTATGGTTGTAGATGTTGGCGGCGGTACCAGTGAGGTTGCGGTTATATCCTTAGGTGATATTGTTACCGCACAGTCTATCCGTATAGCGGGTGACGACCTTGACGAGGCTATAATTAACTATGTAAGGCGTAAGCACAACCTACTCATCGGCGAACGCACTGCCGAGCAGATAAAAATAGAAATTGGCTCTGCTAAGCCTTATGAAAATGAGACAAGCATTGAAATAAAGGGACGAAATCAGGTTGACGGTCTGCCTAAGAATGTAATAATCACCTCTGAAGAAGTGCGTTCTGCCATGGCTGACCCAATTTCACAGATTATTGACACCATTCGTTTGACTCTTGAAAAAACTCCCCCCGAGCTTGCTGCCGATATTATTGACAGAGGCATAACCCTTACAGGCGGCGGAGCATTGCTTCGCGGTTTTGCCGAGCTTATTGCTGAAGAAACTGGTATGCCTGTAACAGTAGCCGCTAACCCCCTTGACTGCGTGGTTTTAGGCACAGCTAAGCGTCTTGAAGCCGATAGTGGCTTTGAGAATTATGTTTTCCGCAGAGGAAAGCGTTTCAGATAAAATAAACTAAATATTTTCTTTCAATTAACGGAGGATAAAAATGCGTTTTTTCTTTCGCAGTAGGCAATTTAAGCTTATACTTTCAGTAGTTATAATATTAATTGCTCTGTCGGTAACCTTTCTTATCATAGGCGGCAGAATGTCTCCCCAAGCAGATATTGCGGGAACTTTTACAGCTCCCTTTAAAGCGGCGGCAACAAAGATCACGGGAGCAGTATCCGATTTTTTGACTGCTTACACCGACGGCAACGAAATTATGCTTAAAAATACTGAGCTTGAAGCTGAAATAAATGCTCTGAGAGAACAGTTGGCAGAATACGAAAAAGCTACCAACGAAAATGAGTTTTATAAAAAATACCTTGAAATAAAGGATGCTAACCCTGATTTCAAGTTTTCACACGCAACCCTCATTTCAAGGGATAATCAGGACCCCTATAAGGGCTTTGTTATAAACAAAGGCTCCGCTTCTGGCATAGCCCAATATGACCCTGTTATAACCGAAGCAGGGCTTGTTGGCTACATAAGTGAAGTGGGGCTAACCACCTCTAAGGTTTCCACCGTTTTAAGCCCTGACATCACCTTAGGTGCTCTTGATAACCGTACAAGCGATTCGGGTATACTCTCAGGCTCGTTAGAGCAGGCAAAAGATGGGTATACCAGATTTTTTAACCTTTCGCGTTCCTGCAATGTGGCTATAGGCGACTATGTGGTAACCTCCGGCGAAGGAATATTCCCCGAAGGACTGCTTATAGGAACTATACAGTCTATAGGCAGCGATGAATACAACACCTCTATTTTCGCCGCAGTTAAACCCTTTGCCGATATTGAAAATTTACGCGAGGTTATGGTAATCACCTCATTTGAGGGTCAAGGCGGACTTATGGTAGGGAGTGAGAAATAATAATGCTTTATAAAAAATCTCACCCGCTTATAGCTTTGTTCACTTTTTTGCTGTTTTTTACGGTTATAATACTTAATTCTACCGACGGCTTAAACCTTGCAATAAAGGGTGCCACACCCTTTATTCTGTTGCCCCTGCTTACAGCCTTTTCGGTTTTCGGGGACGTTAAAAAGTCTGCCCTTGCTGGCTTTTTAACAGGTGCCTGCGCAGACAGTGTAGCAAGCGGCACATATTGCTTCAATACCGTAATCTTAATGATTATGGCTACCCTTGTTTGCCTTGCAGCAAATAACCTTTTTAACAAAAACATACGTGCTGCGGCAGTTTTATCACTTTTCGGAGCGGTTTTGTATTTCTTTTTCCATTGGCTTATCTTTCGCGTCTTTGATTATACGGCACAGCAAAGCCTGCAGCATCTCTTGGGCTATTCCCTGCCCTCTGCTATATATACTTCGGTTTTCATTTTTCCTTTTTATTTTATTTTCAAACACTTTGACAAGCTTAAAAACCAATGATACACAATAATTTTTTCGGAGGATAATCTCTTGCCTTTTCAGAAAAAAAGCCAGACCCAATTAACGGTGCTGTCAGTAATACTCATTTTAACAATACTTTTTTTCTCCACACGGATATATTCTATCCAGATAGCCAATGCCGAAAAATTTACCGACAAAAATGACGGCGCATCCTCAGTGCTGACATCCGTTTTAAAAGCACCTCGAGGAGAAATTCTTGACTGCTACGGCAGACAAATAGCTATAAACCGTGACGGTTATAATATAGTTTTCAATAAAGCTTACATTAATGATAATCTTAACGATGTTATTCTTACACTTGTTAACCTTATGCAGGAGCACGGTGCCGAGTGGAAGGATGACCTTCCCTTGACTTTTGAAGCACCCTACGGATATAAACAGAATTCCGAATCCAACATAGAAAAGCTACTGGAAATATTGGAGCTTGCCCACTATGCCACGGCTGAAAATTGCTTCGGTGAAATGGTAGAAAAATATGAACTCGAAGATTATTCTAATGACGATAAACGCAAAATAATGGGCATACGCTACAGTATGACTGCTGCCGATTTTTCGATTTCCTATCCCTTTACCTTTGCAGAGGATATTCCCGTAGAGCTAATGCGCAAAATTTCGGAATCCTCTTTCAGACTTAACGGTGTAACCGTAGATGTTGTACCTTTCCGCGAATATACCGATACCTCCCTTGCTGTAAACCTTATAGGTTCTGTAGGTCCTATATATAAAGAAGACTGGGAGGAATACAAGGCAAAGGGCTACTCTTATGACGATAAGGTAGGTAAAAGCGGTATTGAAAAATGGGGCGAGGAATATCTCCGCGGTACAGACGGTGAAATTACCTACCGCCTTGATACCGAAGGCAACATAATTTCAAAAGAGGTTACCAAAGAGCCTGTAGCAGGTAAAACAATTATGCTTACCCTTGATAAAACGATGCAACGCAAGGCTCAGGATTCCTTAAGCGCCATTGTACAAAAATTGCAAAGTGAAGGTGGATCGTGTATAGCGGGTGCTGCAGTAGCTGTTCGCATAGATTCAGGTCAGGTACTTTGCGCCGCCAATTACCCCACATACGATTCCGCAACAATGAACAAGGAATATGAATCTTTGGCAAGCAATCCTGCAAAACCTCTTACAAACCGCGCTTTTCAGGGTGTGTACCCCATAGGTTCTACAATAAAACCCATAGTGGCTATTGCCTCATTAGAAAATAATCTTTACAATATAGGCGAAACCATCTTTTGTAAACGCTACTACACATATTTTGCAGACTATACACCCGAGTGTATGCACTACCATAAAAGTATGAATTTGACCTCAGCGCTTTCTAAAAGCTGTAACTACTTCTTTTATGATTTGGGCCGCCGCGTAGGAGCGCTTACCCTTACCGACTATTTCAAACAGTTTGGCTTAGGTGTTAAAACAGGTGTTGAGGTTGACGATGCAAAGGGTATTATATTAGAGCCTAAATCCAATAGCTTTGATGGTAATACCTTGCAGATTTCAATAGGTCAGAAAAATGCCTTTACACCTTTACAGTTGGCTAATTATACCGCCACCCTTTCAAATGGCGGCTCGCATTATAAAGCTACTCTTATAGACAGCATTGTTTCCTACGATATGTCCGAAACCTATAAGGAAATTTCCCCAAAGGTTGTGAATCAAATCGCCATGAGCGAAACAAATCTCTCTGCTGTTAAGGAGGGTATGCTCTCTGTTACAGAGGACGGTACCGGCCGTGCCGCTTTAGGTGATTATCCCATAAAGGTTGGCGGTAAAACAGGTACATCTCAGGTAGAGGGTAAGGTTGACCACAGCGTTTTCGTGGCATTCGCTCCCTTTGATAAACCTGAAATTGCAATCTCGGTCGTATTGGAGCATGGAAATTCGGGCTATTCTGCAGGTTCGGTAGTACGTGATATTCTCGATTCCTACTTCTATGCAGAAAGCAACTCACCATCAGAGGATATGCCCTTTGTGGTGCTTGATTAATGCTTTAGCTGGCGTAGAACAAATAATAAAGCTTTAAAGAAAAATAATAAATATTGTGTTTGGCAAGCCAAAACCTATATATTCCGTTTTGTTTTGCGAAATACCTGTTTTATTATTTCTTATTTAAAAATATCACTAAATTGTAAGCTGTTTTAAATTGACAAAAAAAACAGTATATGTTAAAATAATAAATCATATTTCATTCGGTTAGGAGTGCTTTATGGGCAAGGTTTTTGCTATAACCTCCGGCAAAGGCGGTGTGGGCAAGTCCACCGTTGCGGTAGGTTTGGGTATGGCTTTTTGCCGCAAGGGTGAAAAGGTTTTACTTGTTGATATGGATGAGGGGCTTCGGTGCCTTGACTTAATGTTGGGTCTTGACAAATCCACTGTTTTCGATCTTTCGGATATACTTATGGGAAAAGAACCTGAGGAAGCCATATACCAATGTGAAACTGAAGCAGGACTTCATATTATACCTGCACCTGCAAAACAGGGTATGATAGACTATTTTTCATTCACCTCCTTTACATTAAAGGTTGCTGAAATGTTTGATACGGTTATTTTCGACTTCCCTGCGGGAATTAACGTTCCCCTTTACTCCTGCTTACCAAAGGGCGCGCTTTTCTTAACTGTTGCAGTCCCCGACCCTGTATCCGTAAGAGATGCAGGTGCCGTAAGCGAAGCTCTTGCAGAAGTGAATATTTCTGCAAGACTTATAATAAACAGATTTCTGCAAAAACAGCACCGCAAATACCGTTTCAGAAATATTGATGAAATAATTGATGATTCCGCTTTAAGACTTATAGGAATAATCCCCGAAAGCGACGATTTAAAGTTTCTTTCACTGAAGCATAAAATAAGCCGCCGCTCTAAAGCCTTAAAAGCATTCGCAAGAATAGCTGCACGGCTTGACGGCGAGAAGCTTTTATTACCAAAAATCAAAAAAATATGAAAGGAATATTTTTATGACAATAGCCTTGATCGCACATGACGCAAAAAAAGAACTGATGGTACAATTCTGCATTGCTTATTGCGGTATTTTAAGCAGATATAACCTTGTAGCAACAGGAGCCACCGGTAAAACCGTGTCCGAGGCTACCGGTCTTGAAATAGTAAGTTTTCTAAGTGGCTCACAAGGTGGCTCTCAGCAAATTGCTTCCCGTATAGGCTGCGATGAAATCGACCTTCTTCTTATGTTCCGCGACCCACTCAACCCCAAGCCAAGCGAGCCTGACGAGCGTGCATTGCTTCGCCTTTGTGATGTTCACAATATCCCCGTTGCAACAAACATTGCTACTGCTGAGGTACTTATCCACGGCTTAGAGCGCGGCGACCTTGATTGGCGCGAAATTGTTAAAAATGGATAATCGTGAGTGTTTTTCACTAAAACATTATAAATAATTTGGAGTTTTAAAATGGCAGAAATTAACCGTGCCGTAAAAGGCACCAACGATATTTTGCCCGACGAAAGCCATAATTGGCAGTTTGTTGAAGGCAAGATGTTAGAGGTTGCTTCTCTTTACGGTTTTAAAGAGATTCGTGTGCCTGTTTTCGAGCATACGGAGGTATTTTTACGCAGCGTGGGTGATACCACCGATGTTGTTCAAAAAGAAATGTACACCTTTGACGATAAGGGTGGCAGATCAATAACACTTCGTCCTGAGCTTACAGCCGGCGTTATCCGCAGCGCTATTGAAAAAGGCATTGTAAACGGCGCTTTGCCTGCAAAGGTTTGCTATATAGGCGGTTGCTACCGATATGAAAAGCCTCAGGCAGGTAGGCTTAGAGAATTCCACCAATTCGGTGTTGAATGTATGGGTGCGGCAGAGCCGTCGGCTGATGCTGAGGTTATAGCCCTAGCCCGTCAGGTACTGAATAGTGTGGGAATTGAAAAAATCTCACTTGAAATCAATTCAATCGGCTGTCCTGAATGCAGAAAAGAATACCACAAGGCTTTGAAAGAATATTTCAGTACTAATATTAATGACCTGTGCAACACCTGCAAGGACAGACTTGACCGTAATCCAATGAGAATACTTGACTGTAAGTCTCCCGTTTGCTCTGGTATTGCTGAAAAAGCACCTGTTGTACTCGATTACCTTTGCGATGACTGTAAAGATCATTTTGAGCAGGTTAAGGCTCATCTTACCGCACAGGGTATTGAATATACCGTAAACCCCCACATCGTCAGAGGACTTGACTATTACACCCGAACTGTTTTTGAATTTATTTCCGGTGACATTGGCGCTCAGGCAACAGTTTGCGGTGGTGGCAGATATGACGGTCTTATCTCCCAGATGGGCGGTCCGTCTATACCCTCATTAGGCTTCGGTATGGGTATTGAAAGACTTATGCTGGTGCTTAAAAATCAGGGAACAGAGCTACCCGATGCTCCAACAACCGACCTTTATATTGCCACTATGGGCGAAAGAGCAAAGCTTAAAGCTACCTCCCTTTGCGCCGAGCTAAGACAGGAGGGCTACAAGGCTCAAACCGATATTTGCTCTCGCGGACTTAAAGCCCAAATGAAATTTGCCGATAAAATAGGCGCTAAGTTTACTGTGGTTTTAGGCGATAATGAGATAGATACAGGTAAAGCTAAACTCAAAGATATGGCTGAGGGCACTGTTACCGAAATTAAGATTGATGAATTGGTGCTTGAGCTTGGCGAAGCTATAAGAGAACAGATATTTAAAAATATTGCCGAAATTATTTAAAAAGAGGTTTAGTTATGGCACTTGATAAAATGAATGGTTCAAGACGCACCCACTATTGCGGTACATTATCGAGAGCAAATGACGGCGAGCGTGTAACCGTTTGCGGATGGATTCAAAGACAGCGTGACCTTGGCGGTCTTATATTTGCCGACCTGCGTGACCGTACAGGAATTGTTCAGTTAGCTTTTGACGATAATACCGATAAAGCGGTTTTTGAAAAAGCATCATTCCTTCACAGCGAATATGTTGTTATGGCAGAGGGTAAGGTTAGAATCCGCTCAGCTATCAATACCGAAATACCCACTGGCGAAATTGAAATTGAGGTTGATGTGCTCAAAATTTTGGGCGAAGCTGAAACTCCCCCATTCGAAATCATCAATGATTCCAACGCTAACGAGGAATTAAGACTTCGTTACCGTTATCTTGACTTGCGCCGTAGCGATATTCAGAATAATATCCTGCTCCGCCACAAAATAGTTAAGGTAACCCGCGACTATTTTGACGATAACGGATTCATTGAAATCGAAACACCCACACTTATCAAATCCACCCCAGAGGGTGCTCGTGACTATCTTGTTCCATCAAGAATTAAAAAGGGAAGCTTCTTTGCGCTTCCGCAGTCACCCCAGCTTTATAAGCAGCTGCTTATGCTTTCAGGCTTCGACCGCTATATGCAAATAGCCCGTTGCTACCGCGATGAGGACTTGCGTGCTGACCGTCAGCCTGAGTTTACACAGATTGACCTTGAAATGTCCTTTGTGGAGCCTGAGGATATTTATACTATCGCCGAGGGTTATATAAAGCGTCTTTTCAAGGAAATTCTTAATGTTGATATCCCCACACCGCTCCCAAGGTTGAGATTTACCGATGCCATGAATGACTATGGCTCAGACAAGCCTGACACACGTTTTGATATGAAGATTAAGGACTTGTCGGATATTGTTGAAAATTGTGGCTTCGGTGTATTCGCAGATACAGTTAAAAACGGCGGTACTGTAAGAGCTATTACTGCTAAAAATGCTGCTTCTGTTTATACCCGTAAAGAAATTGACAAGCTCACAGAGGAAGCTAAGGGTATAGGCGCTAAAGGACTTGCCTTTATCCGTTGGAATGAGGACACTCCAACCTGCTCATTCGCTAAATTTATGACTGAGGACGAAATGGCAGCTATTTACGAGCGCACAGGCGCCGAAAAGAGCGATGTTGTGCTTATCGTAGCTGACAGAAAGAATATCGCACTTTCAGTTTTAGGTGCGCTTCGTCTCACCGTTGCCAAGAGATTAGACATTATCCCTGAAGGTTATAATTTCCTTTGGATTACCGAGTTCCCCTTCTTCGAGTATAACGAGGAGACAGGTAATTGGGATGCTATGCACCACCCCTTCACATCTCCGCTTGACGAATGTCTCCCGTATCTTGATACCGCTCCCGAAAAGGTATTTGCCAAGGCTTACGACTTAGTGCTTAACGGCGTTGAATTATCGAGTGGTTCTATCCGTATTTCCGACCCTGAATTGCAGAAAAAGATGTTCAAGGCTTTAGGTCTCAGTGATGAAGAGGCTGCTGAAAAATTCGGTTTTCTTGTAGATGCTTACCGCTACGGCGCACCTCCTCACGGCGGTATGGGTATCGGCCTTGACCGACTTGTAATGCTTATGTGCGGTTGCGACAGCCTGCGTGACGTTATCGCGTTTCCCAAGATTTCGAATTCAAGCGAGCTGATGTCAGGCGCACCTGCGGAAGTAGACGAGGGCCAGCTAAAAGACCTTGCAATAGCAGTTATAAAGGAAAATAAATAAATAACAAGCATAAAAGAAAGCAGATGGATTCAAAATCGAATCTATCTGCTTTTTAATATCCTTATGAGAAACAGCGTTAAGCTCAACTATTTATTTTTCAATAATTATTTTACCGTATTTACTTTCATATTCAGCAACATGCTTTTTTATATACTGCTCGATTTCCTTGTTAGCTGAGCGACCTTCTGATTCAGCAACATAACGGAATTTTTGAAAAAGCAGTCGGTCGACCCTTAGTGTATATCTTAAAAGCTTATCTTCCATTATTCCACCTCTTTTATGTCATAATAACATTATTATGGCATAATTATAACGTAATTATTGCGTCACAACAAAAATGGTGGTATAATGGTGTAAAAATGACGAATCTTTTTTGGGAGGCTTTGACATGAAATTAGCTATTATTGGTTCAAGGAATCTTACAGTTGATAACTTAAAACCATATATTCCTAATGATGTTGAGGAGATAGTATCAGGTGGGGCAAGGGGTATTATAGCATTGCGAGGGAATATGCCATAGAGAACAATATTAAATTAACGGAATTTCTTCCTGAATATAGTAGATTCGGCAGAGGAGCTCCACTCCACCGCAATTTACAGATTATAGATTATTCTGATTATGTTATTGCTTTTTGGGATGGTAATTCCAGAGGGACAAAATATGTAATTGATAACTGTAAAAAGAAAAATAAAAAGGTAGCGGTCTATGTTTATAAGAACGCTACCTTTAAAAAAGTACTGTAATATATAGAAGATTAATAGTAGATCCTCAATAATTTTCTGGCATTGCCTGAGCTTATTTTATCGAAATCCTCGGGGCAAAGCTCTAAATTGTTCAAAAGACGCATTTCCATTTCGGCTGTATGCCAAGGCGTATCTGTTCCGAAAAGTATTTTATCTGCTCCGTGCTTTTCTAAAATTTTTTCAGCATAATATCTCGGTAGCATGGAATAACCAAAGGATACATCAAAATAAATGTCTTTTCCGCAAAGTAGGTCTAAAACTCCCTGATTACAGTTGACACCGCCCCAGTGGGCGGCAATTACGGGAGACTCAAACCACGAAAGTGCTTTTTCAAGCTTTTCAGGGGTAGCACCGTAGGGCGGAGGAAAGCCGTAATCAAAGCCTGCGTGAAAAACAGTGATAAGACCTAAATCGGATATTTTTTTATAAATCGGCTTCATTTTTTCATCATCAACATTAAAGCCTTGATAATCGGGATGGAGCTTTACACCCTTAAGACCTAAGGCTTTAATGCGTTCAAGCTCGTATAGAGCATCCTCGCTGTCGGGAAAAACCGAGCCAAAGGAGAAAATATCCTGCCCATTATTTATGCTTGCAGCAAAATCGTTAACATTTTTCTGCTGCTGCGCATTGGTTGCAATATTTAAAACTACTGAAATATCCACGCCGCTATTTTCCATCGATTTGCGAAGTCCCTCTACAGTGGCGTCGGTATGATATTCAAGTCCGCCCGAAGCAAAGGAAAGCTTTTCCACCGCTTTTGCAGCTATTTTTTCGGGAAAGCAATGTGTATGAAAATCTATAAGCATTTTAAAACCTCTTTTGAGTAAGTCTGTTTTAGTAATATTAAAAAGTAAAGAACTGATTAAATTATAGTTATAAATTCTGCCATTGTCAATATATTAGTCTTTCCAACTGGCAGAATTCTATGTGGCATATTTAATCAATTTCTCAATACTTATAAAGCGGAGTGATCAATTTTTCGGTTTTTAAAATAATATTCTCTGTCGTGATCGTTTATTTCACGCAAAACCCTGCAAGGATTACCCACCGCTACTACGTTTGACGGAATATCTTTAGTGACAACGCTACCGGCTCCGATTACTACATTGTCACCAATAGTAATACCCGGAACTATTATAGCGCCTGCGCCTATCCAACAGTTTTTGCCGATAGTAACAGGAGAATTATACTGATAACCCTTTTGCCGAAGCTCAGGTAGAATTGGGTGACCAGCAGTAGCTACGGTAACATTGGGTCCTATCATAGTGTAGTCGCCTATATAAATATGGGTATCGTCAACAAGTGTTAAATTAAAATTGGCATAAACATTTTTACCCAAATGGCAATGCTTCCCACCCCAATTTGAATGAAAAGGCGGCTCAATATAACAGCCGTCGCCTATTTCAGCAAACATTTCTTTAAGCATTTTATCACGCTCTTCGTATTCTGTGGGTCTTGTTGCATTAAAATCATATAGCTTTTCAAGACAGAGTAGCTGTTCCGCCATAATTTCCTTGTCGTTCGGCAAATAAAGTTCACCCGAGTGCATTTTATCTTTTTCCTGCATAATTATAACCCCAATAATTTAGTATCTGTTTTTATAGTTATTTTAATATCACCTGTGTCTGTTGTGATGTCACATTTACCGCCATTACCTGTTTTTGGAACATTTATGCTTCCTGTATCCGACTTTGCAAAAAATATCTTATCCGAAAGTAAGCTGCCTTTCACACTACCTGTATCTGTTTTTATGAATAGCTCAGCAGCATCTGAGCCATCAAGCTTTACATCACCTGTGCTTCTTTCGATAGAAAGCTTTTCTGTGGCAATTGTATTTTTTAAAGAAATATCGCCTGTACTTCCGCTTGATGAAATAGTCGTACACTTAGCATCGCTTATCTGCGTGCAACCTGTGCTTACGTGCACTTTAATATCACCGTCGCAGGCTATAGTCTCGGCTGTTATGTTGCCTGTTGAAACTGAAAGGTCAAGCGCACTTGCAGAGATATTTTTAACCTTAATATTACCTGTGGAGGTCTTAATTCCAATAAGCTTTTGAGCAGAGGCATAGTTTTTAACACTACCTGTGCTGGTAGAAATGTTGATGCTTTCAAATGTGAAATCCTTTGCTATCTCAACATCTCCCGTATTTTCTTTTATAGAGAGCTTATCATACTGAGCATTTGGTAAATAAATGGTTATTTTAGGTGAGGAGAATACTATCCCGATATGTTCATACCATTTCCTTATGTCAACAACCTTGATTTCCAAAGTGTCGTCTTTAACTTCAACCAAGTGTTTTACATTTTTTTGCTCGTAACAAATAACCGAGCATTTCCCGTTTCCAGAAGGCAAGAGCTTAATATCGGTAGTATCAGTAATAACCGATATATTTTTATAGCTCTCATTTATTTCGTAGCTGTTAGTTTCATATTTAACTGTTGATAATTTTGTAAAATCCCATTTCAGCATGCATAACACACCTCCAAAAATTATACACCCAACCAATACAAGAGAGGTTGCAATAATAAGCCATATTTTTGTTGTTTTTCTCATTATACTTCCTCCTTTTTGATAAAGCAGTTCTTAATCCATACTACAATTTTCTTTGTGAGTAAAAGAATGCCTTTTGTTGCCACCTTGCAAGCATAAAACGAAAAAATGGAAATACCTGCACACACAATTCCTGTACCAAGCATTGCAATTCCCGATAGAGCGTTACCATTACAAGCAATAGCAATACCTGATATAATTTCGCCAAGAGCTAATCCAATAACCGAAATAAAAGCAGCCCATAGTGAAATTATTACTGCCCATAACGAAACATAAATTGCGAGAATTACGGCAAACGCGGCTATGCCTAATGAAAGCCATATCGGTGAGCCAAGTACCAAAAGTATAATTTCCCACACCCTTAGACGTCTTTTAGACTTTACTCTTTCCTTTGCGATTTTTGTAAGAGGAATTTCTGCAATTACCTGTGTAACAATTTCATCAACAGAGCCTACTTCTAAAACCGCTTCCGCTTCTAAAAGGCCTTCCTCCATTTGGTCATCTATCATTTCACTGTAAAAGCTTAAACGTTCCTCAATTTCGTCCTGTGGTAAGCCTGACAAACCTTTGCGTAACAGGAATAGAAATTCATGTTTATTCATTACTATCGTCCTCCTTAGTTACAAATTGGTATATAGATAAGATTTCTTTCCACTCGTATTTGAAATCGTCAATGCGCCTTAGTCCCTCATCGGTAATATGGTAATATTTACGAAGCCTGCCGTCGTGCTCAGCAGTACGGACTGTCAGCATATTTGCGCTTTCCAAACGTTTCAGAATTGTATATAAGGTCGATTCGGAGAGAGTAATATAAGGCTTCATATCCTTGATAATCTTATAGCCGTACGAATCTTCGCTTTTAATTGCAGCCAACACGCATACATCTAAAAGTCCTCGTTTTAACTGAATATCCATACTATACCTCCTCTTACGTTATACATCATATCGCGAAGTATTGTTTTTGTCAATAGCTTTCGAAAAAATCAAAACGGCGGCAGAGAGAAATAAATCTTCCTACCATCACTTTCTGTCAGGTGTGAATCATCTCTATTCACAATTTCTATGGGTTTGCTACGGCTAACAACAATAGAAATAATGGCAGACAATGATTTTCATTGTCTGCCATTTAGAATACATTGTGTTAAATTGGTATTATTCCCACTCGCTTAAATTCAAATAATATTGAGAAAAGCAAGTCACTCAGAGCCTAAAAATCGGGGTAAATAGCCGAACGAATGTTCTGTTTCTATAGGCTCTACAAATTTTAGTATCAATATAGTATCACAAAACGATGAAAATATCAACCCTTTTATAGTATTGAAATAAATCACTTTGCTTTCTTCGTTATCAACCAAGTAATCAGCATACTGATCGTGCAAATTATGAGATAAGCTACCGAATACACGAATGGAAATGCGGTTACATATGTAAATGACGAAAATGCCCAAAACAGACCGGCTACAAGTATAGGTGTGGGCCAAAAGAACTTAATGTCCTTTCCGGCAAGAATACCGGTCGCAATCGATACTATCGGATGCACAACAAAAAACAGCATCATTGTCACAAGCATTCCTGCATCTGATTTAACTGTATTTACAGTTATAAGCGGTATAATCAACATTGCGGTTAAAATAACTGCAATAATTATTATTGAACGTTTAATTTTGCTCATAGCACGCCTCCTAAACGTTTTTCTTAGATTTGACTAAAGCAACGATGTTCAAAATGATTGTAACCACCACTAAAACAATGGATGCAATTATTACTGCCCTAATGGTATCTTCAATAGCAGCATAATCTCCAATATTTACTCTACGGCTTATCTCGAACAATTCAACTATAAGTGAAGATGCACAAAAGTTAAAACTTATGATGGTACTTTTGGGAGAGTAAGCGCACTTCGCTATTTCAATAACTACTACAACCCAAGCACATATGCCTAAAACTAGACTTGCGACATTTAGCATTTAATTATCCTCTCTTTTGTTTGCTCAATCTGTCGGTGTTGGAGAAACAATTTCACCATCTTCGCTTAACAAATATACAACAAACACATTGCTAATCTGAGCCGGATAAGTTTCAGCAATTTCACCATTATAAATTACTCTAACTTTATCACCGATCTTGAATGACGGAACAGGAATAGTTGAAATGAAATCTAAAGACACAGATATTTTATCTGCTGATTTAATTTCATTTGAATCAGCATTCGGCTTTACAAGTATGTTTTTTTCGTTAATCTCAAGAACCTCGGCATTGAAATAGGGGTTTTGATTTACCTTTTCGGCTCTTTTTGTTTTAGAGTATTGAATTTTAAATTCGTCCAAATCGGAAATGGAAATCTCACCGTTTGCTAGTGCGTCTTTTACGGTGGCTTTTGTACCATTCTTGAATTCAACGATAACGTAATGGCTTATGATGTTGGGGAAATAATAGTCGTATTTATCATCAGTATAAAATAGTTCTAATGCCGTGTCGTAGGTGACACCATCATCTACCGAATGGTCGACAATGCGTTCAATGCTTTTCGTTATGGTTACATTTTTCGGATCGTCAACACCGCCAACATTAGAGATACTGCTTTGTTTTACAAACGTTATTCTGCCATCATAATGCATCATTTCCAAACCGTCAGAAGTCTTTAAATATATCTCAAATTCAGCGCCACTAATGTCGCGGGAAACACATTCAAAAATTACAGTGCATTTATGCAATTGAGTTTTGTTATTATAAACCTTTAGTGTCACCTCGGATTTTTGGGGAATTTTCTCAATTTCATCGCTCGGTGTCCAGTATACATTTTTCCCTTTTTCAAATTGCATTGTTGTATCACGAGGTTGACCTTCAACTTCAAGATTCCACATTTCACCGTCTGTGCAGGTGGCTTCTACATGTGTGTAATCAAAATCAAAGAAGAATGCTTTTGCATAATGCCCCGTGAAGCTTAACATAGGACGATACGTCCAAGTAAGTTTTTGGGCACTATGGACGTTTGAAGAATCACTAAAATACTCTTTCGCCGCGTTTTCACAAAATGCTTTTTGTTCACCAATATATCTTTGAGAATCAAGTGCTTTGCTATGCAAGTGCCAAGGGAATTTTCCCTTAATATCATCTGCATAATAAGAGCCGTCACGTGGTGTCCAATACTCGACAAGTTCGTAATGACCGTGCGAACCCGTGCGTTTTGCTGTAATCACTGTTGGGGTATGGGCACCTGCTTCCAATTTTATCTCACCATTTTCACAACTATATTCGTGATACAACACCCACATATATACGGTTGTTTCTTTATGTGATTTATCAACGTCAAGCACTTTTTGGCTTAATGCGATAAAATGACCATCAGTATGCCCTTCACTATAATGATGCTCTGAGATTTGCATATCAAGAAACACAGCTAACTCATCGTCTATTGTTGTTCTCGGATTTGTCAAGAAACAAATTGCCATTACAATACTTGCCACAATAGCTGTTGCAACAATCCAAAATGCAGGTTTCTTATAATTCAGTACGGATTTCACTCTATTCTTCACGCCTACCTCTCCAAAAGCAAGAGGACAAGCCGCAATTATACGGCGATTCACGCTACAGGTCAAAAGTGCTTGAGAGTAATCGGCTTTTTGCTCGTTATTGAATTCTTTTACTACCTTTTCATCACAGGCAAGTTCAATGTCACGACAAAGAAGTACGTAACCAAGCCACATTAGAGGATTAAACCAATGGAGCGTAAGAATTAAGAATCCAACCGGTTTCCACCAATGGTCTTTGCGATGGATATGAGCATTTTCGTGAGCAATAACGTGTTCCATATCCTGCTCATTCATATTGAAAGGCAAATATATTTTGGGTTTAATAATGCCGAGCACAAAGGGAGAGACAACGTTTTCGCTTTGGAAAATGTAATCACGCAACAACACAGCAGTACCTATTTTCCGTTTCACCTTAAAGTAGCTGATTACGGTATACAGCAGCATTGCAGCTATACCTATCACCCAAACCTTGGAGAATATCAGCACAAACAACTGCAATGAATTTATGCTTTTTTCAGGCGCAATGGTGACAGTTGACTCTTGAATTATTGGGTTAATGGTATTATTCAGAATAGGAAAACCGGTATTTATCTCCGGATTTTCAATCAGCACTTGTGGGCTGATAGTTTCAGCGCTGGGTATTAAACTCATTACACTTTCAATCGTGAAAGGGCAAATTAGTCTGACAGCAACAATACCCCAAAGAAGCACCGTAATCCATTTGGGTGCTTTCTTGAGTAACAATCTTAAAAGCAACACAGCAAGAACTATCCAGCTCGCTGATATACTCATATTGACAATATTTAAGAAGAACTCACTCATTTTGATTCTCCTTTCCTGAAGCGGTCAATCATCTTTTGAACCGCATCAATTTCTTCCTCGGAGATATTCTGATGTTTGGTAAAGGCAGCCACGAATGCCGGCAAAGAGCCTTCAAAAGTTTTCTCTACCATCTCATTGATTTCAGCGGCCTGCACTTCGTCCTTGCTTACAAGAGAAGTTACCATCGTATTTTCATTTTTGAGTACACCACGCTCAGATAAGCGCTTAATAACGGTGTAAGTAGTGGTGGGTTTCCAGCCAAGCTGTTCCTTGCAAAGATTTACAAGTTCACTGCTTTTTACAGGCTCGTGTTCCCACAAAATCAGACAAAAACGATATTCGCTTTCAAAAACTTTCGGTGTATTCATAATGAACGCTCCTTTCTCTAACTCATTAGAGTTCACATATACTCTAACATATTAGAGCGATTTTGTCAAGATTTTCTATAAAAGCAAAGCGCCGCATTTCTGCGACGCTTTGCTAATAGGATTATCAACAGAACTATATTTACATCGTATCAAACATGTATAAGTTCTTTTCCCGAGACCTCATATATTTTCAGTTCATCCGGCGATACATAAAGACCTGGTAATAAGGAGCCATATTGTTCATTATAGTTATAAACATACACATCTATAATCTTATCAATTAGATATTTATTGTCATACACCTTTTTAGGAATATTATGTTTGCAATAATCATCATATGTTAGTGTAACAAGAACGGTTTTAGTCTTCGTGCCAAAAAAAGATGCTCTGCCGTAAGAAGCAGAGCATCTGAAAAAACCAAGTGTAGTCAATGTGTAGTCACTGACGAAAACAGGAACTCAAAAAGCCAGTAAAATCAAGGGTTTTCGAGGATACCTTATTATTCCCACTCAATAGTGCCGATAGGCTTAGGTGTGAGGTCGAGTAGTACTCGATTAATGCCTTCAACCTCGTGGGTGATGCGGTCCGTTATATGATGGAGGAGCGGATAGGGTATCTCCTCTATAGTAGCGGACATAGCATCTGTCGTGTTTACCGCACGGATAATTGCGGGCCAACCCTCGTAACGGCTTTCGTCCTTGACACCAACGCTCTTAATATCGGGGATTACCACAAAATACTGCCATACCTTACCTGCAAGGCCGTTTTTGTCAAACTCTTCTCTAAGTATTGCATCAGCCTCCCTAAGAGCATGGAGCCTGTCCCTTGTGATAGCGCCAAGGCAACGAACACCAAGTCCGGGTCCTGGGAAGGGTTGACGGTATACCATTGCATGAGGAAGACCTAAAGCCTCGCCCACAACACGTACCTCATCCTTGAAGAGCAGCTTTATAGGCTCAACAAGCTCAAACTGCAAATCCTCGGGAAGTCCGCCAACATTGTGGTGGGATTTAACTGCTTTTTTGCCCTCTGCCTGCTTAACGCTTTCAATAATATCAGGATAAATAGTACCCTGCGCCAAGAAAGATATACCCTCTAATTTGCGGGCTTCGTCAGCGAATACATTTATAAATTCGGCACCGATAATCTTTCTTTTTCTTTCGGGGTCCCAAACTCCTGCGAGCAGGTCAAGGAAACGGTCGGTAGCGTCAACATAAACAAGGTTTGCATCAAGCTCGTTGCCGAACATTTCAATAACAGCTTCACTTTCACCCTTGCGCATAAGACCGTGGTTAACGTGAACGCAAACCAACTGCTTGCCGATAGCTTTTATAAGAAGCGCTGCTACAACCGAGCTGTCAACACCGCCCGAAAGTGCAAGAAGAACTTTTTTATCGCCTACCTGTTTGCGAACAAGCTCCACCTGTTCTTCAATAAAGGCGTTTGCTAAATCAAAATTCGTGATACGTGCCATTGAATCTGGGCGTAAATTATTGCTCATTTTGTTTTCCTCCCGTATCAGTTAGTGTAGTTATCAAAGTAGCCCTGAACCAGAACAACAGGTGTGCCCTTGTCGCCCGAGCCGCTTGTCAAGTCACAAAGAGAGCCGATAAGGTCGGTGAGCTGGCGGGGGGTTGTACCCTGAGCTGCCATATTACCAACAAGGCTACCCGATTTTGCCTTAATGCTTTCGGAAATAGCGGCCTTTAAAGCATCGCCCGAAAGATCCTTAAAGTCATTATCGGCTAAATATTTAAGCTTTAATTCGTTAGGGGTACCGATAAGTCCGTCAGTAAATGCAGGGGAAACAACGGGGTCAGCAAGCTCCCAGATTTTACCCTTGGGGTCTTTAAAGGCACCGTCACCGTAAACCATAACCTCAACATGCTTTCCTGTTGCATCTAATATGCGATTCTGAATATCAAGTACTAAAGGCTGACAGTCACGTGGGAAGAGTTTGATCTTGTCCTCAGTAGACTTATTAGAGCCTAAAAGACCGTACTTTTCGTTACAGCCGCTACCGTTTACGGGAGCGGTGAGAATTTCATCAAGGCCGCAAACTATTTTAGCACCTGCCGCCTTTAAAAGACGCTTTGTGCGAGCGCGGGTGTGAATATCACAGTTAAGCACACAGTCAGTATAATTAAGAATAGCCTTGGGCTGATTAGCGAATATAATTTCAACCTCAGCTCCGCATTCTTCGATTAGATTTTTATAATATTCAACGTAATCAACGCCTGTAAACTCAAGAGGATGCACACCGAAAACTTCGCGGTAACGTTCGAGGGATAAAACATCTGAATGAGGATTGATTCCTGCCTCATCGATCTTATCCCAGTCTGCCAATTCATTACCAACTTCATCGGAAGGATAAGCCAGCATCAGCACAATTTTTTTAGCACCCTTCGCAATACCCTTAAGGCAAATTGCGAAACGGTTACGGGAAAGGATCGGGAAAATAACGCCAACAGTACCGCCACCGAATTTTGCCTTTACATCAGCGGCAATATCATCTACAGTAGCATAGTTACCCTGTGCACGCGCAACTATGGATTCTGTGAGTGAAATCACATCACGGTCACGAAGCTCAAAGCCTTCAATTTCGGCAGCCTCAAGAACACTTGTAGAAACTATCTCTGCAAGGTTATCACCCTTGCGGATGATAGGGCAACGGATACCTCTGGATACGGTACCTACACGGCGAGTGTTATCTGACATAAAAATCGTCTCCTCTTTAAGAGTAAAAAGTTAATAGTGAAAACACTAATACCAAAATATTATATACGAAAATTTTATTGCTTGCAATAGTGTAGAAAAAAATTTTTCGAATTTTTCAAAAAAATTTATTTTCAGGATATATAATATAGTAAAAATAATTAAAAGTGAAAAAGCATTTTAAGACAAATTATTCCACCGTTACTGATTTTGCAAGGTTGCGGGGTTTATCAATATCACAGCCTCCCTGTAGGGCTACATAATAAGCCAAAAGCTGGAACGGGATAATCTCTAAAGAAGCCAATAACAACGGATTTGTTTTGGGTATGGTTATTACCTTGATTTTATCGTCTTTAAAGGCTATTGAGTCTTGCGGTACGCAGGCTAATATACGGGCGCCTCGGGCTCTTACCTCCTTAATGTTGTTTAACATCTTATCAAAAAGTCTTTCGCATCCGCAAAGGGCAACCGTGTTGACACCTTCCTCAATGAGGGAAATAGTGCCGTGCTTAAGCTCACCTGCGGCATAGCTTTCGGAATGGATATAGGAAATCTCCTTTAATTTAAGCGAAGCTTCCAATGCCACGGCGTAATCAATATTTCTGCCTATAAAAAACATTGATTTTGAATTGCAGAAGTCATTTGCAATCTCTTTGATTATCGGCTTTTGCTCTAATATTTCGGTAATTTTCTGCGGAAGCAGTTTGGATTCCTTTATCAGTTCTTCAAGTCTTGAATTGTCTGCTGTGCCAAGTATTTTTGCTGACCAAACTGCAAAAAGATACATCACTATCAGCTGTGTAGAATAACCTTTTGTAGTGGCAACTGCGATTTCAGGACCTGCTCTTGTATAAAGAACATCATCAGCTGCCTTTGCAATAGAACTGCCCACAACATTCACAATAGCCAAAGTGTGAGAAGCCTTTTGCTTTGCCTCTTTAAGAGCTGCTAAAGTGTCGGCAGTCTCACCTGACTGACTTATTATTATTGTAAGGGTATGGGAATCTATTATTGGGTCACAGTAGCGGAATTCACTTGCTAAATTTACATTTGTTGGAATTCTTAAAAGCTCCTCAAGGGCGTATTTCCCCGCCATTCCTGCGTGGTGAGCCGAGCCACAGGCGACAATCTCGATTTTACTAATTGATTTAAGTTTTTGTTCTGTAAGCTTAAGATTACAGAACACCACCTCGTTATTCTTTGTATAGCTTTCGATAGTCCTTAAAACACAGTCGGGCTGCTCCATTATTTCCTTCATCATAAAATGGTCATATCCTCCTTTTTGCGCAGAGGATATATCCCAATCTATAACGGATATTTTCTTATTAGTCATTGCACCGTTGTTATCGAAAATTTCAACTGTAGAGGGGGTTAAAAAAGCCATTTCGTCGTCTTCAATATAGATAACATTTTTTGTGTGTGCTACAAGCGCCGTAACGTCCGATGCAATAAGATTGCAATTTTCACCAATACCTATTATAAGTGGACTAAAACGTTTTGCAACTATTAGTGTATCGGTACAATCAGCGCAAATTATACCCAGAGCAAAAGACCCTTCAAGACGTTTTAGAACAGTAGATACCGCCGCTTTAATATCACCCTTATAGTATTTTTGCAAAAGTAACGGTACTACTTCGGTATCGGTTTCACTAAAAAATTCAAAGCCGTCGCTTAGGAGCTCCTCCTTTAAAACAGAGTAATTCTCAATAATCCCGTTATGAACAACCGCAAACTTTCGGTCATTGCTTAAATGTGGGTGCGAATTTTCTATCGAAGGAGCGCCGTGAGTTGCCCAACGGGTGTGTCCTATGCCTAAATTTCCGTAGAGATTTCCCTCATTACCAATATCATGCGCAAGAGCTTCTATTCGTTTTACTGTTTTATGTGTTTCAAAATCTTTTCCGTTCAATACAGATATACCTGCCGAATCATAACCTCGGTATTCGAGCTTTTCGAGTCCCGAAAGCAAAAAATCTATCGCACAGTATTTGCCTGTAAACCCAACTATTCCGCACATATTATCACCTTTGCAAAATATAATAATATTTATATATTTTCCGTTATTTTCATTTTAAAACAGAAAAGATAAAATTTGTATTATATGTTATCAATAAGTGGATAATGGATTAAGGTTATTTGGGTTTGAAATTTAGGCAAACATAAAAAAACAGAGCACTCTTACGAGTGCTCTTTAATCTTTTTAAGATATTAGTTTGTGATGGTGAGCTCAGTATCCTTATCGAAGAGATGGATCTTATTAGTCGCAATCGCGATCTTGATCTTGTCACCAGGCTTAGCGGTATTGGTAGGAGCAACACGCGCGTTGATAGCCTGACCTTCGCAGTTCATGTAAAGGTAGGTTTCAGCACCCATAAGCTCGGTAACTTCAACGTCAGCCTCAACGATACCGTCTTTGTTAGCAGCAACGAGATCTTCCTCATTGTGAACGTTCTCAGGACGGATACCCATAATAACTTCCTTGCCTACATATTCTTCAAGGCAATTGTCCTTATTCTTTTCAGCAGGAAGCTTAATCTTGAACTTAACACCTGCACGAGTCTTGGTATCTTCAGAACCGAACTCTACGAAGAAGTCGCTACCCTCTTTGAGGAGCTTACATTCGATGAAGTTCATCTGAGGAGAACCGATAAATCCAGCAACGAAGAGGTTGCAAGGATAGAGATAAAGGTTGTTAGGTGTATCAACCTGCTGGATAAGACCGCTCTTCATAACAACGATACGAGTACCCATTGTCATAGCCTCAGTCTGGTCGTGGGTAACGTAGATGAAGGTGGTACCTAATCTCTGGTGGAGCTTAGAAATCTCAGTACGCATCTGTGCACGGAGCTTAGCATCCAAGTTGGAAAGAGGTTCGTCAAGAAGGAATACCTTAGGCTCACGAACGATAGCACGACCAAGTGCAACACGCTGACGCTGACCACCGGATAAAGCCTTTGGCTTACGCTCTAAAAGGTGAGAGATATCAAGAATACGAGCAGCCTCTTCAACACGGCGCTTAATCTCATCCTTCGGAGTTTTACGAAGCTTAAGACCGAAAGCCATATTGTCAAATACTGTCATATGAGGATAAAGTGCATAGTTCTGGAAAACCATTGCTATATCACGATCCTTAGGTGCAACATCGTTAACGAGACGGTCGCCAATGTAAACTTCACCATCGGAAATCTCTTCAAGACCTGCTACCATTCTAAGTGTAGTAGATTTACCGCATCCGGAAGGACCAACGAGAATAATAAATTCCTTATCCTTAATTTCAAGATTGAAATCAGAAACAGCAGTTACACCGCCCGGATATTTTTTGTAAACATTGCGCAAAGATAAACTTGCCATTATTGAAGCCTCCTAAAATTGCATATAAATGCTTTTAACGTTAGTATTATAACAGAGTCTAAAAAAAATTGCCATACTAAATATATCCAATGTTATAAATAATATTTTGTAGAATTTGCATACTAATTCACAAATATACTCTCAAGTTCTTCTTTCGACAGCTCTCGACACTGTCCGTAAGCGAGATTTTGTGGCAAAAACAGACCACCTAAGGCAGTTCTTTCCAGCTCGTTTACACCAAGTCCTACTGTGCCGAACATTCGCTTGATTTGGTGGTACCTGCCCTCACAGATTTTGATTTCTGCGGTGTTTTCGCTTAAGTATTTAAGCTTTGCCGAACGGCACTGCGTTCCGTCTGCTAAGACAACACCATTTTCGAAAGCTCTTATAATATCCTCATTAATATTCCCGTCAAGTGTCACCTTATAGGTTTTAAAAATATTCTTTTTAGGTGACAGTATTTTATGGGCAAAATCACCGTCATCGGTAATAATCAACAGCCCTGTGGTATCGCGGTCAAGCCTGCCTACAGGAAAAAGTCCGTTTCGTTTAAATTCTTCAGGTACTAAGTCTACAACTGTCTGTCGTGTCTTATCCTCACTGGCAGAAAGAACACCTTTCGGCTTATTAAGCAACAGGTAAATATGTTCCTTAAATATAAGAGCCTGTCCTCTAAATTCTATATCACTGTTTTTGGGGTCTACCGCAAAGGCAGGGTCACGCACCGCTTCGCCCGAAATGGTAACTCTTCCATAGCGGATAACCTTTCGGGCAATACTACGGGACATATTAAACTGTGATGATATTATTTTATCAAGTCTTTGTAAATTCATACATTTTTACTTCATTTCTTTGGAAATAGTTAGGAGTTTCTTTTTAATGGCTGCATTTCGCCGTTAACATCAATATCGGCAATGTCTCCTCCTATTATTTTGCCGTCGCATACAATAATATGCGCCTGTCTGTCACTGCCAGATAGGGCATAAGTATAAACAGTGGCATTTTCACCTTTATAACGGCTTAGGTCGAAGCCTGCTTTCTTTTGCAGGGTGTTATATTCCTTATAAACATCGCTGAAGCTTTCAGGAATTACAATATCCTTTGAGATAACGTTGCTGTCTTCAGGCTCAAGACCGATGCTTTTAATAAATTCCACCCTTAATGCATTGGTGGCACCGCTGTTTTCAGTGCTTTTTGCGGTAACGATTTGACCTAAAATTAAAAATGCTATTATAAGAGCAGCAAAAATTACTGCCAAATGTCTTTTGGAAAGTGTAATAAAAAAATTCATAGAATCCCCTCTATTTATTAATATGAGGGATAACACAGGTATATTACTTATTAATAAGACAAACTGCGTGGGCGCTAATACCTAAAAGCTCACCCGTAAAGCCAAGTCCCTCCTCGGTGGTGGCTTTTACATTGATACAATCCTCATCTAAACCGCAGTCGTCTGCGATGTTTTGTTTCATTTCGGGTATGAAAGGTGCTAATTTCGGCTTCTGCGCAATTATGGTGGCATCTATATTAATTATTTTATATCCCCTTTCAGCTAATAGCTCTACCGTTTTACGGAGTAAAATACGGCTGTCAATATTTTTAAAGCGATTATCATTATCGGGGAAATGCTTACCTATATCACCTAAAGCCGCCGCACCCAAAAGTGCATCGCTTATGGCATGGAGCAGTACATCAGCATCGGAATGACCTAAAAGTCCCTTTTCATAAGGGATATTTACGCCTCCTATAATAAGCGGACGGTTTTCCACCATTCGGTGAACATCGTATCCGTGACCTACTCTCATACGTTTTCCTCCTTTGAAAGATTCTCGGCATAAATAATGTCCTCGGGGGTGGTTATCTTAATATTTCGGTAGCTGCCCATTACACATTTAACCTCATAGCCTGCCGCCTCCATTATAGAGGTGTCATCAGTAAAAGAGGAAAGGTCGCTAAAGCGACTGAGAGCTTCTTTATATTCCGTAGCTTTAACACCCTGTGGGGTTTGAACCGCAAATAGGGTATCCCGATCTAAGGTTTTAATAACCTTACCGTCTGAGGTTATTTGCTTTACGGTGTCTTTTACTTTAACTCCGCAGGTTACGGCAGGGTATTCTTTTAAATTATCGGCAACATCGCCTATAATTTTTTCCGTAACAAAAGGTCGCGCACCATCGTGAATAAGTACGGCGGTTTCGTCTTGGCTAAGTCTATTAAAACCGTTTAAAACCGATTCCTGACGGTTGTTTCCCCCTTTTATAATATCAGTTAGCTTTGATATAGAATATTTTTCTGCCAACAGCTGTAAATCAAAAATATCCTCATTTCGGGCAACTAATATTATACGGCTTATATATTTACTATTTTCAAATGCAAGCAGACTTCTTGCAATTACAGGCATATCGCCTATGGTTAAAAACTGCTTGTTTATACCCTGCATTCGGGTAGAATTACCTGCCGCAACGATTATTACGGGAAGTCCTTTATTTTGAATGTCACAAATCTCGAATTCCAGTTTCATTTCTGTTTTGCTCAAGTTTTTCACCGTCTTTTTTAAAAAAATGTAGGGGTCGGCATTCTTGCCAGCCCCTACTTGAATTTTTTAAAATTAATCCTCTGCGTCTTCTTCACAGTCGCAGCAATCGCAGTCACCGTCGAAATCAAACTCAAGCTCTGTGCCACAGTTAGGGCAGGTCATACCTTCCTCTGCAAGCATATCGCCATCAAGATAAATAACATCATTGCAAGCGGGGCACTCGATCTCGTAAACCTCGTCATCACAGTCACAACAATCATCACAATCGCAATCGCAGTCATCATCTTCATAGATGATTTCCTCTAAAGAAGCAAGATCCTCGTCAACAGCATCAATCTGCTCACAAAGCTCATCGCAACCCTCTTCAATATCGCAGATTTCCTCAGTAATGTCACTAAGCAAATCAATTATAGCAGTAAGAATTTTGCCCTCTTTTGTGGTATCATCTAACTGAAGACCTTCTGCAAGACCTTTAATATAAGCTATCTTTTCACAAATATCCATTGTTAAATCCTTCCTTAATGTATTAAGACTTATGCTCGTTCCATATATTCGCCGGTACGGGTATCAATTCTAACCATATCGCCCTCATTGATAAATAAAGGAACACGGATTTCGGCACCGGTTTCAACAGTGGCGGGCTTTGTCGCATTAGTAGCGGTGTTTCCTGCGAAACCAGGGTCGGTCTGGGTGATTGCCAACTCAACAAATGTAGGAGGTTCAACACCGAAAACATTACCTTTGTAGGACAAGATTTTGCATACCATATTCTCTTTAACAAACTTGAAGTTTTCACCAAGCTCGGAAGCGTTGATAGGAACCATATCATAGGTTTCCTGATCCATAAAGTAATAAAGCTCACCGTCACTATAGGAATATTCCATATCCTTACGCTCAATATAAGCGGTGGGGAACTTAGCGGTAGGGTTATAGCTCTTTTCGATAACCGCACCGGTAATTACGTTTTTAGTCTTTGTTCTTACGAAAGCTGCACCTTTACCGGGTTTTACATGCTGAAACTCAACAACCTGAAGAACGTTGCCATCCTCTTCAAAGGTAACTCCGTTTCTGAAATCGCCTGCACTGATCATAGTTTAAAATTCCTCCAAAAATTGTATTTACACATGCTAATTATACGACGTATGACAGGATTTGTCAAGCTATTCTGTGCAGAGCATAATATTATTCGGTTTCCCATTTGCCACCGTGATGGCTGTTTTCCCCGTCCCTTTTTTCTATTTTCGGATTATATCCTTGCGCTATGGCAGGATATTGATTTTCTGTATCGGCAGTTGACTGTATTTCATAAGTGCCGTAGCGGTTTACCATATCAAAAGCAGTATCTGGCAGCGAGCCTGCATTTCTGACCGACAGCTCCATTATAGGCTTTATACAGTTTTTCTTTTTACTTTTATTTTTATTTTTCATTTTTCCACCTCGTAAATATTATGCGTAAATACAAAATAATTTATGAGCGGTTTATTAAATTAAATGATTCACTTTTCTTAATGCTTAAGTTATAGTAAACACATTGTTTTATCTTAAAACAGGGAGATTAAGTAAAAAGTTTTTCCTGTATAAAACAGGGCTACGGATATTCCGAAAACGGAAAAGGTCTTTGCAATTAGAACATTTAATTGCATTCTGTAAATTTTACGGTGTTTCAGCCGATTATATTTTAGGTTTTCCAAAAGCTTTAAAATTTCCCGAAAGATAAAAAACAAAAAGGTTTTCTCACCAAATGGTAAGAAAACCTTTTACTATCTTTCAATTATTGCGTCTCCGCCGTTAACAGTTTCTTCAGTTATTGTTATCTTCTTTATTGTACTGTCGGACGGGGCTTCAAACATAAATTTTTGGAGAACACCCTCTATTATAGAACGCAGACCCCTCGCACCTGTTTTACGTTCAACCGTCATATCGGCGATTTTTTCCATTGCTTTTTGGTCGAACACAAGCTCAATGCCGTCCATCTTAAAGAGTGCCTCATACTGCTTTATAATGGAGTTTTTCGGCTCGGTCATAATTCTTATAAGAGTTTTTCTATCCATACCCTTAAGAGCGGTTATAACAGGCAGTCTGCCAACAAGCTCAGGGATAAGGCCGAACTTTACCAAATCCTGATGTGTGGCATTAATGGTAAGCGCCTCTGCCTCAATACTTTTAGGAGATTTCACATCTGCGCCAAAGCCAAGACTGCTGCCGCCCATTCTCTTTTCTATTACCTTTTCAATACCGTCAAAAGCACCTGCACAGATAAAGAGAATATTTGTCGTATCTATTTGAATAAAATCCTGCTGGGGATGTTTTCTTCCGCCCTGAGGAGGAACATTTGAAACAGTGCCCTCTAAAATTTTAAGCAAAGCCTGCTGAACACCCTCGCCACTGACATCGCGGGTGATAGATGCGTTTTCACTTTTTCTGGCAATCTTATCAATCTCATCAACATAGATAATACCGCGTTCAGCCTTTTCAATATCATAGTCCGCCGCTTGTATCAAACGCAGTAGGATATTTTCAACGTCCTCACCAACATAACCTGCCTCTGTAAGGGTGGTGGCATCGGTTATGGCTATGGGCACATCAAGACTTTTAGCCAAGGTCTGAGCAAGCAAGGTTTTGCCCACACCTGTAGGGCCTAACATAAGCACATTACTCTTGTTAAGCTCAACTTCGTTATCGGTATTTTTAAAAATTCTTTTATAGTGGTTGTAAACCGCAACCGAAAGAGTTTTCTTTGCCTCATCCTGACCGATTACATATTGGTCAAGCTGCTCCTTAATTTCCTGAGGCTTTGGAAGTACAAATTCCGGTTCTTTTTTTGCTTTCTTTTTACTCCTTGCGGCTCGTTCGTCATCGAAAAGCAGAGTGCTGCAAAATTCAATGCAGTTATCGCATATATAAACACCCGGTCCCTCAACAAGACGGGTTACCTCATCCTGACTTTTGCCGCAAAAGGAACAACAAATCTCTTTCTCGTTATTAGGCATTAGGCTACCCCTTATCTTTTAGTAATTACCTTATCGATAAGACCGTAATCTGCTGCTTCTGCGGCAGACATAAAGTTATCTCTTTCGGTATCTTTGGCGATAACATCAAGTGGCTTGCCTGTGTTTTCTGCAAGAATTTTATTAAGATTGGCTCTGGTTTTTTCAATGTGATTAGCGTGAATTAAAATATCGGTTGCCTGACCCTGAGCCTGACCTAAGGGTTGGTGAATCATAATTTCGCTGTTAGGCAGCGCAAATCGCTTGCCCTTAGCACCCGAGGACAAAAGGAATGCGCCCATAGAAGCTGCCATACCCATACAAATAGTGCTTACATCACACTTGATGTACTGCATAGTATCATAAATAGCAAGACCGGCGCTTACAGAGCCGCCTGGGCTGTTAATATAAAAGCTTATATCCTTTTCGGGGTCCTGCCCCTCAAGATAAAGCATCTGCGCAATAATAACGCTGGCAGACGCATTGTCAACCTGATCGTTAAGCATAATAATTCTGTCATTAAGTAATCTAGAGAAGATGTCATAAGAACGCTCACCCCTACCTGTTTGCTCAATAACATAAGGTATCATAGTCATATCCATAATAATTACTCCTTTTATAAAATAAACATAAAGGGACTGTCTCAGATTTAATTTAACGAGACAGCCCCTATATTATTGACCCTAAGAATTAATCATAATCAATTATTCTTCGTCTTTCTTCTCTTCAGCCTTTTTAGCTGTAGTCTTTTTAGCGGCGGTCTTCTTTGCAGCAGGCTTCTTTGCAGACTTCTCATCAGCCTTTTCAGTTTTAGCCTCAACCTCTTTTATTACCGCATTTTCCTTGATAAAGTCGATAGCCTTGCCAACTGCTATATCCTTAGCAATTTCCTCGGTAGGAACAGCTGCCTTAATTTGCTCAGCCTCCATGCCGTAATCCTTAGCCATCTTCTCGATTTGCTCATTGAGCTCATCCTCAGTAGCTTCAATTTTCTCAAGCTCTACAATCTTCTCAAGAGCTAATCTAAACTTAACCTGACTCTCAGCCTGAGGGCGGAAAGAAGCCTTGAAATCATCAATACTTGCATTAGTGTACTTAAGGTAAGTCTGCAGATCAAGACCCTGAGACTGTAAACGGTAAGCAAACTCTTCAACGCTCTGGTTAAGACGGTTTTCGAACATAGCCTCGGGGATTTCGCCCTTAATACTGTCTACTATCTGCTGCACCAAGTCGTTTTCTACCTCTTCGTCAGCAACCTTTTGCTTTCTCTCTAAAGCCTTAGCCTTAAGATCAGCCTTTAAAGCTTCAAGTGTATCAAATTCGCTTACGTCCTTAGCGAACTCATCATCAATTTCAGGAAGCTCACGAACCTTAATTTCGTGAAGTTTAATTTTGAATACAGCAGCTTTGCCTGCAAGCTCTTTTGCGCCGTACTCCTCGGGGAAGGTAACGTTAATGTCAAACTCTTCACCAATATTGTGACCAACTATCTGATCCTCAAAGCCGGGGATGAACTGACCAGAGCCTAACTCTAAATTATGTCCCTCTGCTTTTCCACCGTCAAAAGCAACCCCATCACAGAAGCCTTCAAAATCAATAACAGCAGTATCGCCAAGCTGAGCAGCTCTGTCCTCAACTGCAATCATACGTGCGTTGCGGTCTGCCATAGCGTTAACCTGAGCGTCAATCTCGCTGTCCTCAACCTTAGCAATAACCTTTTCAGCTTTAAGACCCTTATATTCGCCAATCTCGATTTCGGGGTAGGTGGTAACAGTCACCTTAAAATCAACGCCGTCTTCCTTAGAGATAGAAACCATATCAAAATCCATCTTATCATTAATAACCCTAAGACCGGATTCCTCGATAGCCTCTTCAACAACATCGCTGTAGATAAGGTTAAGTGCATCTTCAAAGAAGATTTCACTTCCGTAATAGGTTTCAACATAGCTTAAAGGAGCTTTGCCCTTTCTGAAACCGGGAACATTTATTTTTTTAGCATTCTGCTTGTAGGCTGCTTTAATAGCTTCACGGAATCTCTCACCGTCAACAAGAATTTCTAATTCGTATCTGTTAGCAGCTACATTTTTTGTTTCTTTTAAGCTCATTTTTTATTTTACCTCCGCATAATGGCAGTCTTTAAATAGACTAACCCTTTTACATAGTTCGTAACATTATACCACAGTATAATAAATATTTCCAGCTATTTTTTGAATTTAATGTAAATTTAGCGAAAATATATAATCATACAATAAAAAAGGGTGTAAATTGGGTGCAATCGCACGATATAAGCTTAAATTCTATGCCGTCGTATTCCTTTACAGCATTATTAAAACCTGAGCCGTGGATATGACCGTGATAAACCTTTTTAATGTTATGATGTTTAAGAATCTCAAAAATCTCCTCGCAAACACAGCCATTATAAACAGGCGGATAATGCAAAAAAGTGAGTATCGGAAGTCCCGTTTCTTCGGCAGCCTTTAAGGAGGCTTCAAGTCTTCCCGCTTCTCGCATTTTCACTTTAGCAGTACCCTTTTCGTCATAAAACCAGCCACGTGTTCCTGCTATTGCATAGCCCTCTGCTATAGCACAGTTGTTATAAATTATATCCACAGAGAAAATACCGTTTTCCTCCCAGAATTCACGCAGTTTTTTTGCGGTACTCCACCAAAGGTCGTGATTGCCTTTAAGCAGCAGCTTTTTACCTGGTAACGCTTCCAAAAATTGAAAATCCTTTAAAGCTTCTTCGGTTTTAAGCGCCCAACTGAAATCCCCTGGTAAAATTACGGTATCAGTGGGTTTTACAAGCCTTAACCAATTTGCCTTAATCCTATCGGTATAGTTATCCCAGCCGTAAAAAATATCCATAGGTTTATCTGTACCAAAAGACAAATGCAAATCGGAAATTGCAAAAATACTCACGGTTTTTCCTCCTTTCCTGAATAAAATCTTTTTCTTTGCAAATATTAAGTATTGACCGTTCCATAAAGAAAGGTCAGAAAGGACTTGACTTAAAATGAATAATTCATGTGAAACACAAGCCTGTGTAGCTTGCAACGTAAAAAACTGTGTATATCATGCTGAAAACGATATGTGCAGCGCAGGCAGAATTCAAGTCGGAAACGGCTCTGCAACTTCCGCTAAGGACACCTGCTGTGACACCTTTAAAGCGAAGTAAGCACTGACCGTAAAAAGGGATATCCTAATTTTAGGGTATCCCTTTTTTCTAGTTTAGAATCTTTTCGCACTAATCAATTAATTGAAAGTGCGGAATAAACAGCAGAGAGCATATCATCCTTTTCGCAGATTTCTTTAAATCTTATTTCTGCATTTTCGAGTGCCTTAATAGGTAGAGGGATTTCGGTATTGGTGACTTCACTCAGCACTCTGACAGTGTCAAACTCGCTGCTACCTGTTTTGTCCGAAACTGCCGAAAGCACGCTCTTTGCGAACTTATAAGGCGAAGCGGTAGAAGCTATAACTGTGGGACGGTCGTCACCTGTAGTATTTATATACTGCTCGTAAACATTCATAGCAACTGCAGTGTGAGTATCACAAAGATAGCTGTATTCGTCAAAATATTTACCAATAGTATCAAGGGTTTCCCTATCATCGCAGCAACCTGCCCAGAAAAGCTTGCTTAATTTGGTTTTGATTTCTTCGCTTACAGTAAATGTACCGTTTTCAGAAAGACTTGCCTGAAGTTCAGCCACTTCCTTATCATTATTACCCGATAATTCAAACAACATTCTTTCAAGATTGCTGGAAATAAGGATATCCATTGAGGGAGAAATTGTGGTATAAAAATCACGGTTGCGGTCATACGTACCTGTTTTAATAAAATCGGTAAGTACATTATTGGTGTTGGAAGCGCAGACAAGCTTGTTTACGGGCACACCCATCTTTTTAGCATAGTAAGCGGCTAAAATGTTACCGAAGTTACCTGTGGGCACTACAATATTGAAGCCGTCTTTTACACTGTCACTGTCTCTTTCCAATAAATCACAGTAAGCCGAAATATAGTAAACTATCTGTGGAGCAAGTCTTCCCCAGTTAATAGAGTTAGCAGACGAAAAAAGCATATTATTCTCGGCAAGCTTTTCTTTAACATCATTATTAGTAAAGATTTTTTTAACACCTGTCTGAGCATCGTCAAAATTGCCCTTGATAGCGCAAACGTGAACATTCGCACCCTTCTGGGAATCCATTTGAAGCTTCTGCATCGGGCTAACACCCTCGCTCGGATAGAAAACAAGGATTTCAGTGTCTGGCACATCCTTAAAACCTTCAAGAGCTGCCTTACCTGTATCACCTGAAGTTGCAACCAAAATAACCGTTTTCTTGCCGTCATTAACCTTTTTGGCAGAGGTTGTAAGCAAATAAGGCAAAAGCTGTAAAGCCAAATCCTTGAAAGCGCAGGTAGGGCCGTGCCAAAGCTCCAAAATATTAGCGTTTTTATTTATAAGTGAAATGGGAGCGGGCTGTTCGTCATCAAAACTGCCAGTGTATGCTCCTTTAACACAGTAATCAACCTCTTCATCGGTAAAGTCGTTAAGAAAATTCGAGAGCACAAATTTTGCCCTTTCTATATAATCCATTTTTATTAAGACTTCAAAATCAGCCTCGCTAAATGTGGGAAAAGCGTCGGGCACAAAAAGTCCGCCCTCGTTAGAAATACCCTGAGCAATCGCCATTGCGGCAGAAACCTTTACGGATTTATCTCTTGTGCTTATGTAGTTCATATTAAAGTCTCCCTGATTTTTTACATTTGTATACATAGTATATAATACCTTTTTTATTCGAGTTTTGCAATAAAATCATTTGCATTTTGAAAGAAAATTTTATTAAGCAGTGTGTTACTAAGCCCTTTTTTCTCCAAGAAACGGTACAAGGCAGGAATTTTTGATATACTATCAAGCCTTTTATCCATCTCTGCTCCATCGAAATCCGAGCCAATGGCAATATTATTTTCATATCCCATATCGCTTATGTGAAAAATATTTTCGTATATTTTTGAGTATACGTCTTCACCTAAAAATTCAGGATAAAAGCAAATACCTATAATGCCGCCTTGTTCGCATAAAAGCCTTATTTGTGTGTCGGTAAGGTTTCGAGGATGGTCGCAAATACTACGGCAGTTAGAGTGTGTAGCTAAAGGATAGCACGCCTGCCATATTACATCAAAAAAGCTTTTCTCATTAAGATGAGACACATCGCACCCAATTTTAAGGCAGTTCATTTTATTAATCACATTTTTTCCGAAACAGGTCAAACCCTTATCGGTTTCAGCGCCGCCCGCAATATTGTTTTCACCGTTCCAGGTAAGGGTTAAAAATTTTATTTCATCCTCACAAAGCTCAAAAATACGGTCGCTGTCATTTTCTAAAACAGCTCCGCCCTCTACAGCTAATATGGGAGAGAGATTTTTAGGTTGCACTGTTAGTTTTTTCTTAAAATCACTGAGTATTGCTTTATAAAGCTCAAAAGGATTTTCTGCATTGTCCTTTATCCAAATAGCAAAGGTCTGCGTCCAGTTAACAAACATTTTACCCCGTTCACCCGATACAGCCAATCGGTTTGCATAAAACTCATGATTTTTGGTATAACACTCATAAGGGGTATCACAGTGCAGATCGAAAAAATTCAAAGCCTCACCTCAAAATGCATTTTCTATATAGTTAAGGCTATAACTTTCAGTTCCATCCGCTTTTTGTGTAACAGTAACCACTGCCACATCGAAGCGTGGCTGCAGCATGCATTCTGTTTTGGAAATATAATCCATTGCGGTTAACATAATCCTTTCTTGCTTTGCGGTAGTCACTGCTTCCGCTCCCGAAACCAGACTGCCCAGCTTTCTGGTTTTAACCTCAACAAAAATAATATATTCTTCAGTTTCGGCTATTATGTCGATTTCGCCAAAACGGCAACTGTAGTTTCGTTTTGTAACTTTAAATCCGCTTTTACGCAAAAAAGCGGCTACTCTATCTTCACCGTTTTTACCTGTTTTCCCTATATTCATTTTTTGTCCCCTAATAGTTTTTTAAGGAAAGACATTCTATGTATAGGCGAAGGACCGTATTTTAAAATCAAATCGGTATGTTCCTTAGTGCCGTACCCTTTGTGTTTTTTAAAGTTATATTGAGGGTATTGCTCATCGTACTCTAAAAGTAAACGGTCACGGGTGACTTTAGCAATAATAGATGCCGCTGCAATAGATGCCGATTTGGCATCTCCCTTAACGACCGTTTCGCAAGGAATTTTTATTCCCTTAGGCACACGATTACCGTCTATGAGGGCATAATCTGCTTTAATCTGCAATCCCTCAATACTTCTGTTCATAGCAAGAAAAGTTGCTTCAAGAATATTATACTCTTCAATTTCTTCAAGTGTTCCGTAAGCCACACTGTAAGCCAATGCTTTTTCTTTTATTATGTCAAAAAGAGCTTCTCTTTTTTTCTCGCTAAGCTTTTTGGAATCGTTAAGATCCTCTATTTCCGTATCCGAGGCAAGTATTACAGCCGCCGCACAAACAGGACCTGCAAGCGGACCTCTGCCTGCCTCATCTACACCGCAAACATATTTATAGCCATTCTGTATTGCAGCTTTTTCAATTAGGAAATCAGGCATTGATATCCGCCCTTTCAAGTGAAATAAATCCTATTTTGCAGCTTCGGTATTCTTCCAACAGCATATTGGCTGCCCTTTCGGTATCGGTTTCACCACCACGAATAACCATACCCCGTTTTTTACCTATAAGGGATAAAAGGTCATAGCTGTCGCAATCGAAATCAAGCTCGCCGAAACGTTTAGTTAGCAAATCCCTGTAATTCTCGGAAAGTATTTCCAACAACCGCATAGCAAGAAGCTCGGTATCAAGAATTCTATCCTTAACCGCTCCTGTGAACGCCAAGTGTTCACCTACGGTTTTATCCTCAAACTTAGGCCATAAAACACCTGGGGTATCAAGCAATTCTAACTGCTTATCAATGGTAAACCATTGGTTTCCCCTTGTAACACCGGGGCGGTTTTCCACCTTTGCCTTGGTGTTACCTGCGATTCTGTTTATAAAAGAGGACTTACCTACATTCGGAATGCCAACAACCATAACTCTGAGCGGCTTGCCCACCATACCCTTTTGCCTGTAAAACTCCAATTTATCCGCTAATGTGGTTTTTACTGTATCCTTAAATAAGTTCAGACCCTTGCCTGATTTGCAGTCCACCGCGATAGCGGTAATATGCTGCGTTTTATAATATCTTATCCATTCCTCGGTAACGACTTTGTCTGCCATATCACATTTATTAAGCAATATTATATGCGGCTTGTCGCCGATTATTTCTTTAAGCTCAGGGTTGCGCGAGCTTAAAGGTATTCTGGCATCAACAACCTCTGCCACGGCATCAATAAGGGGCAAAATTTCCTTTATTTTGCGGCGGGCCTTAGTCATATGCCCCGGAAACCACTGAATACTTTGAGTATTATCTGTCATTTATTGTCAAGCCTTCCTATTCTGTCAAATGGGAAAATTCTAAAAATAGCGTGACCTAAAACATAACGGGTATCTATAAGACCGTTTTCGCCTATTTGGGACGATCGGCTGTCAAGCGAATTCTCACGGTTGTCACCTAAAACGAATATAAATCCCTCAGGTACATAAAGAGGGAATTCAACCTCGTACTTATCTATGGTAGGTGTGCTTATATAATCCTCTTTCAAAGCTTCACCATCAACATAAACTATGCCCTTTTGGAAATCTATATTAACAGTTTGACCCCCTACAGCTATAACACGCTTTATTATGGGAGCGGCAGAGTCGGGCTGTGAATTTAACGTGTTTTCCACATTACACGATACCACAACAATGTCGCCCTGCTTTGGCTCATAGTTGAGGTTAGTAATAATAACCTTATCGCCTACGGTTTTGGTAATAGGATTAGCGCCGATAAGGGTGTTTTTCATAGAATCGCCATCAATAGTAGCCACTCTGAAAATAATGGAAAATACGATGACTACCGCTACAACCGCGGTTGCAAAAATCTCCAGCCATTCTATTATATCTTTAGTGGGATTTTTGCTGTTTTTTTCGGTTATCACTTCATTGTCAGGCAAAGTATCACCTATATTCTCGTCAATATGAAAACCGCCCTCGATAGGAGGCTCAATTTTATTCTTTAAGCGCTTGTACCAAGCATCAGCTTTTTTGGGAATTGCTTTTAGTGAATTCAAAATATTTTTATGTATTTCCATTTCAATTCCTCTCAAATTCAAAATAAAAAACAAGGGGAGACTGGTTTCCCCGTCTCCCCACACCTTAGATTAAATAAGCTCTTTAACCTTTGCGGCTTTACCGACTCTATCACGCAGATAATAAAGCTTAGCTCTGCGAACACGACCCTTGCGGATAAGTTCTATCTTAGCAACAGAGGGTGAGTGAACCGGGAAAACACGTTCAACACCTACACCGTAGGATACACGGCGAACAGTGAAGGTTTCTGCAATACCGCTGTTGTTCTTAGCAATAACGGTGCCTTCAAAAACCTGAATTCTTTCTTTTTCGCCTTCCTTGATTCTTACGTGAACCTTTACGGTGCTACCGATAAGAATTTCAGGAACGTCGTTTTTGAGCATACCGGCTGTTAATTCCTTAATAGCGTCCATATTTTTTCCTCCTTAATTTTTTTACAGATGTTCATGAACTCAAAGGTACAGAGGACCATCCGCTCAATGTCGAATTTTCGGCAATGAACCGCTTAGTAAGGCCTAAGCGAAATCAAATGCTCATATATTTTATCACAACTCTAAAAAAAATGCAAGCATTATTTTACTAAAGTTCCGCCGTCGCTTTTAAGAAGTATTAAAATTTCCTCTTCTTTTAAGGTGGCGGTGTTAATATAAACCAAAATTTCCTGCCCGTCAGCAGTAGTGCAGGCAAACTCATAGCACCTTACTTCGTCTGCGGCTGTTGGTATAAGTGCTATCCCTACTCCCGTTATCGAGAGCTGTTTATTTAAGGTTTCCCTTGCTTGATCTGAAGAATAGGCAGGAGTCTCAAATGCACGGTCACGGTGGTTAGAAATATAACCGCCTGCTTCGTACAAGACAATTTCACCGTTATCCATAGCAACTCCCACCTTTATAAGGTCGGTATAGCAAATGGTTTCACCGTCCACAAAGGCAAAGTTTATTACAAGAATACCCTCACTTAGGTAATAATAGGTTTCTTTAAAGCCTGACATATTAATTCGCCCTAAATACCTTTTAGCTTTTTCCCTTGCCTGCTCAATACTTAAGATGTTAGTATTAACAGGGCGCTCCTTACGCATATATACTGTGTATCCGCCCAATTTACTTACAGTAGTGGTAATCCCTTCGCCCGTAAAGACATAAGTCGGGATACGTCCCTCGCAGGTACCGCTAAAGGCAAGTGCTTCTTTATCGGTTTCACAGGTAAGTGTCGCTTGTTCTAAAGCGGCTTCTTGCGTAACCTCAGCCGAATCTTTTATAAGTGCAGGCTCTTTTTCAAGTATATGGTCGGAATATGGGCCATCATATATAAGAGTTGGGAAGTCCGCAAGCTCTTCTTCTAATTTATCAAGAGAGTCTGCTAGGCTTAAGGTATCCTCGCTTTCATTAAGCTTTTGCTCAAGCTCGGTTGCCCAATACTCGCTGTTATTGTAACTTGCTTGAGAAGTATTAACAATATCGGCGATTTTTTGCGCGGTATCTGCTAATATGCTGATATTTTGTACCGTATTTTCGGAAAGAGAACCTTCGTCACTAAGTTTTTTTGATACCGCCATTGCATAATTCCCCACTTGGGAGAAAAAGCGGTTAAGCACCGTAAGCTCATTATTTTGTGGCATTTGTGACAACGCTGCTTTTGAAAGCTCAGCTTCGGTCAAAAGCTTTGCCGCCATAGAGCTCATCTGACCCTGCGTCGAGGCATATTTCAGCTTGTTTAAGGTGAGAGAAATGTTGTTGACAGCTGCATTGAAATCGTCAAAATTTTTAGAATAACTGTTTTTAAGCTCTAAGCTGTAACGATTATTTTTTTCTATTACTTTAATAAGAAAACCCACACATACCATAACCGTAGCTAAGCAGAAGCTTATTATTCTTACAGCATTTTTAGTTTTCATTTTTACCTCCGGAAAATTTTAAACCAAGTGTGACTGAGATAGTAACACTTGGTTTAAATTAATTATTTATTAAAAGTATTTCCGGAAAAAGGGTATTAATTCATAAAATAAACCCAAAATTTAGAATATAATCTGCGTTTCCTGCGTTTCCAAGACCTCTGTTCCGAGCCTTTGGTACGGCTGATTTCAGTATTAATGTACTTAAGATCTCTTGAAATAGCAATAATTAATTTCATTATTGCTGCAAGTAAGAAGAATGCTATAATAAATATGCAAAGAATAACTAAAGCTTGTTCCATAAAAGTCGAAATCCTTTGTGGGAAATTCAGGGGGTTATTTTATTTCGTATCCGCCTACAGGTCTGATATTAAGAACACAACAGCTGCCTTCGCCGAAAGCACTTTCTATCATCTGCTTGTAAGCTTCAAGCTTTTCTGTTGGAATATAGCACTGTATGGTGCCAGCAAAACCGCCGCCGTGAACACGACAAGCACCCTTATCGCCTAAAAACTGCTTAGTGAGCGCAATTGCAAGTGATAATCCTTGCTCGTTAACAGAAGAGGTTGAATAAAGGTTTTGCAAATAATCATAAGAAGACTGTCCCGAAGCATTAACCATTTTAAGAAAATCTTCAAATCTGCCTTCTTTAAGTGCTGCACGCTGCTCGCCCACACGCTCTTGCTCATTAAAGAAATGAAATGCACGCAGTACTGCACGGTCGCCGCATTCCTTGCGCAAAGAGACAATATTGCTGTAAAATTTATCTACATTTGCATCCCTTAAGAAATCAACACCCAAAGCATTACTTATCTGTCGGCACTCAAGGGTAATATCAGCATAATCGCCTGTAAGATTTGCGTGGTTACCGCCTGTATCTACAACGCAAAGGATATATCCGTAGTTCTTAATGTCAAGGTCGATACTTTCGCTTATAGGATTCTGCGGATCAGCAAAATCGGCATAGGTGAATCCGCCTAGAGAGCTTGCCATCTGGTCAAGCAGACCACAGGGTTTACCGAAATATTCACGCTCAGCATACTGACCTATTTTTGCGATTTCCACCGCATCTACCTTTCCGTCAAAAAGGCCGTTTAAAATATTTGCTATTAACACCTCAAATGCAGCTGAGGAGGAAAGTCCCGAGCCTTTAAGCACGTTAGAGGTAGTATATGCGTTAAAGCCGGTAATATTGCAACCCTTTTCTTTAAAACGGCTACAGACACCACGGATAAGAGAAATTGCCTTACCCTCTTCGCCGGCTGCCTTTTCAAATTCTCCTACATTAACGGTATCCATCGGGTAGCCCTCAGACTTAATGCGGATAGTATTATCGTTATTAAGGGATACTATAGCTATAACATCAAGGTTTACGCTGCCTGCCAGCACACTTCCGTGCTGATGGTCAGTGTGGTTACCGCCAACCTCTGTTCTGCCGGGAGCTGAAAAAATGCGTATCTCACCCGATTGGGGATACAACTCCTCAAAGCTTTCGCAAGCTTTGATATATCTTGCTTTAGCCGTTTCGGTATCACCATAAAGCATAGCAAAGCTATCATTAAATTTGCCATCCTTAATAGCGACTTTAATTTCACAAATATTCATAAAGGCTACTCCAATTATTTAGAAATAATAGCTAATGTATCTCTTGCAATGGCAAGCTCTTCGTTGGTAGGAATAACATAAACATTAACCTTGCTGTTTTCGGTAGAAATCTTTACTTCCTCACCGCGGATGCCGTTCTTTTCGTCGCTTATTTCAACGCCCATATAAGTAAAGCTATCAAGAATTTCCTTGCGAAGACCCTTATCGTTTTCACCAATACCGCCTGTGAATACGATAGCGTCAACGCCGTTCATAGCAGCAATATAAGAGCCAATGAACTTGATAATCTGATAACGCTGCATAGCGATAGCGAGTCTTGCTCTATCGTTACCCTCGTTAGCGGCGGCAATAACATCACGGTTATCGTTAGAAACACCCGAAACACCGAGAACACCCGACTCCTTATTGCAGATACGGTTAATATCAGCAGGAGAAAGATTTTCTTTCTCAGCAATAAAGGTAAGCGCTGAGGGGTCAAGAGTACCTGTACGGGTTCCCATCATAAAACCGTCAAGAGGAGTGAAGCCCATTGAAGTATCCACACAAACGCCGTCCTTAATAGCGGTGATAGAACAACCGTTACCCAAATGGCAGGTGATTATCTTAATATCCTTCTTGTCCTTGCCTTCAAGAGCGGCTACACGGTCGCTTACAAAGTGGTGGGATGTACCGTGAGCGCCGTATTTACGAACACCGTACTTCTCATAATATTTATAAGGAAGCGCAAACATATAAGCCTTGTCAGGCATTGTTTGATGGAAAGAGGTATCAAATACTGCAACCTGAGGCTTATCCTCGCCAAAGGTCTTGATACAAGCCTTAATAGCAAGCACATGTGCAGGATTATGTAAGGGAGCCAATGCACCGAGCTCATCGATTTGGTCCAGAGCTTCGGGAGTGATACGGCAGGAGCCTTTAAAGATGCTGCCGCCCTGTACTATTCTGTGACCGATAGCCGAAACCTCTTCAAAAGAGTCAATAACCTTAGCGTCGCTTTGAGTCATAGCATAAACAACTGCTTCGAAAGCCTCGCTGTGGGAGGGCATTGCAGTATCAGCCGTGTATGTACGTCCGTCAGCAGCCTTATGAGAAATAACGCCGGTAACACCTATTCTCTCGCAAAGACCTTTACAAAGCACCTGCTCATTTTCCATATCAATAAGCTGATATTTAAGGGATGAGCTTCCTGCATTTACAACAAAAATTTTCATTTTTTACTCCTCCGTTTAAAACTTTTATTGAAGAAATTATAAAAGTATGGTAAATTATGTTTGTTAACTAATATATAATACTTTATTAATAAGGGTTTTTCAAGCATTTTTTTAAAAAGAGGTGATATTTTGGCGATTATAGGAATAATTGCAGAGTTTAATCCTTTGCACAAGGGACACGAATATTTAATAGCTGAGGCCAAAAAACAAGGTACCGTTGTAGTCGTAATCAGTGGCAATTTTGTGCAACGGGGTGAGACCGCCATTGCTGAAAAGCGAATAAGGGCAGAAGCAGCGCTTCGGTGTGGAGCGGATTTAGTGTTAGAACTGCCTGTTTTGTGGTCAATGTCCACGGCGGAGAATTTTGCTCTCGGCGGAGTTTCGGTTTTAAAGAATATAGGTTGCCAAAAAATAATCTTTGGCAGTGAATGTGGCAATATTGAAACACTTCAAAAATCAGCCGATATTTTGCTAAGCCCAGAATTTTCCGAAAAGGTAGCGAAAAAGTTAAAAATCGGTGTTACCTTTGCCGTAGCCCGTGAAGCTGCGGCTGCAGAGTGCGGATTAGAGAGCGGTATACTTGGAAAGCCTAACAACAACCTTGCCATAGAATATATAAAGGCAGCAAAACAGCTTGACTATAATATAGAATTTGAGACTGTAAAGCGCATAGGCGCCGACCACGATTCTTATGATGAAGCAGTATTTGTATCGGCTTCGCTTTTAAGAGAGAAGTTAAATTGCGGTGATTACACTTTTTGCCGTAAATATATGAGCCAAGAGGCGCTTTCGCTATTTACACCCGAAACAGTTTCTGATATGAACAGAATAGATCGCGCGGTACTTGCGGTTCTCAGGGCTAAAAGTATAGATGAACTGAAAACACTTCCCGATATAAGCGAGGGTGTGGAAAATAAGCTTTTCAGTGCTATTAGACTTGCAGAAAGCCTTGAGGACCTGTATAATAAAGTCAAGGTTAAGCGGTATACACTTGCCCGAATCAGAAGAATAGCACTTTCAGCCTTTATCGGCGCGGATAATCTCTTTTTTATGAAGCCGCCGCCTTATATAAGAGTCTTAGGCTTTAATAAAAAAGGTGAAGCACAGCTGAAAGCAGGGGCAGGTAGTTCTGATATCCCTGTAATTACCCGTTGGGCAGATATTAAAAGGTTGGGACAAGGCGCTTTAAAGGTCTTCGAGACTGAGTGCAGGGCTACCGATTTGTTTGCCCTTTCATTAGCTAAGCCGCTACCTTGCAGATTGGAATATACTGCAAAGATAATAAAAACGGAGTGATAAAAATGGTGGTAGTAAAGGAACTTGAAAACTTTAAGCAATACGGCAAATGTATAAGCATTTCAAACGGTGTTATTGAGGCATTAATAACGGTTGATTTGGGACCTCGTATTATAAGCTTTGGATTTGTAGGCGGTAAAAACCTTATGTCAAGTGACAGAAACGCTTATACCCCCAAAACAGATAAAGCTTATACTGACTTCTGGGGAGAGGACAGAGTTTGGGAGAACTTAGGCGGACACAGAATTTGGATTTCTCCCGAAAGCTATCCCGAAACCTATCTTCCTGATGACAGAAAGGTTGATTACACTGTAACAGAGCACGGCGCACTTTTCTCACCTCAGGCTGATACAGAAGTAGGTATTGTTAAGACTATGGAGCTTAAAATGGATGCCGATGATGCAAATATGCAGGTTATTATGAAAGTGACCAATATAGCTGACGCACCCAAAAAGTTTGCTATCTGGGCAGTTTCTGTTTGCGATAAGAGCGGAACACTTATTGTGCCAATGAATACTAACGATACCGGCTTGCTTCCCAACCGTATAATCTCAGTTTGGCCTTATACCGATATGAGCGACGACCGTATTTATTGGGGTAATAAATATGTAACCGTACGTCAGGACGAAAATGCCAAAAAGCCCATCAAATTAGGCTTTGACCTTAATTGCGGTACTGCCTACTATGTTTTAGGTGAGGATATTCTCTGTAAAAAGTATGACACAAACCATCCCGACGGTGTTTATCCCGACGGCGGTTGCTCCTTTGAAACATACACAGGCAATGTTATGCTTGAGTTTGAAACTTTAGGAGAGCTGAAAACAGTAGCTAAAGGCGAAACAGAAGAGCATATCGAGCTTTGGAGCCTCTGCAAAAAGCCCTGTGAGGTTGATTTGAAGAATGACGGTTCAATAGATAATTTACTAAATAAGCTTTGATTTTTATTAATACAAAAGCTCTGTCTGCTGAACAGTTCCCACATTATTTTATTTCATGCTAAAATATACCTTTAAAATAAATATTATATAAAATAAACCCAATTACTATTTATTAAATCTTTAGGTAATATTTATTAATATATTAAGGTCTGGTTCTGACATATTGCGAGTTGAATTTTACTGATTCTGCACAAGCTGGGGTTTATTGATATTTTTATTGAAAAAACTTCAGTTCTACTACAAGATATTTGCAAATATAAAGAAACTCACCGTAATGTGAATAAAACAGCCCAACATCCTTTTGAGATGTTGGGCTAAATTCATTTCTTTATTTTTTCTTCTATATATTTAGGCACATCGTCATAAGGAATACCAAGCACTACTGCCAACTCGCCGAATAGCAGACCTTCCGCAAGGCGCATATATTTTTCATCCATAAAGCCTAACTTTTTATTATTTGCCTGAGCAGTTTTCTTTTTTCATATATTATTGAAGTAAGTCTTATTAAATCGTCGCATTTATGACCTGAAAGCTCGGCACGGTACTCTTCCTGAGTGAAGTTATTTACAGGGTTTTTCTCCATAATTTCAGGTATTTTTAAAATCAAATCATCGGCTTCGGCAGCGCTCATTACAGCGCGCATAAAAACCTTGCCGTTCTCCACAGGAGCATAGATAATATTATTTTGCTGATATAACGGCTTTAAAACATAATAAAGCCTTTTTTGATTTCGGATAAGCTCTTTTTCGCAAATATCAGTAACCTCGCAGACGACTGTGCTACCGTATACAATTTTTTCTCCCTTTGCAAACATAAATATCACCGTCTTTTTGTTCTCACCTATATTTTAACAGATTTTAAAAATTTATGTAAGCAAAAATTACAAAAAATCAGCCTTTTTAGCGTAGTGTTCTTAAGGACACTACGCCAGTTTTATTCGCCTGCGGCAGTTTAGGACGAATAAAATACCACTAAAACCGCAGGTTTTAATATCCCGATTGCTAATGGCAATCATATCACTCTTTGCGTAGCAAAGAATATCACTAAATAAAAATTACTACCCGAAAAAGAGGTTTGATTTCTCTTCTACGGGTAGTTTTGTCTTATACTGTTACAAGCAGGGACTTTGTGTGTCAAATTCCGTTTTCATTAAAGATAACTGTCCTTAGCAACCCTGCTCTTTAAAAGGCTGATTTTTGTTTTTATCTTTCTTCTCTGAAATAAGCCATTCCCAAACTTTCAGGGGGCTGATTTTCTTTCTTATTGCGCATACTTATAATAACAAGCACTATAATCGTTACAAGGTAAGGTAAAATTTCAAGAAGCTTTTGGTCCTTGGTTGTAAGGCTCGGTAAGAAAGAGCCGACAACATATAATGCGCCGAATATAATCGAGCCGATAATCGCCATATTTGGCTTCCATACTGCAAAAATTACAAGCGCTACAGAAAGCCAACCAAATTGGTCTAGAATATTATTTTGCCAGTTTGCCGTAGCAAAATCCATAACATAGCAAAGACCGCCAAGACCCGAAATAATACCGCCGATACTGGTAGCAAAATATTTATAACGACTGACATTGATACCTGCCGCATCTGCGGTTGCAGGGTTTTCGCCCACTGCACGCAAATTAAGTCCCACACGGGTTTTAGCGATAATTATACCTGATACAACAGCTATCGCTATCGCTAAATAGGTCATAAAGCCGTAGGAGAAGAAAATTTCTCCGAAAGCGCCCAATTTATCAGCAAAGGGCAGTGCTGCGCGGTAAGCCTTACCGATTTCGGGGAAAGCTGCGATACCTGTACCGCCCATTTGGCTATTTATAAGACTACCTATAAAATTACTCATACCCACACCAAAGGTTGTTAATGCAAGACCTGTAACATTCTGATTAGTTTTAAGAGTAATTGTTAAGAAGCAATAAATAAGCGTAGTAAGCAAAGAGCCAATAATACAGCAAAGCATAGTAATAAGTACGCTTATAAGCGGATTAAAAGGAAAATCTGATTTTGTATAGAAATATGCTCCTATAATACCGCTTATTGCACCGCTTGCCATAATACCAGGTGTGCCGAGATTAAGATTGCCTGACTTTTCGGTAATAATTTCACCGGTAGAACCAAGCAAAAGGGTCGAGCTGAGTCTCACAGACTGTTGAATAAAAGCTATTATCAATGCAAAGCTCATGACTTAACCTCCTTTTTGCGTTTACGGAAATTAACCTTATATCTTATAAAGAATTCGCAGGCTATTATTGAGAAAATAACAATAGCGGTTAAAATGTCACCTATACTGTTATCAAGCTTAAATGCTGAGGTAGCAAATTTACTTCCTACACTAAGGAAGACAATAAGCATTGAAACAGGAATCATTACAATAGGATTAAAGCCTGCCATCCAGGAAACCATTATAGCTGTAAAGCCCTGACCGCCGACAATATCATCCTTAATAGAATGCTTATCGCCCGCGATAAGCATAAAGCCCACAAGACCGCAAATAGCGCCCGAAATAGCAACTGTACGGATAATTACCTGCTTAACATTAATACCGATATATCTTGCGGTATTTTCACTTTCGCCAACAACTGAAATTTCATAGCCCTGCTTACTGTATTTAAGATATACAAACATAAGCACAGTAACAGCCGCTACAATTATTATATTAAAAATATAGTTGCGTTCAAATAAATTAGGTAAATAGCCGTAGCCTGTACGCTCGTTAATAATACCAAGGTCGCTTCTGCCCGATTTATCTTTAACCATAATGAAGTAAGAAACCAAGGTCATGGCAACATAGTTCATCATAAGTGTAAAGAGGGTTTCATTTGTATTCCAGAAAGCCTTACAAATTGCAGGAATAACTGCCCAGATAACACCCACAAGAATACTTGCCGCCACCATAATCAAAAGCAACACCGTGTTATCCAACTTGCCGCCGAATTCTATCATACAGTAAGCCGATGTGAGACAGCCCATAAGCACCTGACCCTCAGCTCCGATATTCCAGAACTTCATTTTAAACGCAGGGGTAACAGCCAAGGAAATGCAGAGCAGAATTGCTACTATATGAAGTGACTCTATATACTTCTTGTTTATTCCCGAATTAGCAATGGGAGTTCCTATTACACCCTCTAACATTGATTTAAAAAGAGCAATAGGATTTTGACCCGTTACAGCAATAATAAGTAAGCTGCTGAGCATTAATGCTATAACAATACCTATTAAATGCACTAAAGCAGATTTCCAAAAGCCGCCCTCATCACGCTTGGTAATGTGTATAAAGGGTTCGTGACTTTGCTTTAATTTAGTATCAGTCATTATGCTCACCTGCCTTTGATTTAGTCATAAGAAGACCTATTTCTTCCTTAGTCGCTGTTCTACCGTCAACAATACCTGTGATACGACCCGAGCCTATAACCACAATTCTATCGCAGAGCTCAATAAGAACATCAAGGTCTTCACCTACGAATATAACTGCAACACCTTTTTTCTTCTGCTCGTTAAGAAGATTATAAATTGTATAAGAAGAGTTAATATCAAGTCCTCTTACAGGATAAGCCGCCATTAAAACGGTAGGCGAAGCGGCGATTTCACGGCCAACCAACACCTTTTGAACATTACCGCCCGAAAGCCGCCTTACAGGGGTTGCAGATGAAGGGGTTACAACCTCCAAATCCTCAATAATATGCTCTGCTAAATTCTTAGGAGCTTTTCTTTCAAGAAAAAGCGATTTACCCTTGCGGTAACTTCTTAGCATCATATTATCAACAATGTCCATATTGCCTACAAGTCCCATACCGAGTCGGTCCTCAGGAACAAAGGAAAGACGAACACCTAACTCCCTTATCTGTAGAGGAGTTTTATCCTTAAGATTTTCCTCATTGCCTGTTTTTGGGTCGTTATAAACTATGCTGCCAAATTGAACCTTTTGAAGTCCTGCAATAGCCTCTAAAAGCTCACGCTGACCCGAGCCTGCAATACCCGCAATACCGAGAATTTCACCCGAGCGCGCAGTAAAGGTTATATCATCAAGCACCTTAACACCATCACGGTTAATACATTCAAGGTCTGTAACTACTAATCTGTCCTCTACATTCTGTGGCTCGCTACGCTCGATATTGAGAGAAATTTTTTTACCAACCATCATTTCGGTAAGCTCTGCCTCAGAAGTGGTAGCAGTTTCAACCGTGCCAATATATTCACCCTTGCGAAGCACTGCCACTCTATCTGACAAGGACAATACCTCGTGCAGCTTATGAGTGATAATTATAATCGCCTTGCCGTCATCCCTCATACGACGCAGTACATTAAATAGCTTTTCTGTTTCCTGCGGGGTAAGAACAGCGGTTGGCTCATCGAGTATAAGTATATCGGCGCCTCTATAAAGCACTTTGATTATTTCAACAGTCTGCTTTTCGGAAACGCTCATTTCGTGAATTTTCTTTAGCGGATCAATATCAAAGGCATATTTATCGGCAATTTCCTTGATGCTATTTGCCGCTTGCTTAATATCGTATTTGCCGTTCTCTTTAAGACCCAAAATAATATTCTCTGTAGCAGTAAAAACATCAACAAGCTTAAAATGCTGATGTATCATACCTATTTTATAGTCAAAAGCATCCTTAGGGGAGCGAATAACAACCTCCTCACCGTCAATAAAAATTTGACCGTGGTCAGGAAAATAAATACCCGAAATCATATTCATAAGGGTTGTTTTTCCACTGCCATTCTCACCTAATATAGACAAAATTTCGCCGCGGCGAACGGTTAAGTTTACATCCTTATTAGCAACAACACTACCAAAGGTTTTAGTTATATTTTTCAGTTCAATTGCAGGATTTAATTCCACTTTCCCTTTTCCTTTCTGTTGTTTTGTACTTTGAAAGGTCTGTTTTTTTAAATAAACCTTTCAAAATATAAAACCAAATAAGGCGGAGCACTTATGCACTCCGCCTTAGAGTAGATCAATTAGTTCTTAGGAACGGTGATACCGTCAATAATAACATTGAAGTAAGGAGCCGATCTCTTTTCAGACTCAATAAAGCGACCGTCAGCAATAGCTTCTGTATCGGGAGCGAAGTC
>JBGVRU010000083.1:0-4149 GCA_045128715.1 Acutalibacteraceae bacterium | reverse complement strand
TTAATGAAGCTCTTTGGAGTATGGGTATTGCTACGGTTAATCAATGTTATTCAGCTCGTGGTATAGAAGTTGTGGCGGCTAATAATATTCTCCAGACCTTTTTCAATGTTTTTTCTGTTGCTTTTATGGCGGTTGGTGTGGCTATCGGTATTTTGCTCGGTCAACAGCTTGGAGCTAAGGACGAAAAGGGCGCTATGGATACCTGCCGCAAGCTTATAATGTTCTCTGTGCTTGTTAGCGCTATTGTCGGAATAGTATTCTTCGTGTGCGCTATATTTATACCAAAGGCTTATAACTATCCCGATGAGGTGCGGGACACCGCAACAAAGCTAATGCAGATATGCGCTGTTGTAATGCCTATTGATGCTTTCGCTCACGCTACCTATTTTACTCTGCGTTCGGGCGGAAAAACACTAATAACCTTTGTGTTTGACAGTGGCTTTATGTGGGTGGTAAGTGTGCCTGTAGCTTTTGTGCTAAGCAATTTCACCTCGCTTAATATACTTTGGCTTTATGCAATTGTTCAGCTAATCAATTTAATTAAATGTATTATCGGATATATATTTGTTAAAAAGGGAGTATGGATAAGAAATATAGTATCAAATGAATAAAATAAAAAATATACACATAGAGGCACACTCCGTAAGGAAGTGTGCCTCAGTTATATTCGCCGCTGTTTATCTGGCGGAGTAGGAGAGACTCTTTTGCCCTCTTGCGGTGCCCGAAATTTTTTAAAGGCTTGGAGTGCCAAAACATTTCGACCGCTGCGTCATTTCGCACTCGCTTCATCTGCCGCAGGCAGCGCTCGTGCTTAATGCCCGCGCCTCGGTGCTCTAGTTCGAGAATATATATAATATAAAAATAAAAAGCACCGAACTTAATCGATGCTTTTTATCTGGAATGGAACAATCAAATAGATGCCTTTTTTTAAAAAATCACGTATAAGACCAAACTTATCCATATTTTATAATCAGTGCGCAGACACGCACATTCGAACTGAAACTTGTCAAGAATTTAGGGCGGATAAAAGAGTGAAAAGTGAAGAGTTAATAGTGAAAAAGTAAAATCGACAAGTCGAAACTTGTCGATTTTTGGAAAGGTAGGACGAATTCAAAGTTGGTTACTCATTGTACCTATATGATCGAACCTCTACAGTTTTTAGCTTATTTATTTGATTTGTAAATAAGATACACACCTACAGCAATTAAAGCAATCTGAAATCCTATAGTTATGAAATCGCTCATATTAGCGCCGTTATGTGTAATATTCCAGTAATAGTCGTTGGCAAAACTTCCTAGAACTGAAAGTCCGCCAAGTGCGGTCATTACTATACCGCCAATTTTTTTACCCTTTGATTTTGGCTTTTGCACAGTTGATTGAAACTCTTCTGTTTTAGTAGATAATTCTACCGTTGTTCCACAATTGCTGCAAAATTTGGTTCCGTCAGGGATTTCTTTTCCACAATTTTTACAAAACATTTATAATCCACCTTAATTTTGAACTTCAAATCCGTATGTATCAACCAACAATGTAGTTATGTCGTCAATATAAAATGCAGTATCCTCTTCATCAGCAACAAAATCCAATATTTCTTCTGCTAAGGCAACACGCTCTGCTCTGTCAGCTTCATTGAGCTTAGAAATGCCTATAATAAACGATACGCTTTCGCTTAATTCAACATATGAGGCTTCAACATTCTTATCATCGGAATTGGCATATTCACTTTCCCAATTTTCGAAATCTTGTTTCATTGCTGCATATTCACTATGACGAACGGTAATGGTAAATGCCGCTGATACCTGACGGATTACGCCATTTTCAGGATTATAACCAACGCTCAATGATACCTTTCCATATTCACCTAAATCGCTTAAAAACATTTTTCCTTTGTTATATCCGCCGTCGATAGCCTTAAGATTTTTCTTATTAGAATTATCTGAATTTTCCTTTTTGTCGTTGCTTTCGGTCTCATTATTTGCATCGTCATTTTGTGACTGTGATACATTGTTTGTCGGTATGCTCTCATCATCATTTTTTGAAAGTGACGGAGCAATGACAAAAGAGCCGATAGCAAAGCAAATAACTGCCACAGCTGCAATAATAACTATTTTTAAGGTACTGTTCCTTTTCGGCGCAGTGGTTGGTTCAGTGTTATTAGCTACTGTAGGCTGTGGTGCTGATACTTCCTGTGAAGCACCGCAATGATTACAAAATTTTGTGCCTTCATTGATTTCTTTTCCGCAATTGTTGCAAAACATAATTTTTCTCCTTAATATTTGATTTTAATAATGGCAAAATAAAACGAAAGATATTCGATTTGATTTTGCATCTATACTAATATATTGGTATTATAACCCCGTATTTTTAGTAAGTTAAGATTTTTTTATGTTTTTATTGTATAATTAAAAAAACGGTTTTTATTGTAAAGGAATTGTTGAAATGAATCGTATCAAGGAACTGCGTGAAAAGGCGGATTTAAGGCAAATTGATGTCGCAAATGCCACTTGCATTGATCAAAAAACTTTGTCAAATTACGAGACAGGTAAAACCAACCCTGATAGTTATTCTCTTATTCGACTTGCGGATTTTTTTGATGTAAGCATCGATTATCTTGTAGGAAGAATTGATTCGCTTCATACTGCTATAAGCAAGGAAGATATATGCAAAAAAATTGATACCATTAAGCAAGAACTTAACGATATCAAAAAATATCTATAAAACCCGACTGCCTTGTGCAAGTCGGGTTTTATATTATAACAATTATAATTATTTATGTTATGTTGTTTAGTTTTTAACTATATCTTCGAACCACTACATATTTCACCTGTATCGTTTTAAAGTATAATATTTAGAAAAATTTAATTTTGATTCTAGGTATTTTCAAAATACCGACCGCTTTCAAGTGAAAAACGGCACTCTTCTAAAATGCGAATAGTATTATCTTCGACTTTTTTGCGGTAATTATCTTCTGGTATTTTTTCGCCCAATAATAATTCATTGACAGATATATTAAGTAATTCACATAAAGGTTTTAACAATGACACATCGCTTTCGCAATGTATAAAAAAATCGACAAGTAGAAACTTGTCGATTTTTGGCGGAGTAGGAGAGACTCGAACTCTTATATTTATTGCTATAAAGTGCATAAATAAAGGCTTGTTCAGTTTTCGTGTGCATTTTCGTGTGCATTTTGTGTAAAGAAATCACTTAATAGCTTTGAAAAGGCAAGCTCTTCCGCAGTAAATGTTTGCTGATAAATAGAGCGAAGTACATCAGGACTATCCCATCCGCCGATTTTCATAGCGTAGCGGTCGGGGATGTTAAGCAGAGCCATAGCGGAAGCGGTTGCGTGTCGCAAATCGTGAAATCTACAGTGTGGAATATTATTTTTTGCCAATATTCTTCTGAACATTGCGCCAATAGCTTTTGAATTCTTCTGTATAATATAATCGCTAACTTTTGGCTGAGCATTAATTAAATCTTTAATATCTTGTGGGAGCGGTATTTTTCTGTTACCTGCTGCGGACTTAGGTGTTTTTTCGTATTCTTCTGTTCCGTAGCTTACGATTACATTATTTATAACAATATAATCGTCATATACAGCAGACCATTTAAGACCGCATATTTCAGAAATCCTAAGTCCCAATCTAAGAGCCAATGTTACAGGAAGTTCAATTTCAGTTTCTTTACAAGCGTTCAATATTTTCAAAGATGTGTCAAGGTCAGGAGTTGAATATATAATTTTCTGTTTTTTAGGAAGTGTTACATTAATTGTTTCATTGGTTGCGTTTTTAATAGAAGCAGAAATCAATCCCCAAATACTTCTAATACTTTTAGGTGATAAATCCTTGCTTAATAAATTTATTTCGCTTTGCAGCATATTTTGAGATATATTAGAAAGCTTTTTGGATTGTTGTGTTAAAAAATAGTTTTTCTTTATTTTTTCATAAGTTGCTATTGTTACCGGGGATAGAATATTCCTTCGGTTATCAATGTATTTTTGAATTGCTTCACCGAGGGTTAATTGTGTAGGCTCGTTTGTGTATTTATAAAGTTTGTTTTGCCATTCCAATGCGGCAAGCTCGGCTTTTTTCTTATCAGGGTTAGTAAAGGATTTACGAACGATTGTGCCGTCAATCGTAATATTAG
>JBGVRU010000082.1:0-7522 GCA_045128715.1 Acutalibacteraceae bacterium | reverse complement strand
CAACTTTCTGTTCACAACAGAAGATACAATAATTTCCCTATGCGTCCGCTTAATTGGAAATCTCCTGCTGATTATTTAAAGGCTTTTCTTATTAACGGCGAAGTTTTCTAATTTTGTAACACATCATTGACAAACCAACATAATTTTAATTTTTTTAATCTTCTATAATTAAATCTTTGCTGCCTTGCCAGATTACAAGCAAGGAACCCTTATTTACTGTGACGGTTGCATCGGTATTTAAAAACTCATTGCTTACTCCCAAAGGAAAGCTTGAATTCAGTACGGTATTTTCAATAGAATAGGAAAGACCTTTAAGTGTTACACCTTTGCATTTTGTTGTAACTGAAAAAACCGAAATATAACCTGTGGCTTTTTCACAAAAATGCAATGAACTGTTTTCAATTACCGTAGCGGTAAAGTCTTCACCACAGAGGAAGGCTATACCACCGTTATTTGCAACAAAGGTAAGCGCTTGCAAATTGGCAAAGGTGTGGTCAAGCCTTTTTCCCGAACAACCGTAAAGAACAAAACAGTTATAGCCTCTTTTAAAACCGATTTTAATTGCGAGAAGAGTATCGGTATCATCCTTTCTTTCGGGGTGGGTTATTATCTCCTTGCCCTCAGGAATAAAGCCTAAGGAATCGAAATCGCCTATAATTATATCAGGAGCTATATCAAGCTTTTTAAGGTGTTTAAATCCTGCGTCGGCGGCTATAACAAGGTCATCTTTTTCAGTTTTAAGCTTTTGAGGCAAACCCTCAGCTGCGCCAAAAATGTAACAGGTTTTCATATATTTCACTTCCTTGTATTGGTTTAAAGGTAAAATCTTCTATTGAAAAAATAAATGTTATGTATATAATATATTATATTATATTATATTGTATTTTTAACTGTGTCAAGTAAAGATGTAGAATTATAAGGAAGTTAATAATGAGTAAAAGAAATTTAATTATATTGTTATCGGTATTACTGACTATTATTTTATCTGCAGGAGCGATTTTTGTAGTAATAAAACTATTTGAGTTTGGAAACCATGATGAAAATTCGGATTTTAGTTCGGGTTTTGTAGATACCTTTGCCGAAAGTGTGCCTGAATCTGCTCTTTCTGAATCTCAGGAAGATGTAATTGGGCTTGTAATTACTTCGCCCAAAAGTACAAAAACCAATACCAATGAGTCCAATATAACCTTTACTGGAACTTCTGACCCTGCGGAGCCCGTGCTCTTAAACGGAAACAATGTAGAACGTGACAGTGAGGGAAATTTCTCTTTTGTTTCTGAGCTTAATATAGGCAACAACACTTTTAATTTTGAACATAAGGGAATCACCTATACATATACTGTAAATTACAGATATGTGGTAATGAATTATTATAATCCAACCAATGCAGAAAGCTTCCAGAACGGTGCTTTGATGCCTGTTACAGTAACCGCAAGAAACGGAAGTGTAGTAACTGCTACCTTTAACGGAAGTACCATTACTCTTTCACCGCAGTCAGTGAACAGCTCGGAGGCATTTATAAATTTCAGCGGAGCTTTTAAATTACCTGAAGGCGGACTTAGTGACATCAATTTGGGAAAGATAAAATTTACCGCCACCTATAACGGCATAAGTGAAAGTTTTCGTTCAGGAAATATAACTTGCAAAAAGCCCGATACTATTCTGGACAGCGACCCAAATGCAACACCCAGTGGCGGCAGATATATAGATGTGGGCTCAGGAAAAATTACAGAGATAATAGCTTATGAAGCGGAAACCTTTGATGCCTATTCCACAAACGATCGCTCTAAGCCCACTAACAATTATCTGCCTAAGGGTACAGTTGATTACAGCTCTACCAAATATGTTTACAGTAAGGGCAGCGAAAGGAAAGAATATACAGTTTTGCGCTGCGGAAAACAGGTTTATACCTCGAGAAAAGGTGTGCCTAAAAATGAAACTATACAGATAGTTAATGAATATGCGGGGGTTTTGCCTGACCACAATGAAATAGGAATAGTTTCTTTTGAAAATGGCGCAAGCCACACGCTTTTAACCCTTGATACTATGTGGAAAGCTCCCTTTTATTTTGAATTGTTGCAGCAAAAGTATACTAATGAAGCTACCGGTGATTATAATTTCTCTGCACCAACTTACAGTTATATAGATATAACCTTATGCTATTCAACTGTTTTGACAGGTGAACTTACTGTCCCTGCAGATAATCCAATTTTCAGTTCGGCTCAGATAATAAAAAACACTTCGGATTATACTTTGCGTTTGCACCTTAAAAAGAAAGGCGAGTTTTATGGTTGGGATGCTAATTATAACAGTAAAGGTCAACTTGTTTTTGAGTTTTTAAATCCTGCTAAGGTAACAGCGGCTGAAAATGAATACGGTGTTGACCTTAGCGGAGTTAAAATACTGATTGATGTGGGTCACGGCGGCAAAGACCCCGGTGCATTAGGCTTTGACTCGGCACATACAGAAGCTGCTCAGAATTTGGCTTTAGCGCAAAAGCTAAAAGCGGAGCTTCAAAGTATTGGTGCTACGGTTATAATGACGCGTGAAAGCAATGTTACAAGCTCTAATGACGATAAAATTAAGATGCTAAAAGCCTTAAAGCCTGATTACTGTATAGCTATACATCATAATTCTACAGATAAAAATAAAAACAAAAACGGCTTTAGCGCACATTTTTCACTGCCTTTTTCAAAGAAAGCGGCTGAGCTTATCTGGTCTAATACTGTAAATTCCGCTCTTTATAAAAACACAGGACTTAATTGGCATTATTACTATATGTCGCGTTCAAGTTACTGTCCGGTGATTTTAACCGAAAACGGTTATATGTCAAACTCCTATGATTACGCAAATATTATTAATGAAAATTATAACGTGGGTAAAGCTAAAGCAATGACTAAGGGAATTGCGCAATACTTTCTTTCAATTCAATAACATTATATAATAAGATAAATATCTTGAATTAAGAATTTGTTTATTGTATAATTAACGAAAGAAGGGAATGAGTAAATGAATTTCACACCTATTGATAACAGAGGTCTTGTTGATGGCTTTTGTATTATAAAAAGCTTAGAGCAGAAAACCTCCTCTAAAGGAGACGCTTATCTTGATATGATGCTTGGCGATAGCGACGGCGAGATTAACGCAAAGCTATGGAGATATTCTAAAGAGCTTCACGGGGAATACACAGTTAATGAATTGGTTAAAATCAGGGGAATGATTTCGCAATATAACGGTGCTGATCAGCTTAAAATTGAAAGGATACGTCATACTATCAAAGAAGATAATGTGGATATAGCCGATTTCGTTAAAACGGCAGGCTTTTCGGGCGAGGATATGTTTAATGTGCTGTTAACACTTGCTAAGAATTTTAAGGATAATGAGCTTTCTTTAATAGTAACTGCAATTCTTGAGGATAACCGACTTAAAATACTTTATTGGCCGGCAGCATTTAAGCTTCATCACGCTGTAAGAGGCGGACTTTTGTTACATACACTTTCTATTGTGAGATTAGCTCAGAGTGTATGTGAAATTTATCCGTTTGTAGATAAAGAACTGCTAATTTCGGGAGCAATTTTACACGATATTGCAAAGCTTTCCGAGTTTGAGGTTGCAGATTCAGGTATTGCTACAGGCTATTCGGCTGAGGGGAATCTGATAGGTCACCTTGCTATGGGAGCTATGGTTATTGAAAAGTATGCCGAAAAGCTTGGTATCAGTAAAAAAACCGCAATGCTTTTGGAGCACATGGTGCTATCGCATCACGGTGAGCCTGAATACGGAGCTGCAGTAAGACCGATGTTTATTGAAGCTGAGCTTTTAAGCGAGCTTGACTTAATGGATTCACGTGTTTTTGAAATGCGAGAAGCTGTAATGGCTACTAATGAAGAAGAATTTTCGGGCAGGATATGGGCAATGGAAAACCGAAAGCTTTATAACCATGCAAGAAAAGATTTAAATGCGGAAACTAAAATATTTTAAAATATAAAAAGGATTGATAAAAATGAAAATTACTAAAGATATGCTTATTGGTGATGTGCTTGATATTGATACAGGCTGTGCACAGTATTTTTTTGAAATAGGTATGCATTGCCTCGGTTGCCCCGCTTCAAGAGGCGAAAGCATTGAGCAGGCTTGTCAGGTTCACGGTACAGACTGTGACGCACTTGTTGAAAAGCTTAACAAGTATTTTGAAAATAAATAATGCCAAAGATTAGTAAAAGACTGGAAATTTTAGCATCCCTTGTGCCTTTTGGCGCAAGGGTTTGCGATATTGGTACAGACCACGGATACTTAAGCATAGAGCTTAAAAAGCGCGGTGCTGTAGAAAAAATGATTGCTACCGATATTAATGAAAAACCGCTCAGCAGAGCAAGGAAAAATATCGAGAAGGCGGGAGTAAACGGCATAGAGCTTCGCTTATGTGACGGTCTTAAGGGTATTTCTCCTCACGAGGTTGATACTGTGGTTATAGCAGGTATGGGCGGAGAAGTGATTTCGGGAATACTTGAAAAGGGTAAAGAAGTAGCTGAGTGCGGTGAAATAAGCTTTATTTTACAGCCCACAACCTCACCGGAGCATTTAAGAAGCTTTCTTTTTGAAAACGGTTATACCATTAAAAGCGAGACACCTTTGAGTGAAAACGGAAAGCTTTATTCTGTTATGCTTTGCAAATTCAGCGGTATTAAGGAGCAATATAAGGAATATTATTGCTTTATAGGTAAAATAACTGCTGAAACACATGCGGGTTATTTATATATTAAAAAGCAATATGAGCGTTGCCGTAAGTGTGCGACAGCTTTAAAGGATATCCCTGAAAAGCAGAGCGAATATAACAGATATAAGGCTATAGCAGATAGCCTTGATATAGTCTTGAAACAAAGCAGTAAGGAGTAATAGAATGGCGTTTGACGGTGGCTTTCTTAAAAAAACAGTTGATGAACTAAAAGAGGCAATAAACTGTCATATAGATAAAATATATCAGCCCACACGTGATGAGCTGGTATTTTTGTTGCGCAAAAAGGCCTTTGTTAAAAGACTTCTTATAACTGTAAAAAACGGCTCAGCAAGAATTCATTTTACTGAGAACAAATATGAAAACCCTGATGTGCCGCCTAATTTTTGTATGCTGCTCAGGAAATATCTATCCTCTGCAAGGCTTATGGATATTACACAGTTAGGGCTTGAACGTGTGGCAGAGCTTGTTTTTTCTGCTTCAAATGAATTAGGTGATACTGTAAAAATCAGCCTTGTATGCGAGCTTATCGGTAATCAAGCAAATGCAATACTTTTGCGTGAGGATAGAACTATTATTGATGCGCTTCGTCATAGCGATGTTGAAACTGCACAGCGTTATATTCTTCCGGGAGCGGTTTATGAATATCCACCAAAACAGGAAAAACTAAATCCTTTAGAGGTAGATATTAACAGCCTTTCAAAGGAAATCTTAAATTGCGAGGGTGAGCTCTGGAAAAATATTATAAACCGTTTGGACGGTCTATCACCCTTGGTTTGCAGAGAAATTGAGCACTGTGTGAATGGCGGTAAAACTTTTACGGACGCAATTAAAGAAGTTAAAGAGCTTTTGGAAAAAGGCAGTAAGGCTGTTATGGTTATAAGACCTGATGGTGTGCCTATCGAATTTTCGTATATGGATATTTTTCAGTACGGTAATGGGTTCAAGTTAAAGGAATTTGATAGCTATTCTCAGCTGCTTGATGCCTTTTATACCGAAAAAGATAACGCTGCGAGAATTACCGCCTCGGCTCACGATATAATAAGGCTTGTAAATAATTTGAAAGCAAGAACAGAGAGGAAGTTGGCTTTACGTCTTAATGAGCTGAAACAGTGTAAAAACCGCGAAACATACAGGATATATGGCGAGCTTTTAAAGGCAAATCTTTACGGAATAGAAAACGGAAGTAAATTTGCTGTTGTGCCTAATTATTACGATGAAAATATGGCAGAGGTAAAAATACCCTTAAATCCTGCTCTTTCACCTGCTAAAAATGCCGAAAAATATTTTAAGGACTACAAAAAAACTTATACTGCCGAGCAAACCCTAACCGCTTTAACAGAGGCTGACCGTGAAGAGCTTATTTATTTTGATTCTGTATTGGATAATATTTCTCGCGCAGTAACCTTAGCGGAAATTGCCGAAATCCGCGAGGAATTAGCAGATGCGGGATATATCAGAAAAACAGCCTTACAGAGAAAGAAAAAGCAACAAAATATTTCTTTTAAAGAGGAAATTTCAAAAGAGGGCTACCGTATACTTATAGGCAAAAACAATCTACAGAACGATTTGTTGACAACACGTATGGCAGCCAAAACCGATTTGTGGTTTCACGTTAAGAATATACCCGGCTCTCACGTAGTAGTATTTTGCGAGGGCAGAGAAGTGAGCGATGATACTGTTTTACAGGCGGCACGTCTTGCTGCGGTAAATTCAAAAGCGGTATCTTCGGCACAGGTGCCTGTAGATTACACTTATATAAAAAACGTTAAAAAGCCTAACGGTGCAAAACCAGGTATGGTTATATATACAACTAATAAAACAGTTTATGTAAATCCTGAAAGTGAGGAAATGTAGATGAATATAGGTGTTTCTACAGCAAGCTACTATCCTCTTGAAACGGAGTTGGCTTTAGAGGAAATCGGCAAGGCAGGGGTTAAAAATGCTGAAATCTTCTTCAATGCCGAAAGCGAGCTTAAGGAAAGCTTTGTTAATATACTGCTCAATATTAAAGAGTATTACGGTATGAATATAGTCGCAATACACCCCACAATGTCCCTTGCAGAGCCTTTTATGATATTCTCAAATTATCAGCGAAGATTAGATGAAGCTTTGAGAAAATTTTCCCGTTATTCCGAGGTTGCAACAGTTTTTGGGGCTAAATATATAATTCTGCACGGTGGCAGACCTAACGGAATTTTGAGCGATGAAGAATATTGTGAAAGATATATGATGCTTAAAAATGAGACCCGCAAAAACGGCGTTACGGTACTGCAGGAAAATGTGGTAAAATACCGTGCAGGTGAAATAGAGTTTATGCGTTCTATGCGTGATATTTTGGGAGATGAAGCCGAGTTCTGCCTTGATATAAAGCAGGCTATCCGTTCGGGGTATTCGCCCATAGAGCTTACAAATGAATTTATTGACAATATTCATCACCTTCATATCAGCGATCATTCTTTGGCAGGTGATTGCTTGCTTCCGTTAAACGGTGGCTTTGAATTTGAAAAATTTTTCTGTATGCTGAAAGCTAAAGGCTATAACGGAGCGGCGGTTATAGAGGTTTATAACAATGCATACCGCAATTATAGTGAGATATCGGACTCTTATAAAAAAGTCAACAAAATTTTCAACAAATTATAACATATTTGTTGGTTTGTCAATGATGTGTTACAAAATTAGAAAACTTCGCCGTTAATAAGAAAAGCCTTTAAATAATCAGCAGGAGATTTCCAATTAAGCGGACGCATAGGGAAATTATTGTATCTTCTGTTGTGAACAGAAAGT
>JBGVRU010000081.1:0-2493 GCA_045128715.1 Acutalibacteraceae bacterium | reverse complement strand
ACTTTCTGTTCACAACAGAAGATACAATAATTTCCCTATGCGTCCGCTTAATTGGAAATCTCCTGCTGATTATTTAAAGGCTTTTCTTATTAACGGCGAAGTTTTCTAATTTTGTAACACATCATTGACAAACCAACATTGCTAAATTCTTTGATGTCAGTCCAATCTACATTGAAAGATAAAAATAAAAAATTTGGAATTGGATATTTATTGCTTTAACAGTAACAAAGCCGTATTACAGACTATTGCTTGGTCTGCAATGCGGCTTATGCTGATTTCCGTCAGCCTAATTATATATTTTAATTTTCGGTATTGTAGAGGTAGGCTGAATGAGAATAGCATCGAACAGGAGAGGACTTAACCACCCTTAATCTGCGTCGTTTGATATTCGCTATTAAACGCTTTTCGAATGCTATCAGCCTGTCCTCATGGAACACGCCCCAAATAACTGCGGCAACCAGTAAAATTTCAAAAGTAGTAGTAAACATAAATGAAAATGACATAATTTTTACCTCCCGAACATTTGTTCGTTGTTTTTATTATAATCAAAAGCACACAGTTTGTCAAGTGTTTTTTCGACATTTTCATTATATTTATTTTAGTGTCCGTTAAAAAGGACAGTGATATTTTTAAAAAAATTATAAAAGAATATAAATGAGTGCAAACATAAGCATTTTATCTGTATTTTCACTCATAAGAATAAGTAATAAGCCGATAATCAGTGTTGAGTCTCCATCCTTTAATATTGAGTCAAGGAATGGAATATTAAGGCTTCCTGTAAAAGGATTATTGTGAGAATTTTTGGCATGGTTAACGGAAGCAGGTATACTCTCTTTGTGCACGCTCCTGCTTTGTTGAGGCTGATGGTTTTCTTGATTTTGCCTTGTAGGTGGAGTTATATGTTGAGTGCTGTTGCTGTCAGTCATACGTACAAAGGAGGGGATAGGCGGCATTTTATGGCTTGTATCCCTGTTTATCTGTGCTCTTGCGTTCATCTCTCGCATACGCTCCACTGCCGCCTGTTGTTGACGCATAAATTCGTTTTGGTTCATAATAATCCACCTATTTGTTTTAAATTAGAGTTTCAACAGTCCACTGTCTTTAAGGAGGGGCAATATCTCTATCATTTTTAAAATTTTAATTGCAGTGTCTACCTTTTCTCGTCTCGGCTCGCTGAGGTGGGATTTTAGTGCGGTTAACAGTTGGGTTCGGTTGTCATTACCTGAATGTTTTAGTTTGCTTATTATTGAAATGATAGACTGCATTTCATCGGCACCCAATATTCCACCTACATTTTGAAGCGAATTAGTCTGCTCTTGGTGTGTTTCTTGTTGACCCCCTAAAATATTTTCCGCCATTTTACGGACTCTGTCCATAGTGTCGGGGTCATTTAGAAGACCTGCTAATTTTTCACTTAAATCATCCATTTTTGTTTCCGCCTGAAAGCATTTTTAAAATTGCTGTCGCCTGAGGGGATTTGAGTATTGCTTCAAGTGCATTTTTATCGTTAAGGATAGAGTTAAGCTTTTGCTTATCTTCGTGAGAAAGGCTGTTTATAAGTGCATCTGTGTTACCGCTTTTAGCTGCCTTTTCAAGTGCGGAGCGGTCAATTTTACCGCCTTGGAGTATAGATTCAAAATTTTTGCTGTTAAAGTTATTGTTACCCATTGAAATTTCCTCCGATTTATGCTTTACTAAATAATATGAAAATAAAAAAAATTTAGAATAGGTGTATGTATGAGAATTGTTGTAATTTCGGATTCTCACCGAAGAACAGGCGTTATTGATAAAATACTTTCCATTCAAAGCACAGCAAGTCACGTTTTTTTCTTGGGTGATAATGCTTCCGACATTGAGGATTTTGAGTTTTTATATCCCGATAAAACCTTTCATACGGTTTGCGGCAACTGTGATTTTTATTCCGCTGTGCCGTCGGTAGGCCTTGAGGTTTTAGAGGGAATAAGAATTTTTTATACCCACGGTCATAATTACAGTGTGAAATATGGCACCCAAAGGCTTCTAGAAGCCGCTAAAGCCAATAATTATAAAATAGTGCTTTACGGACATACACACATTGCTAAAATATTATATGAGGACGGTATATATATTGTGAATCCTGGCTCTTGCTCGAGTCCACGCGAGGGTAGAGCCTCCTATGCAGTAATAGATATTACAAAGCAGGGCATAATGCCTATTATAATGAATATAGAATGTTGAAACGCGAAAAAGCGTTTCAACATTCTATATTCATTGCAATGGTAATAGACAAATTTTCAAAGAAAATTTGTCTCCAAATCAGAGATTTGGTGTCGAAATAGTGAGAACTCACACTATTTCGACTTACTATAACCATTATATTAACGGTTGGTGAAACACAAGGTGTTTCAGTATGTGAAAACACATACAATTTGCATTAAATGCAAATTCCAACCTTAATGAAATCATAAGTTGCTTGTCAATATTATTGACAAGCGGCAAATGTATTTGCCGAAA
>JBGVRU010000080.1:0-17154 GCA_045128715.1 Acutalibacteraceae bacterium | reverse complement strand
ACTTTCTGTTCACAACAGAAGATACAATAATTTCCCTATGCGTCCGCTTAATTGGAAATCTCCTGCTGATTATTTAAAGGCTTTTCTTATTAACGGCGAAGTTTTCTAATTTTGTAACACATCATTGACAAACCAACATTGTAATTATTTGTAATATGTTTATTTAATTACTTGACATAACATAAATATAAATGTAAAATTATTTTTGAGGTGTGTTTAACTTGAATCGGCGGTATTATTTAGGTATAGCGTCGGTGCTTTATTTTTTATGTTTTGTAACAGCGTGTGGTCTTATTGCCAACGTTTTTGAAATTATAAATCTTTCACACAGTGTTAAAATAGCTTCCGATGTGGGTATGGTTTTAAGTGGATATGCCGCATCATTTTTTTATTGCCTTTCAAGGGGCGGTAAGAAAGCTACCGATTTTATGAGAGCTTTTTTGTTTTTCTTATTTGGGTTCTATATTATAACACTGGTAGATTTTACCCTTATTGACGATAATTTCGGCAGAAATATTTTTAATTTTCTTTCGTGGGATAAGGGAGCATTTAAGAAATATATTAATGAAAGCACTAACGTAATACCCTTTGCTACGGTTAAGCTTTTTATAAGAGGTTATTTTGACAATAATCTTACATTTTGGGATACGGTAATCAATCTGTTGGGTAATTTTGTAGCGTTTATGCCGCTACCATTTTTTGTTGCGGTTTTCTTTAATAAACCTAAGCCATATTTTATGATGTTTATTACGGTTTTAATATCGGTTATAACCATTGAATTATTGCAGTTTTTGTTTTTAACGGGAGCCTCAGATATCGATGATGTAATACTTAATACATCTGGAGCAATGTTATTTTATTATTTTATTAAAAGAAAAAGAATCAGCAAAGGAATTTCAAAGCTTACATTTAAGGTGTGGGAAAATGAAAACTAAGGGAATTAATATTCACTTTATTTTAATACTTGCGGCAGCTTGTCTTTGGGGAACTGCGGGAATATTTGTAAAGGCTGCAAAGAGCTTTTCGCTCTCCGAAATGCAACTTGTTTTTGGTCGTGCAATGATTACCGCTTTTTTAGTAGGGGTAGTTATTTTATTAAAAAATAAAGCGGATTTCAGAATAAAATTAAAGGATTTGTGGCTTTTTATAGCCGCAGGTCTTTTTAGTATAGTGCTTTTTAATTACTCCTACTATACCACAATGTCTCTGGCATCACTGTCGGTAGCGGCTGTGCTTTTATATACTGCTCCCTTTTTTGTGGTTATTATTTCACGGTTTATATTCGGCTCAAGGCTGACCGCCAATAAATGCGTTGCCTGTTTGGTGGCTTTCATTGGTTGTTGCTTGGTTTCAGGGTTGTTTGATGCCAGCCACAGAATAGGTATAAAAGCTTTGTCTTTCGGTTTGCTTACAGGCTTGGGATATGCTCTTTACACAATATTCGGTGAGCTGCTTTTAAAAAGAGGCTACGGCACTCTTACAATAACGCTTTATGTGTTTTTATGCGCAGGTATTTGCTGTATCCCGTTAATAGATGTCCCTGCAACTTTCAGCTATATCACAGCAGAGCCTAAAGCTTTAATTATATTGTTCCTTATGGCTTTATTCAATACGGTAATTCCATATATACTGTATACAACGGGCCTTAAGTGTGTTGACCCATCTGCCGCACCTATTATAGCGACAGTAGAACCGGTGGTAGCGACTTTAGTGGGCGCAGTTATTTTCAAAGAAGCTATAACCCTTTCGGGAGCGGCAGGTATTATATTGGTGTTGGCATCGGTAGTGATACTTAATTTGAAGAATATCACTGTTACCGCTAACGCAAAAATAAATTTAATTTTATCTGTTACAGGCAAAAGGGAGGATGGCTACCACCTTATAGATACGGTAATGCAGTCAATAAGCCTAAACGATACTTTAAAAATATCACCTGCCAAAAAGCTTAAAATTAAATGTAATATAAAAGAGCTTGAAAGTACTGAAAATATAGCCTACAAGGCTGCGGAGCTTTTCTTTAAGGAGACGGGAATAAAGAAAGCCGCTAAAATATCGGTTAAAAAACGTATCCCGTCGGCTGCAGGCCTTGGTGGCGGCAGTGCTGATGCGGCTGCGGTTTTGGTGGCTCTTAATAAGCTTTATTCAGCAGAATTGTCGGCAGAGAAATTGGAGAGTATGGCGCTTTCCTTAGGTGCAGATGTACCTTTCTTTATAAAGGGCGGCACTGTCAGAGCAGAGGGGATAGGAGAAAAATTAACCAGGCTTAAAACCTTTAATAAGGGTTATTTTCTGCTAGCTAAGGCGGATAAAAAGCTTTCAACAGGAGAGATGTATAAAAGGCTTGATAGTGAAAACCCTCCTCTATTAAATGTGGATACATTTATAAATGCTCTGAATGAAGAAAACGTAGAAAAAGCAGTATCACTTTTTAATAATTCTTTCAGTTGTGTTTGGAAGAACAACGCTACGGAAAAAAGGCTAATTAAATTCGAGCCTAAAGCAGTTTCACTTTCGGGCAGTGGACCTACTTACTTTGCTTTCTTTACCGATAAAAGAGCGGCAAAGAAAGCTTTTAGGCAGCTATGTCGGGAAAAAACAGAATGTTATCTTGTAAAACCTATAGATAAAGCTTTAGTGATTGAATAGAAGTTTTAAAAAAGGTCAATATTTTCTTTGAAATAAAATTCAAGGAGATATTGTATGTTAAGTAAAATTAAAATTTCAACCAAAGCGTTTAATTTAGCCGTTTTTTTTGGACTTTTGTGTGCGGTATTTTTATCCTTTGCCGATTTTAATGCTTCTTGTGAAGACCTGCGAACCAACGTTTTGCGGTTACATATTATCGCAAATTCCGACAGTCAGGAAGACCAAGAATTAAAGCTTAAAATCCGTGACCGTATTTTAGCCGAAAGCGGAGATTTATTCGAGGGTATTACCAATATTGATGAAGCAATTTCGGTGGCTAATGAAAATATTGAGCTTTACTGTGGCATAGCAAATAAGGTAATTACCGAAAACGGATTTAAGTATAAAGCTGAGGCTTATATCGGCGATAGCTATTTTGAAACGAGAGAATATGAGAATTTTACGCTACCTGCAGGGATTTATAAATCGCTTATAGTCTCGGTGGGTGAGGCGAAAGGGAAAAACTGGTGGTGCGTAATTTTTCCAGAGGTTTGCTTACCTGCCGCAGCGGCAGATTTATCCGACACCGTAAATAAAGAAAATGCCGAAATTGCAGAGCAGCCTCAGAAGTATATTATGCGGTTTAAAGCAGTAGAAATATATGAAAACATAAAAAAATTAATTAAACAGTAAAAAATGCTTGCATTTTCAAAACTTTTGTGGTATTATTCCTATGTTAATCACTTAGAAAGGGGTGACAATGATGAAGGAAGGTATTCATCCGCAGTATGAAAAGGTGACCGTTAAGTGCGCTTGCGGTGCGGAATTCGAGACACGCTCTACAAAAAAGGATATCCGTTTGGATATTTGCTCTAAATGTCATCCGTTTTTTACAGGTAAGCAGAAGTTGGTAGACACCGGCGGACGTGTTGACAGATTTAAGAAGCGTTTCAATATTGAAGAATAACCTTAATTCCGCAGCTGCCTTATTGGTGGCTGCGATTTTTTTACGAGGTGGCTTATGGGTAAGTATTTGACTGTGCTGGGGGAATCCTCTGCTGAGTATGTGGAAAAAAGGTCAAGATTTATAGCAAATTTACGTCATTGCGAAACCGAAGAGGAGGCTACGGCCTTTTTAGAAGAAATGCGCTCTAAATATTGGGATGCACGGCACAATGTTTTTGCCTATTCGGTGAGCGGAGGCTCGCTTTGCCGTTTTTCGGATGACGGCGAGCCTCACGGCACTGCAGGAAAGCCTATACTTGATGTTATAAACGGTAGTGAGGTTAAAAACATTGCCATAGTAGTGACACGATATTTCGGCGGCGTGCTTTTGGGAACGGGAGGTTTAGTACGCGCTTATTCAAAATCTGCAAAGGACGCACTTGATAATGCCAATATTGTGGAAATGATACCCTGCACTCTTTTTACTACAGTTTGCGAATATACCGACCATCAAAAGCTGCTTAGCCTTATAGAAAACTCAGGTGGTAAAATTGAGGACACCGAATTTACCGATAAGGTGAGCCTTAAGTATTCCTTTAGGGATGAGGATTTTGGTCCATTTGCCGAAAAGCTTTCTGAAGCTTTTTCTGCAAGACTAACTGCTACCGAAACAGAAAAAAAGCTTACTGCTTTCGGGATTTCAAAAAAATTGTAAAAAAATAAAGGTATTTTAGAAAAAAAGTCTAATAAATTAATTGAAGGGGTGAAAAGTGTGACTGTAAGAGAACAGATTGAGAAAAACGAAAGGATTATTTTATCCGATAAAGCCTGTTTTTCGGGTGATAGCAAGGGTAGAAAAAGGTTTGAGGAAAAATGTGATTTAAGAACCGACTTTCAGCGGGATAGAGACCGCATTATTCACTGCCGTGCTTTTAGAAGATTAAAGCATAAAACGCAGGTTTTTCTTTCTCCTGAATCAGATCATTACCGCACACGTCTTACCCATACGTTAGAGGTTTCGCAGATAGCCAGAACAATAGCCCGTGCATTAAGTCTTAACGAGGATTTGACCGAAGCTATCGCTTTAGGTCACGATTTAGGTCATACCCCTTTCGGTCACGCAGGGGAGCGGGCTATAAATGACCTTGTTTCCTTTGGCTTTTATCATTATGAGCAAAGTAAAAGGGTTTGCGAAAAATTAGAGAAAAACAGCGAGGGACTTAATCTTACTGCCGAGGTGCTCGAAGGTATTGAGCGCCACACAACAGGTGAATGGTCGGAAAGCCTTGAGGGTAGAATAGTCCGAATGGCGGACAGAATTGCATATATAAATCACGATATTGATGATGCAATACGCGGTGGAGTAATATCTGCCGTGGATATACCTAAGGAAATTACAGAGTATCTTGGCAAAAGTAAAAGTCAGCGTATAAGCTCACTTGTAAGCTCGGTTGTGAACAACAGCAACGATAGTATAGTAATGGATAGTGAAACCCAAAAATATTACGATATGCTGCACGAGTTTCTATTTGAAGCGGTATATAAAAATCCTGTTGCTAAATCGGAAGAAACAAAGGTGGCAGGCTTGGTGGGCGGTATTTTCGAATACTACCTTAAAAACACTGAAAAATTGCCATTGGAATATAAGAGAATATGTGGGGCAGAGGGTTCAGAGCGTGCCGTCGCAGACTATGTTGCGGGTATGACCGATCAATATGCAATAACGGTATATTCTAATATTTATATACCTAAGTCCTGGAGCTTTTAATTTTTATTTTTAATTTTTATTAAAAAGGAGGCGGTTTTATGGCAATACCTGAGGATGTTATAAGAGAAATTAAATATCGTAACGATATTGAAGCTACTATTTCGCAGTATGTAAACTTAAAACGCAGAGGTAAAAACCTTGTAGGTCTTTGCCCCTTCCACAGTGAAAAAACCCCTTCCTTTACGGTGTACCCTGAGTCGGCTTCCTTTTACTGCTTCGGTTGCGGAGCAGGTGGAGATGTTTTTACCTTTACGGGACTTATGGAGAACTTAGATTATATTGAATCGGTAAAGCTTTTGGCAGAGCGTTCGGGAGTAGCGCTCCCGCAGGACGGTTATGACGATTCAATGCAGCGGATTAAAAACACTATTTATGATATAAACCGTGAAGCTGCCAGATTTTTTCATAAATATTTAATGTCACCTGACGGTAAATGGGCGCTCGATTATCTTTTAGGGCGGGGGCTTAGCCTTGCTACAATAAAGCATTTTGGTTTGGGAGCTGCGCCTGACAGCTGGGACGGTCTTATAAACCATTTAAAGGAAAAAGGTTTCTCGGTAAATGATATGTATACCGCAAATGTTGTTGGCAAAAGCCAAAGAGGAAGCTTTTATGACCGTTTCAGAAAGCGGATAATGTTCCCGATAATTAATATCAGAGGTAATGTGGTGGCTTTCAGCGGAAGGGCTATGCCGGGTGACGAAAAAGCAGGCGGCAAGTATGTTAATACTTCGGACACGCCTGTTTACAAAAAAAGTGAAAACCTTTTCGGAATAAATTTTGCCAAGAATAACTGTTCGGAACGTGTTATTTTGGTAGAGGGTAATATGGATGTCATATCCCTCCATCAGGCAGGCTTTAATTACGCGGTAGCACCCCTGGGCACAGCCTTTACAAGTGAGCAGGTAAATCTGCTGGCACGGTATACCAAGGAAATAGTGCTTATGCTTGATGCCGATGCCGCAGGTCAAAAGGCTATAAGACGGGCTACGCAATTGCTTGAAAACACGGGACTTGATGTAAGAGTGGTAGTAATACCCGACGGTAAAGATCCCGACGAATTTATTAAAAAGAACGGACCTGAAAGATTTAAGGCTTTATTGGAGGGAGCTGTCAGCGATATAGAGTATAAGCTGCTTATGGCGGCAAGAGGTATAGACCTTGAAAGTGACGACGGAAGATTAAAATATTTGTCGGTTGCGGCTGAGGTTTTAGCCTCTGACGATGATGTTATGACAAGGGATATATATATCGGCAGACTTTGTGAGAAGTACGGTGTTTCAAGAACTGCTCTTACTGCTAAGGTGGATGAGCTGCGGCGCAAAAACTTTCGAAATCGTCAAAAACGAGAATTTTCCGATATAGTAAGACCTAAGCTGACACGGGACGACGTTAATCCCGAAAGAAGGCGGTCACCTAAAGCTACTGCTGCTGAAGAAACGCTTATTGCAGTGCTTTTGCAGCACCCCGATTTCTATGGTGAGGTTAAGGATGTTCTGCATCCTGACAAGATGATAACAAGCCTTAACCGCAGGATTTATGAAATTATTTTGGATGCTGTGGAGTCGGGTCGCAGTCTTGATATTTCGGTATTTGCCGAAAAACTGATTCCTGCTGAAATAGGATATTTAGTATCTCTGCAAAACAGCGATAAAGCGGGGAAAAACGCAAAAACTGTATTAAAGGATTGTATTGAGGTAATATTAGAAGAAGATATTATTTTAAATACATCCGATAGTAATAATTTCTCAATAGAGGATTGGGCAACTGCCCTTCAGAATATGGCAAGCAAGAAAAAGAAAGGGAATTAAATTTTATGGATAAGAATATCAAGGAAAATAAAGAGAGCGAAGAAATTGTTCAGGAGAATAAAGATTTTTTGGAGCAGGAGGAAAAAAACCTCACTATTGATGATATTGAAAACGCTCCGGACGACCCTGATGAGCTTTTTTCAGAGCCACCTACATTAGAGCTTGATTTTGATGAGGAGCCTACCGATGACGAATTAAAGCTTGAAGAAATGGATATGGATAAGCTCAGCGATGAGGATATGTCCTTTGAAAATATTTCACTTGATGACCCTGTAAAAGTTTATTTGCGGGAAATAGGCAGAGTGCCGCTGTTATCCTCTGATGAAGAAATTGAGCTTGCAGTTAAAATTTCCGAGGGTAACGAATATGCAAAGCAACGTCTTACCGAGGCCAATCTTCGTCTTGTTGTAAGTATTGCTAAAAAATATGTAGGAAGAGGTATGTATTTCCTTGACCTTATTCAGGAGGGCAATGTGGGCCTTATTAAGGCAGTTGATAAGTTTGACCACACTAAGGGCTTTAAATTTTCCACCTATGCTACTTGGTGGATAAGACAGGCTATTACCCGCGCTATTGCCGATCAGGCAAGAACTATCCGTATTCCTGTTCACATGGTAGAGACTATTAACCGTCTTAAAAAGGTACAGAGTCAGTTATTGCACGAAAACGGTTTCGAGCCTAGCGAGGAGCTTATTGCCGAGAAAATGGATTTGCCTGTTGAAAGAGTAAGAGAAATTATGCGTGTGGCTCAGGAGCCTGTTTCAATGGAAACTCCTATAGGTCCTGAGGAGGATTCACGTCTTATGGACTTTATAAGAGACGAGGATGCCTTAGCTCCCGATGAGGCAGCTCTCAAAACTATCACCAACGAGGATATTGACGGAGTTCTTAAAACCCTGACTCCAAGAGAGGAGTCGGTTATAAGACTTCGCTTTGGTCTTAAGGACGGAAGATGTCACACACTTGAAGAGGTTGGTACAGAATTTAATGTTACACGTGAGCGTATCCGTCAGATAGAGGCAAAGGCACTCAGAAAGCTGCGTCATCCTGTACGCAGTAACAGATTTAAGGACAGGTAGGAATATTTTGTATGCAATTTTCATATAAAACTAAGGGAGTATGTTCCAGAAGCATACTCATAGATGTTGAGGATAATATAGTAAAAAAGGTTCAGTTTGAGGGTGGCTGCAACGGAAATACCAAGGGAATTTCCGCTCTTGTAGAGGGCATGCCTGTTGATGAGGTAATAGCTCGACTTGAGGGTATAAAATGCGGCTTTAAGGGCACTTCCTGCCCCGCTCAGCTGGCAGAAGCTTTAAAGGAAAATAAGAGTTAAAAGTTCACTGTTAAAGGGTGATTAAATTGTATTCGGATAATGATATTAAAATCGCAGGTGACAAGCCCTCCGAGCAAATAAAAAAGAATAGAGAAGCACATTTAAATGCAAACAGCGAAATTGATAAGGCTGCAATGAAAAAGGCGCGTAGCTGGGGAAAGGCGGTTGCTCTTAAATTTATAGAGGATGCACGTGAATCCTCGGCAGACGGCAACGAGACTACTAACGGCGAAATGCTTATCCAGCGCCGTATGCTGCTTTCCTTTACAGCAACGGTAGGCTTTGAGCAATTAAGCCCTGACGATACTTTAAGCGGCATTGCGCAAAAAAGCTTTTTAGATACTATAAAGGCGGCGGATAGTAAGCTTTATAGTACTTCGGGAGATACAGGTGCATTTTCCTTTTATTATCTTGCCTTCAGGCGTGGAGGTGAGATTGACCGACGTATAGGGCAGACCTTTGCAATGCTTTGTTCACACGACGGTGATCCCATTTTTCAGGAATTAGGCGAAGCACTTTACTGTTGGTTTTTATCGGTAGTAAAAACTGCGGCTAAGGAAAATGGAATTATTTAACATAACAAAACCTTCCAATCTCATAGAATTAGTATAGAAATTTACATTTCATTACTATTTCTTAAAGATAGGAAGGATTTTTTTATGCCAACTATTTATTTAAGTCCCTCTACACAGGAATTTAATCCTTACTCGGGCGGCGGAAACGAAGAATATTATATGAATCTTTTAGCTGATGCTATGGAGCCTTATTTGGCTGCCAGCGGTATACAGTATGTGCGTAATACCCCCGAAATGACAGCTGCAAGCTCGATAGCGGCATCAAATCAGGGAAATTATGATCTACATTTAGCCCTACATTCAAATGCCTCAAATGACGGCAATGTCAGAGGAGCGGAGTTTTATTATTTCCCAACAAGTGTAAACGGTAAACGTTTTGCCGATATATCTGCGGAGAATTTCAAGATTATATATCCTCTTCCTAATATGGTGCGTGCTGTACCCACTACCACCTTGGGCGAGGTAAGACGTGTAAAAGCGCCCGGAGTGCTTATCGAGGTAGCCTATCATGATAACCCTGAGGACGCTCAGTGGATAAGGGATAATATCGAAGCTATGGCGGCAAATATAGTTTATTCATTAACCGAATATTTTGGTATACCGTTTAATACACCGCAGGCGATTTTTACTGCGAGCGTAGCTACAAGAGGCTCTAATCTTAATATAAGATATGCACCCTCAACCTCAAGCGATATAATAGGCAGTATCCCTAATGGAGCAGAGGTTACAGTATATGCTACTATCCCAGATTGGGCGGTTGTCGGCTATAACGGCATTGTAGGTTATGTCAGCTCACAATATTTGCAGTATTAAATTATATATAAGCGTTGTAATTAGGCAGAGAATTATACCTATAGCTGTAGGGAATGCCACAGAAAATAAAGCCCATTTTAAGTTTCCTGTTTCTTTTTTGACTGTTAAGACTGTTGTTGAACATGGCCAATGGAACAAGAAGAAAATGATTGTGTTAACGGCGGTAAGTGTATTCCAACCGTTTGCCACTAAAATCTCTTTCATAGCAGTAAGTGAACAAAGCTCGGTAAGGCTGCCGTTTTGAAGATATGCCATCAGTATAATGGGAACTACTATTTCGTTTGCAGGAAAGCCTAAAATAAAGGCAATAAGTATCACACCGTCAAGCCCCAAGGGTTTTGCTATCGGGTCGAGAAATTCTGCTCCATAGGAAAGCAGAGTTTTATCAGCAACAGTAATATTCGCCATCAGCCAGATTATAATGCCTGCAGGTATTGCTACTGTAACAGATCTGCCTAAAACGAAAAGTGTGCGATCAAAAACCGAACGGATTAAAACCTGCCCTAACTGTGGCTTTCTGTAGGGCGGCATTTCCAAGGTGTAGGAGGAGGGCATACCCTTTAAAACGGTGTGTGATAAAAGCTTGGTTGAAGCAAAGGTCATAAGCACACCTAAAAGTATTACTGCCGTTAGTACTAAGGCTGAGAATACATCAGAAAGCTTAGCTCCTAAAGTTATAAAAAACATAGAAATAATTGATATTATTGCAGGAAATCTTCCATTGCAGGGAACAAGGCTGTTTGTAATAATACCGAGCATACGCTCTCTTGGAGAATCAATTATCCTACAACCCACCACACCTGCGGCGTTACAGCCAAATCCCATACACATAGTAAGCGCCTGCTTACCGCAGCTTCGGCAGCGTTTAAAGGGTTTATCAAGGTTAAAGGCTACTCTCGGCAGATAGCCTGCGTCCTCGAGCAGGGTAAAAAGCGGAAAAAAAATCGCCATTGGAGGCAGCATAACCGAAATTACCCACGCAGGCACACGGTAGATACCTTCAACTATAAGGCTATTAAGCCAATGTGGGGTGTTTAGCGTTGTGAGAAAGCTTTTAAGAAAGCTTTCTATCATTGCAAAAAATGAGGAGAGAGCTTCCGAAATATAATTAGCACCTGTAATGGTAAGCCAAAAAACCAATGCTAAAAGTAAAATCATAACAGGGTAACCAAAAAGCCGACTTGTAAGAATTTTATCTATCTTGCGGTCGGTTTTGTTATAGCTGTTTGTTTTGGTTTTAATAATACCTTTACATATATTTTCAGCAGAGGTTACGGTAGCAGAGGTTATCATATCCTTTATTCTGCTGTCACGAATTCCTTGTTTATATAGAAATTCCTTTACTTCCTTAAGAGTTTTTAAAATTTCCCCATCTTTTAAAAATTCAGTGCCTAAATATTTTTCAATTTCCGAAAGTAGAGAAGTATCAGGCTCTAAAAGCTGTAAGCTTAACCATCTGCTGTTTAATTTGTTGTCGGTTTTTTCTTTTAGCAAGGGCTCTAAAATATTTATTGCCTGTTCTATAATATCAGGGTAACGCGCTGTATAGACATCGTTTGCGGTGTTGTTAAGACTATCAAGGCTTTTAAGTAAAGCGTCAAGGCTTTTTTTATTTCTTGCCACCGTTCCAACAACAGGTACGCCTAATTTTTCAGAAAGGGTGTTAAGGTCTATTTCTATACCCTTGCGTTTTGCCTCATCAAGCAAATTAACACAAACTATTACATTTTTTGAAATTTCTAGAGTTTGAAGCACAAGGTTTAAATTTCTTTCAAGGCAGGTAGCATCACAAACTATAACTATTGCATCAGGCTTTTCAAAGCAGATAAAATTACGTGCAACCTCTTCTTCGGGGGAGTGTGCTAAAAGGGAGTATGTACCGGGGATATCCACCAGCACATAAGAATTTTCTTTTGTTGCGCAATAACCCTGTGCATTAGTCACAGTTTTCCCCGGCCAGTTGCCTGTATGCTGGTGCATACCCGTAAGCGCATTGAAAAGGGTACTTTTTCCTACATTAGGGTTGCCTGCAACGGCTATTATTTTATCGTTATCACTTTTTTTGTTTATAACAAGCTCTGTTTTTGAAGCTTTGTTTCCTGTGGAATTAAGGGTTAGTCCCATCAGTCTGCCTCCTTTATAAAAATTTGGCAACAATCTTCGGAACGAATAGCTATTACAGCGCCTCTTATCATAAATGCTTTAGGGTCGCCTGATGGACTTTCACCCACACATTCAACCAAAGTGTTTTCAATAAGTCCTATATCAAGAAATCTTTGCCGCATACTGCCATCGTTCAGTATCTTATATATAAGAGCGCTTTCCCCCACTACTAAATCGTTTAAAGTTCTCATAAAATCACCATATATATGTTTACTCTTTGCCATATTAACATTCTATTCCTAAAAATTAAAAAGGTGAGGTATACTTGACTGTTTTTCCGCATATTATTTACAAAAGAATGTTTAAGCCTTGGGAGGAAATTAGCGTGAAAATCACGCTAAAATATAGGGCGCGTGCCACTCGCCAACAAAGTGGCAACCGTGGCACATGCGTTATAAAAATCACAATATCCGTGATTATTCATCGCATTTTGTGTCAAAGAAAGGATATGGTGATTTTTATGACAAATGCGAGTATTTATAAGGATATTGCCGAGCGCACAGGCGGTGATATTTATATCGGCATAGTGGGTCCTGTGCGAACAGGTAAATCCACATTTATAAAACAATTTATGGATAAGCTTGTACTGCCGAATATATCGGGTGACTATTTAAAGGAGCGTGCTAACGATGAGCTCCCTCAGTCATCTTCAGGCAGAACAATAATGACGACCGAGCCGAAATTTATCCCTGAAAAGGGCGCACAGATAAATATTGATGATAACGCTTCTATGAATGTAAGACTAATTGACTGCGTGGGTTACATAGTGCCGAGCGCTTTGGGATATATTGAGGGCGATCAACCCCGAATGGTTATGACCCCTTGGTATGAGGAACCCATTCCTTTTAATATGGCGGCAGAAATCGGCACAAGAAAGGTTATAACCGAGCATTCTACAATTGGGCTTGTTATTACTACCGACGGTAGTATAAGCGACATTCCACGTGAAGAATATGCCGAGGCAGAGGAGCGTGTTATAGATGAGCTAAAGGCTATAGAAAAGCCGTTTATAGTGCTTCTTAACTGTATGTATCCCGAGTCAGTCGAGGCTAAAGAATTAGCGGCAGAGCTTACTGAAAAGTACAGTGTTCCTGTAGAGCCTGTAAACTGCTTGGAGCTTGGGGAAGAGGATATAAAATTAATTTTATCACGCATTCTTTTTGAATTTCCTATAAAGGAAATCAGCATCTGCTTCCCCCGATGGATAAATTCCTTGCCGCTCGACCATTGGTTAAGGTCGGACCTTACTGAAACTATAAAGAAATCTGCATCGGGTATACGGCATATAAGGGATATCGATTGCTTTGAAAAAGCATTTTGCGATAGCCAAAATGTTGACTCTGCCGCTATAGATGCTATTGATTTAGGCGCGGGCTGTGCCGAAGTGAAACTCAGTACAAAGCAAAGCCTTTTTTATAAAATTCTTGCCGAAACCACTGGCCTTGTTATAAATGATGAGCAGGAGCTTATGGAAAGTATGGCAGAAATGGCTCAAATTAAAAAAGAATACAACAGGGTAAAGGGCGCTCTTGATGAGGTTGAGGCTACGGGATACGGCATAATTATGCCTGATATAGAAGAATTGAAGCTTGAAGAACCTGAAATCGTAAAGCAGGGCGGACGTTACGGTGTGAGACTCAGAGCCTCTGCGCCGTCCATACATCTTATGAAGGCTAATATTACTACCGAGGTAAGCCCTATAGTCGGTAGCGAGAAGCAGTCTGAGGACTTGGTTATGTATCTGCTTAGTGGATTTGAAGAAGACCCTGTAAAAATCTGGGATTCCAATATTTTCGGCAAATCTCTTCACGACCTTGTTAACGAGGGGTTACATACAAAGCTTGCACGTATGCCTGTTGATGCCAGAATGAGAGTGCAGGAAACGGTCGAGCGTGTAATAAACGAAGGCTGTAATGGTCTTGTGTGTATATTGTTATAATGATATTTAAATGTCGAGATATTGATAGAATTTCTCGACAAAGCCGATAAAAATCGGATTTGCGTTGCAATAAATATGTTCAATTACCATAGGTAATTGTTTGCGAATTCAAAGAATTCGCAGTCGAAATAAGGCTACAGCCTATTTCGACATCTACATAGTTATTATAAAACAAAAAGCTAAGAACTCATTGAGCTCTTAGCTTTTTAAATAGAAGTAGTATAAAGTAAAATATTACAGAAATAAAAACTATTGCTGCTCCAGAGGCTATGCCGAAATAATAGGATAACGTTAGCCCTGATGTACAGAAGACTGCACTTAAAATTATTGCGATTATTATACGGCTTTTAAGCGTTTTGGAAAGCAGTGCTGCGCAGGCGGCAGGGGCGGTGAGTAGAGCTATTACTAAAATAATTCCTACTACCCTTATGAGTGATACTATGCTGAGAGCAGTAAGTATCAAAAGCAGATATTCTAAAAGACCTGTTTTGATACCGCTTACCTTTGAAAAATTGCTGTCAAACAAAAATGCCTTCCAATCATTGAAAAAGGTAACAACCGCTAAAATCACAATAAATGTCAGCAACAGCATAATATTAATATCAACTTTTGTAACCGCTAAAATGTTGCCGAAAAGATATGAATTCATATCTGGCGGATACCCTGACATAAGTCCCGTAAAGGCTATACCCAAAGCCATACCTAAAGACCATAAAAGGGAGATTATTATATCACTGTGGGAAGTATTCTTTCTGCGTACAGTGCCTATTATCAGCGCTGCCGCTACCGAGAAAATTCCTGCGCCTATAATTGGCTCAAAGCCTAAAAGATATCCAAGCCCCACTCCGCCATAGGCTGTGTGGGCAATTCCACCGCTCATAATAAGTAGCTTCTTTTCTGTAATTATTACCCCTATAACACCGCAAATAATACTTGCAAGTATTCCGGCTAATAGGGCATTTTGTAAAAATGTATATCTAGTTAAGGCTTCAAGCATCGGTATCCGTCTCGCTTTCTGAGGATAATACCTCGCCGCACATAATACGGTAAATATCTTGATCAGGAGGACAATTGCCGTTGTATATAAGCTTTTGATTTATAGCTACTGTTTTTGTGGCAAAGCTTCGGACGGCAGGTAAATCGTGGGTTACCGTTATAACAGTAACACCCCCTGAATTTAGCTTTTTTAGTATAGCAAAAATTTTATCTCTTGATGCTATGTCAACATTAGCGGTGGGCTCATCAAGCAGTAAAATTTCTGGGTTGACAGCTAAGGCACGTGCTATCAGCAACCGTTGAAATTCACCGCCTGAAAGCTCGGAAATAAGACGCTTGGAATATTTCTCTAAGCCGACTTCCCTCAAAAGATTGAGTGCTTTTTCCTTTTCAACCCTGCTAAACTTTTTAAAAGGGTGCAGTCCTGCTTTTAAAAAAGCGGTTAAAACCGTTTCAAGCACAGATATAGGGAAATTACGGTCCATAGCGGCTATTTGCGGAACGTAGCTTATAGCGCATTTGTTTGCTATTTCAATAATTCCTGAATTCGGTTTTAAAAATCCCAAAATAGCGTTAAGCAGGGTAGTTTTACCTCCTCCGTTAGGACCTATAACACAAACAAACTCACCCTTTTTAATATCGAGATTTACACCGTTTATAGCATCTGCACCGCTGTATGAAACGGTAAGATTTTTAATACTGATTGCTGAATCCATTATTTCATCGCCTTTGCTAACGAATCGGTCATTGATTTAATATTTTCTAAGTAATCTAAGGATAGCGGCTCTAACATCACAGCCTCGCCGCCTATTTCTTCAGCAAAGGTTAGAGCCTGTTTTTTAGAAGTCTCAGCCTGGTAGAATATTACCTTAATATTTTCTTTTTTGGCAAGGTCGGTCATTTCCGCAAGCCTTTTGGCGGTGGCCTCCTTGCCGTGCTCCTCTAAAGCGTACATAGAAAGTGAATAGTCTTCTGCAAAATATCCGAATGCAGGGTGGAAAGCAATAAACTTGCGGTTTTTACTGTCTGCAAGTGCTGTATTTATATAACTGTCAAGATTTTTAAGCTCTTTTATATATTCGTTGGCATTAGTCTCATAAAATTCGGCATTTTTAGGGTCAATTTCTTTAAATGTGTCTGCAATATATGTGATCATAACAATAACTCTTTTGGGAGAAAGCCATATATGCGGATCCCTGCCACCGTCCTCTGTACGGTCCGGATAAACTTCCCTTACCTTGGTGTGGAGAGCTACCGTCTCGGTACCCTCATTTATAACAGGCAAAATAGAATTTTCCTCTGCAGGGATGCCTATAGAAAAATAAATTTCTGCATCCGAAATTTCTTTCATTTTCGCAGGACTGGGCTCATAGGTTTCGGGCGAAGCACCTGCTGGTATGATAGTTACAACCTTGAATTTATCGCCGCAAACCTTAGTAACAAAGGTCGACTGTGGTGTTATAGACACAGCTACCGTTTTTTTAGAGGTGTCCTTTTTACTCTCGATAGCTTCACAACCCGAAAATGAAAGCATTAAAATTAAAAAGCTTAATATTATTATTGCTGATTTTTTCATAATCCACTCCAAAATGCAAATGATTTGCAAATTATATTTTATTATCTTTTCAGTTCGGTGTCAAGCAAAAATGCGAATTGCTTGCATTTTAGTAAAAACTGATATATAATGCTCTAGAAAGGAAGTGGGAAAATGACTGAAAACCGTAGCTATAACACAAAAGCGAGAAAGTATATACTTGATTTTTTGCAAAGCAACAGTGATATCACAGTTGCCGTTTCTGATATTTTAGAGTATCTTGCTGATAGGGGTATTTCGGTTAATTTTACCACTGTTTACCGTTTTTTAAACAAGCTCAGCGCAGAGCATAAGGTAATTAAAATTTCTGATGAAAGCGGGCAGAGAGCGGTTTATCAGTTTGTAGGGCATAAAAATGCCTGCAATGAGCATATACATATAAAGTGTACCCATTGTGGCAAATTGGAGCACATAGAATGTGATTTTATGCAGCATATACGAACTCATCTTGATGAGGGTCACGGCTTCACCCTAAAGTGTGACGGCAGTATTCTTTATGGTATATGCGCTGACTGTAAGAATAAAAATTAAAAATTTTTAAAAAAGGGGTTGCATTGTACTTACTTTTAGTGTATAATAATAAGGCAAT
>JBGVRU010000079.1:0-5335 GCA_045128715.1 Acutalibacteraceae bacterium | reverse complement strand
GCAGCTCGGCAACTATTTCATCATAGTATTTAATAACCGTATTTCTATCTGCTCCCACAGCTCTTGCTATTGCTGCCTTTTTTGTTATACCCGGATTTTCTCTCATATACTCCATTATAACATTCTTTTTACTTTTTCTGCCGTTCCCAGCTCTCCAATTCACATTGCCATTTATTTCATCACGCACAAAATTCATCAGCTTAACGTGTTCAGCCTGTTTTCTGCCGTTTCTTTTATTTTTTTCAATCTGCAGACCGGACAATTTTGCAATATCATCTCTTGGGAATGTAACATAGTCCTCATTATACATTTCCAAAGCACATTTTACATCATCTTCGGTAAATCGGTTTATATCCTCAATACTCATATCGTCATAAACTTCTAAAAGAGAATAAGCATCCCTCATCAGCTCGCCTTCTTCGATACAACATTTTTTTGCATATATAGCCAATGTCATTATACCATAAAATCTATGACCGACTTTTATTTCAGTTTTAATTCGATTAAGCCACCAATCATATAAATCTCTTTTTATAGTCCATCTGCCCCGGCGCTCTTTTCTTACTATCCGCTTTTCATACCAATCAGGATATTTTTCTTTTGCCTCCTCGATTGATAACCGGCTTTTCATCATAATACTTTTAACGTGCTGCTGTTCTCCGTTTGAATCAGGAATAAAAGTTAAAAGTTCATCTAAAGAAATTCTATCTCCAACCGAATAAGCAACAACAGGGTATTTTTCTCCCAGTTTGGTACACGTTCCAATCACTCTGAAACCCTGCATTATTCCCTGCATTTGCGGTTCTTTAATCGTAGAAGTAAACCTATTCCATATCTGCCGAGTCAAAGCATATTTCAACTCTTTCATATACAACTGATTTTGCGGATACATAGGAACAGGCTCATCCAAAACATAATATAAATGCAACCCGGTACCACTATTTACGACAAAGGTAGCCTTTGGCAAAATATCTTTATCCATCTGATGAAGCACGTCCCGGAGCTGCGGCATATCTACACCATCAAGGTCAAACACCAAAGCATACAAATACCGAGCGTTTTTAGCATTTCGCTGTTTTCCGTAATACGAAATTGGAGACATAATAGTAAATTCAGACTTGTTAAGCTCATTCAACTCTTCGAGATTATCCGTAATTGTATATCTTTTCCCTTTACCATTTCTTTTAAGCTCAACCGCAATACCGTTTTCTTTATACTTTTTTTCAATCGTCACAGCAATAGCATTAGGTTTATTATCTTCATAGTGTCCTTTTCGCTCAAAAGCTCCTTCAGGAAATATGTATCTATAAAAATCATACGGCTCAATCTGCTCATAAAACTGATTAAGCAACGCATTTTTATTTATATATAAAAATCTTTGTTGTTTTAACAATTCAGACCTATCAGACAGCATAAAAACACCTCCCAACAATAAAGGGGGAAAAGGGAGAGCAAAAAAGCGGTCGCTTACGCTCCCTTAAAGAAAAAGTCACCTCTCCCTTTTCCCCCTCGCTCCACCTATGGAAAGCGTGGAAAACTCCGCTGGAGTTTACGCACCCTTACCACAGGTTACGCTCACCCCCATATTCCTCTCCGACTTTTTCCATAGATTTATAAAAAATATTTTTTTATTTTTTTTAGTAGCCCTAAAGGGCTATACGGGGCATATATTATCAATGAATTTTTTCAGCACTTTTATAATACCATAAATTTTCTCAAAATACAATATATTGTGATAAATTTTATTATCCCCACAAAAATATTTTTTATAAATCTATAAAATACCATTGACAAATCCGCAAAAATCGGATATACTATGTATATACTAATAATGGAGGTGTTCTAAATGACAACAACCATTCAGAAGTGGGGCAATAGTCAAGGGATCAGAATCCCAAAGTTTCTGCTCGATGCAGTTCAATGGAGTGACGATGAGCAGCTTGTATTAAGCGCCGACAAAAACAAAATCATAATTGAAAAAGCAGAGCCAAGAAAAAACATCATGGAACTTTTTGCTAATTTTGACGGCGAATATGTTCCGGTTGAAATGGATTGGGGACAGCCGGTAGGAGAAGAAGTATGGTAAGTCAAGGAGATATTATAAAAGTCAGCTTTGATCCCCAAAAAGGACACGAACAAGCTGGCTACCGCCCGGCAGTAGTAGTAAGCAATGATTTTTTCAATCAGAAAACCAATCTTGCTATAATTTGCCCCATAACAAACACAAACAATAAATTCCCTTTGCATATCCCTTTAGATAACAGAACGCAGACAACCGGTGTTATTTTATGTGAACACGTCAAGGCATTAGATCTTAATGCAAGACCGCACACGGTTGTGGAGCAGCTCCCAAAGGAGATTTTGACAAAGGTAATAAATGTTGTGTTTTCAGAAATCGAACAAATTTAGAAACAAAAGCGGCTGTTACAGGCCGCTTTTGTTCGTTTTAAGCCTGTTTAATATAAAACCCCACACGATCGCCTTAAAAACGATTTAAGAGCCGTTTTTGAGCCTCTGGCAACCATCAACACATACGCATATCTTTCGGAACGCAAGATAACGGTTTTGTGTGATAAAAGGCTATTTCCCAATATCCCAATCGAAAATTCATTCTTAACTTTCTTTCAAGCATAACATTGTATTTTTTATGAATTTTTGACCATTCATTATCTTCTATCATAGCAGCATAGCCGTTTGAATAACCGGCAGTAATTCCTATTTTTGAAATAAAAAATTGTCCGTTTTCATCTTTTACAAATAATTCATCAATTATCTGCTTTCTTGCCTGTTCCTCTGTAAAATCTATCGTGTACGGACTCTGCAGAACCGTCTCCCATAAAACAATTTTATGGTTTTTTCTGTTTATTCTGAAAGTATAATCTTTTTCTGATGAAGAGCATACAACATACCCTGTATGCTCCTTTTTTGGTTTTAATTTTCTGTCGGCGTTCGCACGTTCCCGGTTAATTCTCAAAAGATTTTCATTCAGCCCACGTTGGTATTCGATTTCAGCATTTGCTGCAGCAAGCTCCTGTTTAATCTTTTCCACTTGCTCATCAGCAGCTTTGTATGCCTCATTTATTTCTCTTTTTGCTTCAACATTTGCTCTATCTATATTTTTTCGGGCTTTTTCTTCTGCTTCACTTTTCCCGGCTTTTGCTACCCTTAATTCTGTTTCTTGGTTGTTATATTCTTTCCTGGTTAATATCACATATTCCCATTCAGAGCTTGAATATCCCCCTTGCACTTCTTTATATCCGCCAAAGGGTGTTTTTTTAACATATTCAGACATTTCCGCACCCCCTTACAATCCTCTAAGGTAATTTGTAGCAAAAACTTCTGCTCTATTATGTCCGAGAGCTTTACTGCACATTGTCATCGCAGCTCTATCAAGTTTTCTCTTTACCTCGTCCTTTCTGCAGGTGTAAACATCACTTTGATATTTTCTTCCTGTTCCCTTGTTAATTTTATCATACGGAATATCTTTAATATCCCTTGCATGAGCTTTATACACCGCAGTTGCATACTCGGCTCTGTAACCGTGTATGTCGGCAGCTCCGTGTATATGCTCCCACACCTTTTTTTCTTCCGGTGTTTTTATAATTCTGTCGGCAATCTGCTTCTGATGTTCTCCGATAATCGGGCTATATCGTTCTCTGCCACCCTTGCCTATACCTTTTCGGATATGCACATAATATTCTTCCTCAAAGTATCTTGTATCTTTCAAAATTCCTAACTGCTTCTCATCGGCGGCCGTTCGCTTGTCCTCTGGTATGCTCTCCAGCTTTGTTATTTCCGCCTCGATTTCGGTTTTGGTTATTATATCCCCACCCTTAATCGAGGACAGCTCACATCTCCTCAAGCCTGTTCCCTTACAGAATTTCACAAGCTCATCATTGTTTTTTTCTGAAAAATGATGGTCTCTCTTTGCCGTTCCTCTGCTCCTCTTTATATCTTCCCTGTGTCGTTTCGGAGGCTGATAATAATTTTCATCATCGGGACTAATGCCATAGAGCTTACCCAACGCTTTCGCCTCAAGGTGCATTGTCGAAGCTGACAACCCCTCTGCCTCTCTTTTCTGCAACCACTCATTTACATATTTTTTTGCACTTTTTAATGTTGTGCATTTCAGATCGGTTTCCTGCACGTACTTAATAAAATATTTTATATGTTTCCAATAACTCTTGTAGGTGTTAAAGGAAAATATTTTGTCTTTCTCCGTTCCGTTCTTCATAGCCTCTTTTTTGCTTTCGCCAAAGGCTTGCATACTTGTCAATTTATCGTATGCTTGCTGATGAAGAGTTTTAGAATAAGCTTTGTTTTTTCTTCCCATCAGAAAAACCTCCTTTCTCTGATGTTCAAATGGTGTTAAAGCTAAAGCCGCCTCCTGCAAGAATTAAATTCTCTGCATTCAGCAAAATACACTTTTTAAGGTCTTATGTGTGACCGGTTTGGAATTAAATTCCGACACTTTTTCTTCTTGCTTATGTGTGCAGCCTTATTTATTATTTTAATCACTTTCTACGGCAGTTAAGGTTCTGTCGGCTTTTTGTAGAGTACAGCATCTCTCCGGCAATTTGTCAGTATGTCCGGCTACATTCAACGATACGTTTGCTTACAATGTGCTTTCAAAAGATTACTTACACAAAGGTCAATGATACATTTTTTCAATTCACAAGGTTACTGCGACAAGCCTATGTATCATATAGGTGTATCAAACCTAAACGGCTTCTACATTATAAAATAATGTACCTCCGGCAATTTCCCGGAACGCTCTGAGCCTAAACACTATTTACCCTCGCTCAGACGAGCCTCTTTTTCATTTTCTATTATACCATACCCGAAAATGTTTGTCAACATATTACACTAAATCTATAACATAACGGTTTACCCGTACACGATATGCGCATACGGGTAAACCGTTATGGCAAAAAAAATAGAGGTCGGCGAATATTGCCGACCTCTATTTTTTTATGTTATGGTCTGTGATCAATGTTGAATGATTCGGTGTCTGACCCCGTTGTATAACTTACAGTTACATTTTCAGGAGATACTTCCCATGCCTGATTTACAAGACTAGAAGACATTCCCCAGTTTTCATATGTAGAGGTATTTCTATTATACCGAAAGACAGCGTAAGTATGTAAGGGATATTGCCGTGCGTCTGAATCTCTCCGAGGGAGATATGCCAGACTTTGTTGTTGCAGTTGGGGCATAATAGCCATTCGGTTTTTTTCATTCTTTGTTTTTCATCAGATAATAGAATATCTATGGACAATTACATTTACAACTCACGCAGTTTCCACCGCCTTGTAGAAACCATTACACACGCGCC
>JBGVRU010000078.1:0-6801 GCA_045128715.1 Acutalibacteraceae bacterium | reverse complement strand
AATTTCCAAGGGCGCATTATCGCCGCCAAAAGCATCAACTACTACACGCATTGTTTACAGCTCCTTTTTTATGTTTGCGCTAAACCACTCTAAAGAACGATTTGAAAGCGCCGCATATCTATCTTTTTTATCCTTGATTTTTTCTGTCAGTGTAGGCAAAATTCCGAAATTCGCACCCATTGGCTGGAATTTTTCCACACGTTCGTCTGTTATATAACCGAGCAACGCTCCTATCATACTTATATTCGGCAGTATTATTGGCTCTTCACACTGAAGCCTTGCTACAGCATTAATTCCTGCTATAATTCCGCTTGCCGCAGATTCCATATAGCCCTCAACACCCGAAATCTGACCTGCAAAGAAAATATTTTTATCTTTTTTTAAAGACAAATCCTTATTTAAAAGCTTAGGCGAATTTATAAAAGTATTTCGGTGCATAACACCGTAGCGCATAAATTCAGCCTGCTCTAAACCTGGTATCATAGAGAAAACTCTTTTTTGCTCAGGGAATTTAAGATTAGTTTGAAAACCTACAATATTGAAAAGTGTACCCTCAGCATTTTCACGTCTTAACTGCACCGCCGCCCAAGGTCTGCGCCCTGTTCGAGGGTCTGTTAGACCGACAGGCTTTAACGGACCGAAACGGATAGAATCCTCGCCACGCTTTGCCAATACCTCAATAGGCATACAACCCTCATAAACGGTCAGTGGCTTATCAAATTCCTTTAGCGGAGCGCTTTCAGCATTTACAAGCTCCTTATGAAAGGCGGTATACTCCTCTTTGTTCATATAGCAATTGATATAATCATCTGTCCCCTTGCCATAACGCGAAGCATAAAATGCCTTGCTCATATCAATAGTTTCAGCAGTAACTATCGGTGCTGCCGCATCATAAAAGCTTAAATTCTCGCCACCTGAAAGCTTAGCTATTTCCTCGGCTAACTCACCGTCGGTAAGGGGACCTGTTGCTATAACTGTGATACCGTCATCAGGAATTTCGGTAACAATGCAGCTTTCAATTTTAATATTGGGGTGAGATTTTATTTTTTCGGTGATAAGTGAAGAAAAAATATCTCTGTCCACCGCTAAAGCACCGCCTGCCGCAACTGAGCATTTTGCCGCCGCTTCTAAACAAACCGAGCCTAAACGCCGCATTTCCTCTTTTAAAAGCCCTGCCGCAGAATCGATTCTTGCCGCCTTTAAGGAATTTGAGCAAACAAGCTCTGCAAAGCCGTCACTTTTATGCGCAGGAGTTTTCTTCAAAGGCTTCATTTCTATAAGTCTCACCTTTATTCCCCTGTTAGCTATCTGCCAAGCTGCTTCACAGCCTGCAAGACCTGCGCCCAAAACCTTAATTTCTTTCATTACTCGGTATCCTTACTTTTTTTAGTGGTTTTCTTCTGTCTTGTTGGACAGTCTGCATTAATGCAATAGTTTCTGCCCCTGATTCCTGCTATTATATATCCACCGCATTCCTTACAGTTCTCACCTGTAGGAATACCGGGGGCTGCAAAATCACACTGAGGATAATTTGAACACCCATAGAATTTTTTACCCTTTTTAGAGGTGCGTTTTATAAGCTTAGCGCCACACTTGGGGCAAGGCTGTTTAACCTCATCCTCAGGAACGGGCTTTGTGTTTTTACATTGCGGATAATTGGGACAAGCTAAAAACTTCCCGAATCTGCTTGAGCGAACCACCATTTTACTTCCGCACTTTTCGCAAATAACATCGGTTTCAACTGCGGGCACCTTAACACGCTTACCGTCCAGCGATTGCTCTGCCTTTTTATAAAGCTTATCAAAATCACCGTAAAAATCTTCAATGGTTTTAACCCACATTAAATCTCCTGCGCCTATTTTATCAAGCTTTACCTCAAGTCCTGCAGTAAATTTAACATCGAATATTTTATCAAAGTATTCTACCATCAGGTCTGATACAACCATACCAAGGTTAGTAGGCTTTAACGACTTCTTTTCACGCTCGATATAATCTCTACCCATAATATTGGTGAGAATCGGCGCATAGGTAGAAGGTCTTCCAATACCGTTTTCGTCAAGAGCCTTAATAAGCGTAGGCTCGGTATATCTGGGTGGTGGCTGAGTGAAATGCTGATTAGGGGTAAGCTCACGAAGCTTTAAGATTTCACCCACAGTCATCTCGGGAAGACTTACCTCATTTTCGTTTTCTTCGTCCTTACCCTCCTCGTAAAGCACGGTAAAACCGTCAAAACGGACAGAATATCCGCTTGCCTTAAAGAGATATTCCCCTGCGGTAATATCTACATTAACGGTATCCTGAACACAAACCGCCATAAGAGATGCAATAAAGCGTTCCCAGATAAGCTTATAAAGCTTATACTGCTCAGTGGTAAGCGAAGCCTTAGCCTGCTCGGGAGTAAGTGAAATAACGGTGGGACGTATAGCCTCATGCGCGTCCTGAGCGCCGCTTTTAGTTTTAAAGTAGCGTGGTGACGATGGCAGATACTTTTCTCCGTACCGACCCACAATATATTTATTAGCAGCAGCCCTTGCTTCCTCAGAAATACGCAGTGAGTCCGTACGCATATAGGTTATAAGACCTGTAGAACCTAGACCCTCTATGTCAACACCCTCATAAAGCTGTTGGGCTATACGCATAGTTCTTTGAGCTGTAAAGCCGAGCTTTCTTGAAGCCTCCTGTTGGAGAGTTGAAGTGATAAACGGAGGTGAAGGCTGGCGGTTGCGCTTGCCCTTTTTAATTTGAGATACGGTATATACCGCATCTTCGAGGCTGTTTACAATGCTTTCTGCCTGAACAGAGTTTTCTATTCTTTCTATTTTTTCGCCGTTTTTATCGCCGTAAAGCTTAGCCACAAAGGTTTTTCTTCCCGATGCAAGCTTTGCGTCAATAGACCAGTATTCCTGAGGTTCAAACTTTTCGATTTCACGCTCACGCTCAACAATAAGTCTTAAGGCTACAGTCTGAACTCGTCCGGCAGAAAGACCGCTCTTAACCTTTTTCCAAAGGAGTGGACTTAGCTTATATCCAACAATTCTATCAAGCACACGGCGTGCCTGCTGAGCATCAACAAGATTTATATCAAGCTTACGTGGAGCTTTAATACCTGCCTTAACACCTGATTCGGTAATCTCGTTAAAGGTAACACGGTTAGCCTCGTTCAAATCAAGTGCTAAAATCTGAGCTAAATGCCAAGAAATAGCCTCACCCTCTCTATCAGGGTCGGTTGCGAGATAAACCGTGTCACTGTCAGCCGCCGCCTGCTTTAAGGATTTTATAAGCTCCCTCTTTTCAGGCAGGTTTGAATACTGAGGCACAAAACCGTTTTCTATATCAACACCCAGTTTTGACTTAGGTAAATCACGTATATGACCCATTGATGCCATTACCTTATAATCGCCGCCGAGATATTTCTTAATGCTTTTTACTTTAGTCGGAGACTCAACTATTAAAAGCTTTGACATATATTTCCTCCTAACTTTACTTACAATTTTTCGTATCTTCCACCCGGCAAAGCTTTAATTAAGAATTCAATTTCAAGCTCTGTAAGAGCCGACAGTAACTGCTGTCCATCTATTTCGGGCATATCTATTTCTTCAGGCAGAAAAATCTGCTTATTTAAGTAATTATATACTATTTTTGCTTCTTTTGAAAGGGTTTCGGGTAATTTTTTTTGCAATTTTTTGGATTTTTGCTCCAAATCGGGCTTTTGGGACTCTGTGTTATTCTTGCTAGTTCCAATAATAGCACCGCTTAACGCCCTTTCTATATTGATTTTATCAGGAAAACGCAAAATATATTCATTAAAAATATCACTTACATCTAAAAGCGGTCTTACACCGTCACGCAAAAGCAGATTAGAGCCTGCGTATTTACTGTCCTCAGGAGAGCCAGGTATTACAAAGACATCTCTGCCCTGCTCGTTAGCGTGCCTTGCAGTTATAAGTGCGCCGCTCTTTTTTCCTGCTTCAACAACTACTGTACCGAGGCTAAGAGCCGACATTATACGGTTTCTAATCGGAAAAGTATATCTGTTTGGTTCTTCATGGGGTGGATATTCGCTAATAAGACAGCCGCTTTTTGAAATTGCTTTTCTAAGCTTCTTATTCTCAGGCAAATAACTGCTCAATATTCCGCACCCAAGGCACAATACGGTTGTTCCACCCGCTTTAAGAGCGCCTGCATGGGCATAAGTATCTGTGCCTAAAGCGCCGCCACTTACTACTATCATACCCGAAGCCGCCAAGCGGTAGCCCAAAGAGAATGCCGCCTTTTTACCGAATTCACTTACCTTACGTGGTCCTACAATACAGATAGTCGGTATCTCGTCAAATCTGGGCATATTACCCTTAACATAAAGCACTAAAGGAGCATCGGGTATTACAGAGAGACAAAAGGGATATTTTTCACTACCATAGGTTATGGTTTCAATTCCCTCTTTCTTGCACTCTGCCATAATACTTAAAGAATTGGTAAGTGTAACTGCATTTAAACGCTCTAATTCCCTTTTAGTAAAAATATTACTTTTAGTCCGTTTTTCATTATCCGACTTAAACAAAGCCTCCGCCGAGCCAAAATGCTCCAAGGCTTTTACAGCCTTACAGCTTCCTGCACCTAAGGCCTGCTGCAACCAAATTAAATATCTAATCACTTCATCATTTCCCACATTGAAATTGAAGCGGCAACCGCGGCATTTAACGACTCTGCCCTACCGCTCATAGGAATAGTTATAAGCTCATCGGATTTAAACTTTGTTTCTTCGGTTATTCCGTTTGCCTCATTACCGATAACAAGCACCGAGCCTTCAGCAAAGCTTATATCGTTTATGTGTTTGGCATCACTGTCCACAACACAGGAATAAATTTTAAGACCCGAATTTTTAAGCTCATCAGCAAACCCGTCAAGTATTATTACAGGCATTCGCAAAAGCGTTCCCATTGATGCCCTTAATGATTTAGGAGAATATGGGTCACAGCCACCTTTAGATAATATTATTCCTGATACTCCCAAAGCCTCTGCCGTGCGGGCAACTGCACCTAAATTTGACGGATCAGCAATATTTTCGAGTGCTATATATCTTCCATTTTTATTAATTTCAAGGTTATTATTTTGAGGAATTTTTGCTACAACAATTATCCCCTGCGGCGACTGTGTATCGCTGATTTTTTTAAAAAGGCTATCGGGAATTTTATAACATTCCTCTGCTTTTAAGGATAATTTTTTTATATCCTCGGGATATTTAGACAAAGCCGAAGCCGAGACAATTAACTTATCAAACAGAATTCCGTTATCATAAGCATCAAAGCAAATACGCAGTCCCTCAAGCACAAAAAGATTGTTTTCTTTACGTGCTTTTGCAGAGGTCTGCAATAATGAAGTCAGCTTGATAAGTGAATTTTCTTTGCTTGTGATTTCTTTAAAATTGGTCAAAAATACCCCTCCTATAAAAATGAAAAAGTCGCCAGAGAGAAAAATCTCTGGCGAGAAAAATTATTTTTCAAGAGCCTTTTTAGCATTCTTAACGAGAGTTGCAAAACCAGCTGCATCGTTAACAGCTAAGTCAGCTAACATCTTACGGTTGATCTGGATTCCTGCCTTGTTAAGACCGTTCATAAATGAAGAATAGTTAATATCATTCATTTTGCAGGCAGCAGAAATACGGGTGATCCAAAGACGACGGAAGTCACGTTTCTTAAGTCTACGACCAACATAAGCATAGTTGCCGGATTTCATTACGGCTTCTTTAGCGGTTTTAAAGAGCTTGGATTTAGCGCCAAAATAGCCCTTAGCAAGCTTTAATATCTTTTTTCTTCTTTTGCGTGTTGCTAACGCACCTTTAACACGTGCCATTTGTGTTTACCTCCACTTTCAAGTTATCCTTACTTATAAGGAATCATTTTCTTTATTGCTGCTACATTTGTTACGTCAGCAGTTACGGTCTTGCGAAGATTTCTCTTACGCTTGGTTGTTTTCTTGTTGAGAATGTGTGACTTGAAAGCATGAGCTCTCTTAACCTTACCGGTTTTGGTCAGCTTAAAGCGTTTCTTAGCGCCACTGTGTGTTTTAATCTTAGGCATTGTAAGTCCTCCCTATATTTTTTACTACAATTATTTACCTGACTTTGGGGCAAGGAACATAAGCATATTACGTCCTTCCATTTTAGCAGGCTTTTCTACAGAACAATAGTCCTTACAGAACTCTGCAAAGCGGTTCATAGTCTCAAGTCCGATTTCGGGATGACCTAATTCTCTTCCTCTGAAACGGATAGAAACCTTAACCTTGTCGCCGTCCTGCAAAAAGCGGATAGCGTGCTTGCCTTTGGTTTCAAAATCGTGAACATCAATACTAAGTCCAAGACGAACTTCCTTAACATCCATTACCTTTTGATTCTTCTTGGCTTCCTTTTCGCGTTTTGCCTGTTCGAAACGGTACTTACCGTAATCCATTATCTTGCAAACAGGTGGTTGAGCGTTAGGAGAAATGCAAACCAAATCTAAGTCTGCGGCATAAGCCTCCTCCAAAGCCTTAGCAACCGAAACAATACCGAGCTGAGAACCATCGGCTGTAATTACACGAACTTCCTTGAATTTAATATTTTCGTTTATGGCAAGTTCTTTACTGCTAATGTTGATACACCTCCAAATTAGGTAGTCGGTAAACCGACATAAAACAAAAGCGTGGACGCAAAACGTCCACGCATAAGAATACCGTAAATAAAAAAATTAAAAACGAAATCTTATTAACCCTTTAACTTACTCGCTGAGGGTGAGGACGCATAGCGCACTACTTCTTTGTGCTTAC
>JBGVRU010000077.1:0-3955 GCA_045128715.1 Acutalibacteraceae bacterium | reverse complement strand
TCTTATCCTCTGCCCATTCAACAAAGTTAAGCTCGGTAGTCTCAGCAAACGAAACGAGCTTAGCGGTTCTCTCCTCTACTACAGGGTGGCGGCGAATAGCGTTAGCAGGAGCCATTATGTATTTCTGAGGATTTTTCACATATTCCTTTTTAACAGCAGCCTGCGGCTCGCAAAGCTCTACACTGCACTGTGAGTGTGCAATTCTTGTGCACATTCTAAGAAGCACAGGAGTATCAAACTGCTCTGAAATCTCAAATGCAATTTTTGCAAATTCCTTAGCCTCTCTTGAGTCAGCAGGCTCAAGCATAGGAATTTTAGATGCAATAGCATAGTGGCGTGAATCCTGTTCATTTTGAGAGGAATGCATACCGGGGTCATCCGCAACGCAGATTACAAGACCGCCATTTACACCTGTGTAAGACATTGTAAAAAGCGGGTCAGCCGCAACATTAAGACCTACGTGCTTCATACAGCAAGCACTTCGAGCCCCTCCTAAAGATGCGCCAAAAGCCACCTCGCAGGCAACCTTTTCATTGGGCGCCCATTCACAGTAAATTTCGTCGTACTTAGCTGCATACTCGGTAATTTCGGTTGAGGGTGTACCGGGATAGCTAGATACTACCGAACAGCCTGCTTCCAAAAAACCGCGAGCTACAGCTTCATTACCTAACATTAGTTTTTTCATTTGAATTTCACCTATATTTAATAATTATTTTTCATTTAATGACTTGCTCATAGGAACTGTGGTTTCAGCCTCATAACAAGAGAACATCTCGTCAACATTCTGAGGCTTTTTCTTCTGAGTCAAAAGACTAACAACAGGAACGATTACAAGACCGCCTACCATAGCAAACACACCCGAATAAAGCGAGTTTGTAAATACAAAGCCTAAAATTCCATCGTCGAAAGTGATAATCTTCATTGAAACAAGTAATTGCACCATCATAAGACCTACACCGAAAACAAAGGATGCCCAAACGGCAGTGCGTGTGGTCTTTTTCCAATAAAGTCCGTAAAGGAACGGAGCTAAGAAAGCACCTGCAAGTGCTCCCCATGAAACGCCCATCATCTGAGCGATAAACACAAAATCAGACCAAATAGAGTCTTTAAGAATTGCAATTGTAGCCGATAGTAGAATAAACAAAACTATAAGCCAACGCATCATACCGACCTTCTTCTTTTCGCTAAGCTCCTTTTTAGCGGCAGGAACAAATACATCGAGTGCCAAGGTTGAAGCGGAAGTGAGAACCAATGAAGAAAGGGTTGACATTGAAGCCGAAAGCACAAGCACTATAACAATTCCTATTATGTAAGGAGAAAGGGTTGAAAGCATTGTGGGAACTATGGTATCAAAACCCTTTGCAGCCACCTCCTCGGGTGAAACAAAAATCCTACCAAAGCCGCCTATAAAGTAGCAACCGCCTGCAACTATAATTGCAAATATAGTTGAAATGAGTGTGCCCTTTCTGATAGCAGCCTCGTTAGAAATTGCATAGAATTTACCAACCATCTGAGGAAGACCCCAAGTACCTAAAGAGGTAAGCATAACTACAAAAATAAGGAATATGGGGTTAGGACCGAAGAATGAGGTGTATGCCCAGCCACCGTTTTCTGTGGTTGCAAGAGCCTCGGTAGAAGCCATAAGTCCGCCATTTTGATTAAGCACAGCAACTATAACAGCTACGATACCTGCAAGCATTATAATGCCCTGAATAAAATCATTAATGGCAGTAGCCATATATCCTCCGAAAATAACATAAACGCCTGTAAGCACAGCCATTGCAAGGATACATACCCAATAAGGCATACCAAAAGCAATGCCAAAAAGACTTGAAAGACCATTATAAAGCGATGCGGTATAAGGAATTAAGAAAACAAACACTATTACCGAAGCCGCAATTTTAAGGGCATTAGAATTATATCTTTTCTGGAAAAAGTCTGGCATAGTTTTTGAATTTATATGCTGTGTCATAACACGGGTTCTTCTGCCAAGCACATTCCAGGCAAGAAGTGAGCCGATAAAGGCATTGCCAAGACCTATCCAAGTAGAAGCCAAACCGAAGTTCCAGCCGAACTGACCTGCATAACCTACAAATATAACTGCCGAAAAATAAGAAGTACCGAAAGCAAATGCTGTAAGCCAAGGGCCAACCGAACGTCCACCTAATACAAAGCCATCAACATCGGTTGCGTGCTTTCTGCAATAAACACCAACAGCCACCATAAGCGCAAAAAAGCAAACTACCAGCGCTGCTGTAAAAATTTTAGCTGTCATTTTAATTCCCCTTTTATAAATCAACCTGTTATCTGAGCCTCAACAAGACTTCCACCGCAGTACATTTCACGAAGCCTCGGCTTTTCGATTTTGCCTGTTGGGTTACGTGGAACATCTGCAAAAATAATCTTGCGGGGACGCTTATATTTTGGAAGCGACAAGCAGAATTCGTTAATTTCATCCTCTGTACAGCTCATTCCCTGCTTGATTTCAATAATAGCGGTTGCAATTTCGCCGAGTCGCTTATCAGGAAGACCTATTACCGCAACGTCCTTAATTTTATCATACGCTCTTAAATGGTCCTCTATCTGAACGGGGTAAAGATTTTCACCGCCGCTTATAATAACATCCTTTTTACGGTCAACAAGATAGATAAAGCCGTCCTCATCCTCTTTTGCCATATCGCCTGTAAGCAGCCATTCGCCCTTAAGTATCTCATCAGTAGCTTCGGGGTTTTTGTAGTAACATTTCATTACACCATCGCCCTTAACAGCAAGCTCACCTACTTCACCCTGCTTTACAGGAGCACCGTTTTCATCAACTATCTTTGTTTCCCAAAGGTAACCTGCTTTTCCTATCGCGCCGACTTTATCTATATTTTCTACTCCTAAATGAACACAGCCGGGGCCTATTGATTCGGAAAGACCGTAGTTAGTATCGTAATCGTGGCTTGGGAACTGATTTTTCCAGCGCTTGATAAGTGAAGGTGGAACGGGCTGAGCGCCAACGTGCATCAGTCTCCACTGAGAAAGTATGTAATCATCGAGGTTCAAATCGCCTCTGTCGATACAGTCAAGTATATCCTGCACCCACGGAACTAACAGCCAAACAATAGTAGCCTTTTCGTCCGATACTGTCTGTAATACCCATTCGGGTCTCACACCACGAAGAAGCACCGACTTTGCACCCACCAAAAGTGAGCCAAACCAATGCATTTTAGCTCCTGTATGGTAAAGCGGAGGTATGCAAAGGAAAACATCGTCCTTTGTCTGTGAATGGTGATTTTGCTCTGTATAGCAGGAAGCCACCAATGCTGCGTGGCGGTGCAAAATAGCCTTGGGGAAGCCTGTTGTTCCCGATGAAAAATAGATAGCCGCATCATCGCTGTCCTTTAGCTCCACAGGCGGAACAGTTGAAGAACAGTAATATGTCATTTCAGCATAATTATCAGCATAAGAAGGTGTATCAGCCTTTTCACCGACATAGAAAAGATTGTCAACCTGACCGATTTCATCAGAAATAGCATTGATTCGGTCGATAAACTCAGGGCCGAAAACAAGCATTCTTACATCTGCTAAATCAAGACAGTATTTAATCTCATCAGAAGAATAGCGGTAATTCATAGGCACAACCAAAGCGCCTGTTTTTAAAATACCGAAATATATAGGCAACCATTCAAGGCAGTTCATTAAAAGAATTGCAACCTTATCGCCCTTTTTAATTCCTCTGGTAAAAAGCAGGTTGGCAAAGCGGTTAGCCTTAACATCAAACTCTTTCCAGGTAATCTCTCTGCGGTATTTATCACTCTCTGCCACAGTTTCAATAAGGTTAAATTCACGCCAGGTCATATTCTTTTCAGGCTGTTTTTCAGGATTAACCTCAACAATAGCAGAATCGTTAGGATAAATCTTAGCATTCCGCTCTAAAAAATCGGTAATTGGCATTTATAATCATTCCTTT
>JBGVRU010000076.1:0-17684 GCA_045128715.1 Acutalibacteraceae bacterium | reverse complement strand
TCAAATGCCTTGCCGTGACGAGCCTCATCACGTGCCATTTCGTGAACAGTGTCGTGAATAGCGTCAAGGCCTAATTCCTTAGCATATTTTGCAAGCTCGAATTTGCCGAGTGTTGCGCCGTTTTCAGCGTCTACACGCATTTCAAGGTTTTTCTTTGTGCTGTCGGTAACAACCTCACCCAAAAGCTCAGCAAACTTAGCAGCGTGCTCAGCCTCTTCGTAAGCTGCCTTTTCCCAATAAAGACCGATTTCGGGATATCCCTCTCTATGCGCTACACGAGCCATTGCAAGGTACATGCCAACCTCACAGCACTCACCGTTGAAGTTTTCACGAAGACCCTCGATGATTTTCTCATCAACACCTTTGGCAATACCTACAACGTGCTCAGCAGCCCAAGTTTTTTCACCTGCCTGCTCCTGGAATTTAGAAGCGGGAGCATTACAGATAGGGCATTTATCGGGAGCAGAATCTCCCTCGTGGGTGTAACCGCATACAAGACATACAAATTTTTTCATTTTAATTTCCTCCAAATAGTTAATTAATTTTTTTACATTTTTTACAGATACCGTAAACCACGTAAACCGAAATTTGCGGTGTGAAACCATACTCATCAGCGATTTCCGATAGGGGATCGCCTGAGAGTCTGGCATCGGTTATACAGTCGCACTTTTTGCAATGCAGGTGAGCGTGGGGGCGGGTATCGTAGTCAAAATGGTCAAAGCCGTCACCAATATTGATACAAAGTATCTCGCCGGCATCACTTAAAGCGGATAGATTTCTGTAAACCGTACCAAGACTGATATTAGGCAACACCTCACGGACATGTTCGTAAATCCAGTTGGCTGTGGGGTGAGTATCCGTTGAGCGTAAAACATTGAGAACTGCTTCACGCTGCTTGGAATAATTTTTCATTTGAATCACCTAAATCAGTAATGATTACTATTTTATTATACATATAATTTTGCTTTTGTCAATAGTTTTTTAAAAAAATGATTTGCTTGACATTTATTTTTATAAGTATTATTATAATATTATTAAAATAGAGTAATTTGTGCGTATGGAGATTTAGAAAGCATATGAACGGTAATGTGATTTCGAACTCGGTAATAAAACGTCTACCGAGATACTACAGATTTTTAGGCGAGTTAAAGACTTTAGGATTTACGAGAATATCCTCACGTGAGCTTTCCGAAAGAATGGGTCTTACCGCCAGCCAGATACGTCAGGACCTTAATTGCTTCGGCGGTTTTGGTCAGCAAGGCTATGGTTATAATATAGAAATCTTGCAGTTTGAAATTGCAAAAATTTTAGGAATCGACCGTCCCAAAAATACTATTCTTATAGGAATGGGCAATTTAGGAAGAGCCGTTACTATGCATATAAACTTTGAATCTAAAGGATTCAGGCTTACAGGACTTTTTGACAGTAAAGAATCACTTGTTGGTCAGGTGGTTAAAAATCTTCCTATAAGAAGCACTTCTACTTTGGATGAATTCTGTAGGGAAAACCGTCCCGTAGCTGCAATACTCTGTATTCCTAAGGAAGCTGCAAAGGATATAGTAGAGCAGTTGGTTAAATTGGGTATTAAAGGCTTTTGGAATTTTAGCCATTATGATTTAAGCTTACAGTATCCTGAGATAAAGGTAGAGAATATGCACTTTGGAGACAGTCTTATGACTTTGTCGTACAGGCTTAATAATGATTAATATGCACTGCAAATGCGGTGCATAATTTTTTTGTAGGGAATCTAAATTATAATGAGGTGATAGTTTGAAAAATTATATTTTAAAGCGTCCTATGCTTTTAAGTGGAATCCTTTGCAGCGTTTTGGCGGTTTTAGGATATTATTTCAAAGTATTACTTATATTTTTCTCATTTGCTGTTACATTAGCTTTGATTTTACTTATAATTAAAAAATCTTCTGTTTCAAGTATGTTGGTAGCAGTATCTGTAATGGCGGTAACTGTTTCAATAGTTTGTTCGCACGGAGAGGCAGATACGCTGGCAGTTTATGATAAAGAAAAAACTGTTTGCAGATTTACGGTATGTGAAATTACATATAGCGGAAATGATTTTTACAAAGCCGATATTCAGATTACCGAGAGTGAGCTTTTAAAGACAGGAACAAAGCTTTCGGTCAGTTACTCGTCTAATGACCTTGAAATGGGTGATAGTGTTAGAGGCATGTTAGAGGTGGAGGACTTAAATGATAATGCTTATAAAAATTTGTATTACAGTAAAGGTATATATTTAACTGCTGCCTTAAAGGAATATAAAATTTTAAATAAGGGTTATGATTCTGTACTTACTACAATTGGAAAATTGAGAAGCTATATAAACAAAACCTTATTTGCTAACTTGAATTATTCAAATGCAGCTACAATAATTGCTATTATTCTCGGTGAGGACGGATATTTTACCGAGCAGTTTGATTCCGATATTAAAGCCTCGGGTGTAAGCCATGTTATGGTAGTATCGGGAATGCACCTGTCTACATTGGTGCTTATGGTTACATATATTATAGAAAAATTTATTTATAATAGGTATTTAAGAGCAGTTATAATGTGTCTGACAGTTATATTTATGATTGCGATTTGCGGATTTACAGCTTCAATGATGAGGGCAGGTATTACATATTTCCTTATGGCGTTAGGCTTGATATTTAAAAGAAAGGGTGTGCCTGAAAATACGTTAGGCACCGCAGTAACATTAATTTTAATATTTTCGCCGTTTGTAATTTTAAATGTAGGATTTTTGCTTTCTGTTTTAGCCACCTTCGGTATTGTAGCCGTAGCTTTACCTATACTCAAAGTTATTCGCAGCAGAGAGCTTATTAAAAGCAAATTGCTGTTCGGTGTGATTTCGGCTATTACCATTAATATAAGCGCTACAGTTTGCACTCTGCCTGTAATGGTTGTCGCTTTTGGTTGTGTTTCAATCGTTTCAGTTTTAAGTAATTTGATGATTTCCTTAGCGGTTGATGTAATACTTTGGGTTGCTGTTATGGCTTTGGCTTTAAATCTAATATATCCCGCAGTAGCAAAGGTGGCTTTTTTACTTTGCAAGGCGGTAGCTTCATATATTAATTGGGTTATAAGCTTTTTCGGTGGGATGGATTTTGCTGTTGTAAAAGTACCTGAATATGCTGTATTACCTTTGATAGTATTTATAATATTAATCTTTTATGTTTTGCTTGCTTGTAAAAAAAGGATTGATATGTTAAAATTAAAAGAAATACGTAAGAAAATAATTACGGAAGGCGGTAGACATAAAAATGGCAGTAGTTTTTGAAGAAGCTTTAAAAAAGAATATTGCTAAAGAGCCTGCCGGTGTTTACATACTTTTTGGTGAGGATGGCTTTTTAAAGAAAAGCTATGCCGATAAGATAAGTAAAAAAATTGCTGAGCCTGATGATGTTTTTAACTATTGTAAATTTTCAGGCGACTGTAATCTGCAGGATGTTTATGATGCGGTAATGCAGATACCGTTTTTTGGGGAAAAGAAATATATAGAGCTTTGCGATTACGATTTTGAGCATTGCTCTAAAACGGATTTGGATAAGCTTTGCAGCCTTATAACCGAAGTGCCCGATACGGCTGTTTTGGTGATCAGGTTTGACAGTGTTGAGGTTGACTCTAAAAAAAGCTCTAAATTTAAAAAGCTGATCGCCGCCGCTGATAAAGCGGGCGGTTTGGCAGTTAATTTAGACCATAGAAAAACGCCCGAGCTTATAAAAATGCTTACAGACGGTGCAGCTAAACGAGGCTCTAAAATGGATCCTGCGGCTGCAAGGTATTTAATAGAAATCGCAGGCGACGATATAAATACCCTCAAAAACGAGCTTGATAAGCTTTGTTGCTTTTGGGGAAATCAGGTAATAACTAAAGAGGTGGTGGACAGGGTATCCGTTAAAACTGTTGAGGCTTCTGTTTATAATCTTTCGAAATTTATTTTGTCGATGGATACCTCTGCGGCTCTATCCTGTCTTGATGAGCTTTTTTTTATGAGAGTTGAGCCGATGATAATTCTGCATACGGTATCCTCTGTATACGTAGATATGTTCCGTATTTATTCTGCAAAAGAGCATGGAATGGGCATTAAGGAGGTAGCCGCGGAATTTGGTTATAAGGGTAGGGAATTTGTACTTGAAAAAGCGGTTTCGAATCTGAAAAAAATTGATTTTAAACGCCTTAATTTAAGCCTTATGGCTCTCACTGAGGCGGATAAAAGCCTTAAATCCTTTGGCGCCGACAACAGAATTATTTTAGAGCAGCTGATAATAAGATTAATTTATATTATTGCAAAGGGTGAGTCGGTTGATTAAGCTTAATAAACCGATAATTGTTGAGGGTAAATACGATAAAATTACTTTAGAGAATATTGTAGACGCTTTAATAATACCGACAGACGGCTTTGGTATCTTTAAAAACAAAGAAAAATGCAGAATGATAAAGTCGTTGGCTGAGAAAAACGGCGGAGTAATTATTATGACCGATAGTGATTCTGCCGGCTCGGTAATAAGAGCTTATATAAAAAATATTGTAGGTAATTTACAAATAACCAATGTTTATGTGCCGTGTCTTAAAGGAAAGGAAAGGCGTAAATCTTCGCAAAGTAAAGAGGGCTTTTTGGGTGTTGAGGGTATGACCTCTGAGATCATTTTAAAAGCTTTTGAAAAAAGCGGTGTTACAGCTGATGCTGCTGATCTACCTAAACGGCAGATAACAAAGACCGATATGTTTACAGTCGGTCTTTCAGGCGGAGCAGAAAGCGCTGTAAATAGGCGTAAGGTGTTAAAATTTCTTGATTTGCCCGAAAGCTTATCTCCTAATGCAATGCTCGATGTTTTGAATAATATTTTAAGCTATGAAGAATTTTTTGAGGTGACAAAGAAGTGCCTAAAAAGCCAAGACAAAAGCTAAAGCTTATTTATACTCTTGAAATTTTGAAAAGATATAGTGACGAAGATAATCCTTTGAATGCGGCAGAAATTTCAGAAAAACTTTCGAACTACGGTATTGAGGCGGAAAGAAAGTCTATTTATGACGATATAGCCTGCCTCGAAGAATACGGTTGCGATATTATAAAATCCGACTCGCCTAAGGGTTGGTTTATAGGTGACCGTGAATTTGAGGTGCCAGAAATATATCTCCTCTGCGATGCTGTGCGTTCTGCTAAATTCATAAGTGCCAAAAAAAGCGGAGAGCTTATCGGCAAGCTTAATTCAATGCTTAGCGTAAATCAGGTAAAACGCCGTGAAAATTCGGTTTATTTCGGTGCGGCCGATAAATGCGGTAATGAGGAGCTTTATTATAATATAGATAAAATAAGCACTGCTTTGGAGCAGGATAGACAAATAAAGCTTACATATTCTTCCCGCTATTTTGACAGTGAACGTCAGATAAAACATTTTGAAAAGGAAATGCAAATAAATCCTTATGCGCTTACTTGGCAGGATGACCATTATTATTTAATAGGTAATCACACAAAATATGATAATCTAATCCACCTGCGGCTTGACAGAATAAGCTCGGTGGAGATTTTGGATACTAAAGCGAGACATTATTCCGAGGTAAGCGCTTATACCGCGTATTTCGACACTGCAGATTATACCAAAAAGCTTTTCGGTATGCACGGAGGTTCTTTAACAGAAGTTGAGCTTTGCTGCAAAAGAACTATAACCGAGCAGGTGCTTGACCGTTTTTCGGAAAAAATTTTCATTAAAAAGGTAACTGATAATGAATTCTGTTTTACCGTTAAAGCGGCTTTGTCCGATGCACTTGTTACCTGGATAATCAATTACGGAAGCGATTTAAAGGTGAATTCTCCTGATACTTTGCGGGATATGGTAAAGAAAAGAGCCGAAACGGTGCTTAAAAATTATGAATCTTAGGTGGAATTTTTTATATGAGAATGCGAAGAAAGAAGAACTTGGAAGAAAGGCTTGCCGCTGTAAGTGATTATCTGTTTATAAGTGATTTTGAGGACAGAAATTTTAATACCGCTAAGGATAAAAAGGAATATATAGATTTTGAAGACTGGTTTGGAACAAATAAGCCTTTATATCTTGAAATAGGCTGCGGAAAGGGTAAATTTGCCTGCGAGTATGCAGTTCAAAATCCTGATATTAATTTGATTGCTGTTGAAAAAAGCGGTAATGTTATTGTTGAAGCCTGCGAAAAAGCTAAAGAGATTGGAATAAGTAATCTTAAATTTATAAAGTGCGGAGCAGAGTATTTGGAAAAATATATAAAACCAAAAAGTATTGAGAGAATTTTTTTGAATTTTTCCTGCCCTTTTCCAAAAGCCGCCTATGCTACTCATAGACTTACGCATTTGAGATTTTTGGAAATTTATAAGCGTATTATGAAACAAAGTGCCGAAATACATCAAAAAACTGATAATATGCACTTTTTTGAGTTCTCTTTAGAACAGCTAAGCCTTGGCGGCTTTGCTTTAAAAAATATTTCGCTCGACCTCCATAACAGTGATTTTGAGGGTAATATTGAAACTGAGTATGAACATAGATTTGTTTCCTTAGGTCAGCCTATTTACAGACTTGAAGCTTATGTACGGGAGAATAGAAATGATTGATTTTAAAATTGAAAAGATAGCACCTCTTTGCAAAGAATTCGGGGTAGAATTGACAGATGAAAAGATAAAAAAACTTAATATATACGGTAATCTGTTACTCAACTGGAACGAGAAAATCAATCTTACTGCTATTACCGAGCCTGAGGCTGTTTTATTCAAGCATTTTTATGATTGTATTTTATTTTTAAAGCATAATAGTTTGCCACAAAATGCTACACTTATCGATGTTGGAACAGGTGCAGGTTTCCCGGGAATGGTGCTTAAAATAGTAAGACCTGATTTGGAAGTAACACTGCTTGACAGTCTTAATAAAAGGCTTGTATTTTTAAATGAGGTTATAAATGAGCTATCCCTTAAAGGCATAAAAACTGTTCATTTAAGAGCCGAGGAAGCAGGCAAGTCAAAGCTTCATCGTGAAAAGTATGATATTGCAACTGCAAGAGCTGTGGCTTCTCTCCCTGTTTTGTTGGAATACTGCACACCGCTTGTGAAAAGAGGAGGTCTTTTTGTCGCTATGAAAGGCCCATCAGTTTCAGACGAGGTCGCTTTGTGCGGCAATGCTTTAAAGCTTTTGGGGTTAGGTAAACCTGATATTATATGCGAAACTCTAAGGGATAATGAGCAAAGAGCCTTTGTTGCAATAAAAAAAATATCGCAAACACCGCCAAAATATCCGAGAAAACCCGCTGATATATCAAAACAACCGCTTTAATGCGGTTGTTTTTGTTCCTTATGGACGAATTTCCCCGACCTGTTTTTCTTTACATTTACTATTTTAAAATAGATAATTAAAACAGAAACGGGGTGGCTTAATGCACACTATAAGTGAAAAAAAATTACTTATGCTGAGACCTGAGGAATTAAAGACTTCGAGTAATCAGCCAAGAAAAAGCTTTGACCAATATGAATTAAAGCTTTTAGCCGACAGTATATCTTCAAGTGGAATAATTCAGCCTTTAGCAGTCAGAAAAACCGAGGACGGCAAATATGAGTTGATAGCAGGGGAAAGGCGGCTTAAGGCGGCAAAAATGGCAGGACTCAGGCGTGTGCCCTGTGTATTACATAAAACAGATGATTCTACTGCGGCACTTTATGCCATGGTTGAAAATCTGCAAAGAAGCAATCTTGATTTTTTTGAGGAAGCTTTTGGTATAGAAAGGCTTATTACTGTTTATGGAATGTCTCAAACCGAGGTTGCTGCAAGGCTAGGTATTGCACAGTCAACGCTGTCTAATAAGCTACGGCTTTTAAGGTTGGATGAGGAGCTTCGGGGGCAAATATCGTCATCAGGGCTGACCGAGAGACACGCACGGGCATTGCTGAGACTTCCCGCTGAAAAAAGAAAAAGTGCACTTGACTGTATAATTGCACAGGGTATGACATTAAAGCAAAGCGAGACCTATATTGAAGAATGCCTTAATCCCAAGCCATCGGAGGCAACTCAAAAAAACGAACCCGAAAAGCCTTTCAGAAAATCTGCAATAGGTGATGTGAGGCTTTTCTCTAATAGTCTTTCAAAGCTTTTAGATACCTTGCAAAACGCAGGAATAGATGCACGTTCACACAAATATGAAAATGACAAATATATTGAGTATAAAGTAAGGATAAAAAAAGAACAGTCCCAAATACTTCGGGCGGAGCAGCTTAAAATTTGTTAAAAAAAGAGGAGTTATGAATATTCATAACTCCTCACACTTTTAAAATTCCTCTTCTGTTTCTTCGGTGGCTTCTTCAACATCACACTCAAGGTAATCACCCTTGATGCGGTTTTTATTTGAAAATTTGTCAAAAATAACCAATGCACCGATAATTGCGCCAAACACGGCTAATATAGAAACTAATACTTTAAAAAAGCTTTTCATAAAAATATCTCCTTTAATACAAGTAAATACACCGATTATTACTTTTTATATATTATATCAGTAATTGGACAAAAAGTCAAATATTATGTTACATTAAAGGGGCAAAAATATGAAGAATTGCCTGCTTTAGTTTGTATCTTATAGGACGTTTTTTCCATTCTTCAATAGTTATTTCCTTACAGCTCAGAAGTAATTCATGAAAATGCTCCTTAACATCGTAAACTGTTTTGCTGTCACATATCCAAACACCGCATTCAAAATGAAAGACAAAGCTACGGTAATCCATATTTATTGTGCCCACAGTTGCTATTTTATCATCAGAAATAAAAAGTTTAGAATGGACAAAGCCCGGTAGATATTCGTAAATTTTTACACCTGCCTCTAAAAGTTCTAAATAATTGTACTGAGTTACAGGGTGAACATACCATTTATCAGGAATGTGGGGTGTTATTATTCTTACATCAATGCCTGATTTTGCAGCCATACGCAAAAGACTTTTCATAGTATTATCTATTATAAGATAAGGGGATACAATATAAACGTATTTTTGAGCACTGTTAAGTATCTGCATATAAATGCCTTCTGCGGGATTTTTATCATTAAGGGGACCGTCACAGTAAGGAAGAACAAAACCGTCATTTCCGACAGGGTAATTTGTAAGATAATGTTTTATAGGAATATGTTTTCCTGTATTAAATTCCCACATACAGCAGAACATTGCCAAAAAGCTTTTGACTGCGTTGCCTTTTATTATTACGGCACTGTCTACCCAATAACCAAAGCGTTCTATTGCGTTTATATATTCGTCACCTATATTTATTCCTCCGGTAAGAGCTATTTTGCCGTCTATAACAATAATTTTGCGGTGATTGCGGTTGTTCATAAAAATGTTCATTACAGGATTTATGGGATTAAATACAGAAACGGAAATCCCTTCATTTCGGAGTCTAGTAATAAATCCTTTGGTTTGACGTTTGATAGAGCCGAAATCATCAAACATTATTTTTACTTCAACACCTTCTTTTACCTTGCGTTTAAGGATTTCATGAATCTGATTCCACATTATTCCCTCGGCTAAAATAAAAAATTCAATAAAAATATATTTTTCGGCTTTTTCCAGTTCCTCTAGAAGTCGTGGTAAAACCTTTTCTCCAGGGGCTAAATATTCGGTAGAGGTTTTATCATAAAGAGGATAACCTGATTCGCCTGTAAGATAATCTGCCTGACGGGCGTGCATAATATCATAATATTTTAAGCGGTCTTTAACCTCTGGATCTTCTTTAAGGTATCTTAAATATTTGGCTTCGCAAATTTTCATTCGTTTCTTAATCGCAGGGGTTACTCTGCCACCGCCCCAAAGCAGAAATACGGTAATTCCGAAAATGGGAAACATAAGAATAAATGCTATCCAGGCTATTTTGTGGTCAGGGTTGCCACGGCGGTTCATAATAACAATAACTGTAATTATACCGATTATCATAGAAATTGAGTATGCCCAAGCCGACTGAATGGTAAAATCATAAAGAACACTGAATAAAAATCCTATTTGCAGCAACAACAGTATTGCTGAAATAAATATACGGGTCGGTATTTTAATACCTCTTTGATGCGGCACTCGCACAACGGTTCACCTCCTGAATAAAAATTATATTATTATTTTAGCACATTTTTCCTAATAATGCAATTAATTATATATTATAGTTGTAAATTGAGGTAAAAATGTGGTATACTCTATAAGTATAAATGTTTTTTAAGAAACGGAGAATATGGTATGTCAGCTAAAACTGTAAAAATATCGGACGGTGTTGAAGGGTTGTTTATTAAAAACGACCGTTTTAAAACTACACTTGTTTCCTTTAATTTTTTTGTTCCATTAAAGAAAGAAACGGCGGCTGTTTACGCACTACTTCCTTTTATTCTTACAAGCTGCAGCAATAAATATCCTGAATTTTCAAAGCTTAATTATAAGCTTAGCAAGCTTTACGGTGCAAGGCTTGATGCCAGCGCTGAAAAATACGGTGATTATCAGTTGCTTAAAATGACTGTATCGGTTATAAATGACCGTTATGCTTTAGATGATGATTCGTTGGTTAAGAGGGCATCTGATTTACTTCTTAATCTGGTTTTTGAGCCCAGCGTAGAAAATAACGCATTTTTAGAAAAAGACCTCAGCCGTGAAAAGAGAAAGGCTATCGAGCATATTAAGGGTGAATACAGCGAAAAACGTATTTATGCCAAAAACCGACTTGTTGAAGAAATGTACAGCGGTGAGGATTATGGAGTAGCTAAGTGTGGTACTGTAAGTGATGTTGAAAATATTACAGGCGAGGCACTTTACGGCGCTTGGAGAAAAATGCTTAAATCCGCATTTATAAGGGTTCACGTTATCGGTGCAGCAATCCCCGTAGGGCTGTTTGACAGTATCTCTGAAAAATTCAGTACAGTTGAGAGAACTGATATTGCCTATTGTACTGATTCAAAGCCAACAGCTCCCGCAGATAAGGTAAATACCGTTACAGAAACTCAGACAGTTAATCAAGGCAAGCTGGTTATGGGATTTTCAGCCGATATGTGCGGTAATGATGATGTTTCCCTACCGTTGCTTGTTATGGGTGATATTTTCGGCGGCGGTCCTTATTCGAGACTGTTTTCAAATGTACGTGAAAAGATGAGTCTTTGTTATTATTGCTCGGCTTCCACTGTAAGACAAAAGGGTCTTTTAACGGTTGAATCGGGTGTAGAAGCAGGTAATGCCGAAAAGGCAGAAAAGGAAATTTTAAATCAGCTCGAAACGGTAAAAAAAGGGGAGTTTTCGGATTTTGAATTCGGAGCTTCAATTAAAAGCATTTGTGACTCACTTAAAACTTATTCTGACAGTCAGGCAACCCTTGATATGTGGTACTGCATTAAGATTAATAACAAAAACCTTTATTCGCCAGATGATGTGGCTGAAATGGTGAAGTCAGTAACAAAGGAAGAAGTAATTGCTGCCGCAAGGGGAGTAAAGCTCCATACAGTTTATAAATTGTTACCCAAAGCAGACTCAAAGGAGGCGAAGTAATGAAACGTGAAATAATTGAAAGCGATTTCGGCGAAAGCTATGTTAAAGCGGTCCTTGATTCAGGACTTAAAATTTATATTTTAGAAAAACCGCAATATAATTCCTCCTATGCTATTTTCGGTACAAAGTATGGTTCTATCGATACCTGTTTTTCCGTAAACGGTGAAGAAACCACCGTTCCTGAGGGTATAGCCCACTTTTTAGAGCACAAGCTTTTTGAAAGTGAGGACGGTGATGCCTTTACAAAATATGCTGAAACCGGTGCTTATGCCAATGCTTTTACTTCTTTTGACCGCACCTGCTATTTGTTTTCCTGTTCTGACAGATTTTATGACAATTTAAATATTTTACTTTCATTTGTTCAGTCGCCTTATTTTACTGAGCAGACAGTAAAAAAGGAACAGGGAATAATCGGTCAGGAAATAAGAATGTATGACGATAGTCCAGGCTGGCGTGTTATGTTCAATATGCTTATGGCTATGTATCACAACCATCCTGTAAGAATTGATATTGCGGGTACAGTGGATTCAATAGCTCAAATTGACTATAACCTTTTATATAAATGCTATAACACATTTTATAACCCTGCGAATATGTTTATCTGCATTGCGGGTAATGTTGATACAGAGCAGGTTTTAAAGCAGATTAAGGAGGGTATAAATGAAAGTGAGCCTATTGAAATTACACGTATAGGCAGTGATGAGCCTGAAAGTATTGTTAAGCCTTATGTTGAACAGTCATTGGCAGTAGCTCAGCCTATGTTCTGCTTTGGTTATAAGGAGACTGTATCTAAACCTGAATGTACCGTTAAAGAAAAAATATGCACCGCTCTTTTGTTGGATATAATTGCAGGTGACGCTTCTCCTCTTTATAAGGAGCTTACCGATGAGGGGCTTATTAACGATGAATTCTCTACCGAGCATTTCTGCGGTAACGGTTATTCTGCCTTTATTTTTGAGGGAGAATCTAAAAATCCAAGACTTGTTGCAGAAAAAATAAGAAATGAAATAGAACGTCTTAAAACAGATGGTATTGATAAAAAGCTGTTTTCTGCTATAAGATGCGGTATGTACGGTAATGCCATCCGTCTTTTTGACAGTGTAGAGGGTATTGCTATGCAGATGGTTGATTGCGCTATGCTTGATAGCGGATTGTTTGACGATATTAAATATCTTAAATCCGTAACAGCTGAGGATGTTTATAAACGTCTTTTAAAATTTGATGGTAAAAATGCTGTATTATCAGTTATAAACCCTTCGGAGGAAGTTTAAAATGGAAGTTGTAATATTTGGTATACAATTAACTGTTGACCCTATTGCCTTTACCATCAGCTTTGGCAATAAACAATGGGATATTTATTGGTACGGTGTAATAATTGCCACGGGTTTTTTGCTGGCACTTATTTACGGTATGACAAATGCAAAGCGCTTTAATTTAGACCTTAACCGTATGCTTGATGTAATACTTGTGGCAACACCTGTAGCAATTCTTAGTGCCCGCGCTTATTATGTTATTTTTGACGGAGTAAAGCTCACAAGCTTTGCAGATTTTTTCGGTTTCGGTAAATCGTCAGGTATATCAGGCCTTGCTATTTACGGAGGCGTTATAGGTGCATTTGCCTCGGGCGCGCTGATGTGCTGGTTTAAAAAGGTTAATATACTTGATATGTTCGATATAGCTGCTATAGGTTTTCTTATAGGGCAAGGCGTAGGTAGATGGGGTAACTTTATTAATCAGGAGGCTTACGGCACATTTACAGGTAGCTCTTGGTGGGGTATGCAAAGCGACCGTACCATAATCGAAATGGGCAAGGGCTTGGTTCACCCCTGCTTCCTTTATGAATCTATCTGGTGTATCTGCGGTTTCTTTTTGTTGCATTATTTCAGCAAAAAACGTAAATTCAGCGGTCAGATGGTTTTAATGTACTGCACTTGGTACGGCTTCGGCAGAGCTTTTATAGAGCTACTCAGAACCGACAGCTTGATGCTTGGAAAAATCAGAGTTTCATCCTTGCTTTCATTCATTTTATGTATTACTGCAGGTGTATTGCTTTTCGCATTTAGCAGAAAGTCTAAGAACAGCGATGAATGTGAGGTGTATAACGAGGTTTTCGATAATACCGACGAAGTCGAGGAAATAGTTGAAGCTATTGAAGAAATGAGACAACCAGATTTAGAGGAGACAGAGTAAAATGGCGAAATTAATTGACGGTAAAATAATTTCTGCTGCTGTTAGGCAAAAGGTGGAAAAAGGTGTTGCTGAGCTTAAAAAACAGGGAATTAGCGTTGGTCTTGCAGTTATAATTGTTGGCGATGACCCTGCGTCTAAGGTTTATGTTGCTAATAAGAAAAAAGCCTGCGAGGCTTTGGGTATATTATCTGAAGAATATGCTCTGCCCGAAAGCACCACTGAGGAGGAGCTTTTAGCTTTAGTAGACAGGCTTAACAAGGCGGAGCACATTAACGGTATTTTATGTCAGCTACCGCTGCCTAAACATTTAAATGAAAAGCTTATAATTAACTCTATTTTACCTGAAAAGGATGTTGATGCTTTTCACCCTGCAAATGTTGGTAAAATAATGATAGGTGACTATGATTTCGTACCCTGTACACCTGCAGGCGTTATGGAGATGCTTAAATACGAGGGTATTGACCCCGAGGGTAAAACCTGTGTGGTTATAGGACGCTCCAATATTGTAGGTAAGCCTATGGGTATGCTGCTTTTACATAAAAACGGTACTGTTACAATTTGCCATTCAAGAACTAAGAATTTAAAGGAAATCTGCCTTAGTGCCGATATTTTGGTAGCAGCTGTCGGTAGAGCTGATTTTGTTACTGCAGATATGGTTAAAGATGGTGCTGTTGTAATAGATGTAGGTATGAACCGTAAGGACGGTAAGCTTTGCGGAGATGTTGATTTTGAAGCGGTTAAGGGAAAGGCTTCTGCTATTACTCCAGTACCTGGTGGCGTTGGCCCTATGACCATCGCAATGCTTATGCAGAATACTCTTACCGCCGCTAAAAGACAGAATAATATAAACGGGTGATTTTTTCTTGAAAAAGCTCATTTTAACAATATTAATTATTTGCTTAGTATTTTCATTTAATGTCTCGGCAAAGAAAATGGAAATCGTTAAAGCTCTTGAAACAGGCGACGATTTTTATGTTTACAGCGAGCAAAGCGAAAGGGTTGCGGATATACTCGGTATAGTTAACTCGGATTTAGAAGAGTATTGCAAGCAAAACTCCGTAGCTTATCTTGCGGTTAATAAAGCAAATACCAAGCAAATAAAGGTAACACATATAATTACGGATTTTTCCAACAGCATAATTAATCTAAGTAATTTGTCGGATAACAAAATAGCTGCTCTTATACCTGATATTACAGGTGTTGAGGGAGCTAAGGGTGATATTGTAAAAAAGGACGGACAAAAGTTTATTAAGGCTCAGTTTAAAACTAACGACAGCGGCGGTGAGTATATTCTTACTCAGTATATTACTGTTGCCGAAAGAACGGTTATTGCATTAAGCTTTTATACTGCGTCAGGTGGAAGTACGGATTATATAGAAGAAGCCTTTAAAAGCTTTGAGTCACCATTGTTTATAACCGAGCAAAAGCAGGAAACCTCTCCTTTGGGCTTTGTATTGTTGGCGGCGGCAATTGTTTTTGCAATAGCCAGCGCTGTTATAATTTTTACAATAATAAAGGATATTAAAAAGGATAAAGCAGAGGAAATCAAAGAAGATGATAACTGATGTAATTATCATAGGCGGCGGTGCAGCAGGACTTTGCGCCGCTGTTTATTTGAAGCAGAATAAACCGTCACTTACAATAAGAATTTTAGAGTCTATGCCAAGAGTGGGTAAGAAGCTTGCTCTTACAGGTAACGGCAGATGCAATATAACCAATAAAGATATAAACCCTTCACGTTATCACGGGAATGATGTAGAGTTTTGTGAGTATGCTCTTAAAAATTACGACCGTGTGTTTTGCGAAAGCTTTTTCAAAAAAATAGGTGTACCCTTTATATTTGAGGGTGAAAAGGGCTATCCTGCTTCCTTGCAGGCTTCCTCTGTGGTGGACTGTCTTAGATTTGCGGCGGATAGCTTGGGTGTTATTACTCATCTTGAAACTAAGGTCACTGGTATTATGCTATCGGGCGGATACTATAAGCTTATTGCCGATAAAATGAGCTTTTTGGCTAAAAATATAATCATTGCAACAGGTCTTTTCTCGGGCGGAGATAGACTCGGTTGTGACGGCAGTATGCTTGAAATTCTTAAAAAAGCAGACTATAAAACCGTTTTTTCTTCGCCTGCCATTGTTCAGCTTAAAACCGAGACTGATATTGTAAAACAGCTAAAGGGTATTAAGGTTGATGCACTCGTTACCCTTAAAACGGATAATAAAATTATCAGGCAGGATTACGGCGAAACGCTGTTTTGTGATTACGGTCTCTCAGGTCCGCCTGTTTTACAGGTGTCCCGTGAAGCCTCAAGAGTTAAGGAGAATTTAAAAATCTCACTCGATTTAATGCCGGATACACCTATTTCAGATATAGAAGAAGATTTGAGCTTTAGAAGAAAAAATCTATCATATTTAAAGCTTGACGAGTTTTTAACAGGTATGCTTAATAAACGCTTGGGTCAGGTGATATTAAAGCTTGCAGGCTGTAAGCTTAATGATGAGGTTTTTTCGTTAGATAACGGTAAAATCAAAAAAATAGCATCAATTATTAAGGATTTCAGCTTTAAGGTTACGGGTAATACAGGCTTTGCAAATTCACAGGTAACTGCGGGAGGACTTGCAACCTTACAGTTTGACAGCAAAACTATGATGAGCTTTTCTAATAAGGGACTATATGCTATAGGCGAAATACTTGATATCGACGGTGACTGCGGCGGCTTTAATTTGCAATGGGCTTGGTCGAGTGCTATGTGCGCTTCGGATGCAATTATCGGGAGAAGCAGTAAATGATTATATTAAATAATGTTCTTTTGCCGCTTTGCACCGATTTTTCTGATTTAAAGCCCGTAGCGGCAAGAGAACTTAAAACAGACGAAACAAATATTTTATCTGCCAAGCTTTACAGAAAATCGGTAGACGCAAGAAAAAAAGAAAACATTATTTTTTGCTGTTCTTTGCTTGTGAAGGTGCAGAAAAATGAAGCTCAGATTTTAAAAAAATGCAAAAAAGTGGCTCTTTTCACCGAAAAAAAGTATAACTGGCTTAAAGCGAATATAAATCCCAAAAATAGACCTGTGGTAGTAGGCTTTGGCCCTGCGGGTATGTTTGCGGCACTAACACTTGCTAAAGCAGGATTAAAACCGTTGTTGTTAGAACGTGGCGCTGATGTTAATACAAGAACCAAGCAGGTTGAAGAATTTTTAAGTGGAGGCAAGCTCAACAGTGAAAGCAATGTTCAGTTTGGTGAGGGCGGAGCCGGCACTTTTTCGGACGGTAAGCTTAACACAGGTATTAAAAATGTGCGTTGCCGTACCGTTTTAGAGGTATTAAATTCTCATGGTGCGCCTGATAAAATTCTAACTGACGCAAAACCGCATATCGGCACAGATATTCTTGTAAATGTTGTTAAAAGCATTCGTGAGGAGATTATATCTCTCGGCGGAGAAATCCGCTTTAACACAAAATTAGAAAATATTAATACTGAAAACGGTGAAATTATATCCGTAACTGCAAACGGCAGGGAAATTCCTTGCGAGGATTTAATTTTGGCTACCGGACATTCTGCAAGAGATACCTTTAAAATGCTTAAAAGCATCGGCGTTGATATGACTAAAAAGGCGTTTGCGGTAGGTGTCAGAATAGAGCATTTGCAGGAGGATATTAATAAAGCCTTATATGGTAGCTTTTATGATAACGAAAATCTAGGCGCGGCTGATTATAAGCTCTGGACTCATCTTCCAAACGGCAGGGGAGTATACACCTTTTGTATGTGCCCGGGCGGTGAGGTTATTAACGCTTCAAGTGAACCTTGCAGCCTTGCGGTAAACGGAATGAGCAATTCTGCCCGAAACGGCAAAAACGCAAATAGCGCACTTCTTGTGGGTGTTGAGCCTGAGGATTTCGGCGGTGACGATGTTTTGGCAGGTTGTGATTTTCAGGAAAGAATTGAGAAAAAAGCTTATGAGCTTTGCGGTGGCACT
>JBGVRU010000075.1:0-1907 GCA_045128715.1 Acutalibacteraceae bacterium | reverse complement strand
GCAGAAAAAGTAAAAAGAATGTTATAATGGAGTATATGAGAGAAAATCCGGGTATAACAAAAAAGGCAGCAATAGCAAGAGCTGTGGGAGCAGATAGAAATACGGTTATTAAATACTATGATGAAATAGTTGCCGAGCTGCAGCAGGAACGTCTGCGAGCCGAGCGCTTGGAACAGCTTGAGCGTGACGGTCATATTGCAGTTAAAATAACACCGTCACAGAAATTAAGCGATTATATTTTAGGTGAATTAAAAAAATAAAATAATATTAGGAGTGTGTGTTATGGCTCATCTTACGGTTGGTATGCGATTAGAGGGGACAAAGGGAAGCATTGTAAAGTCTATGGAGTATATGCAAATGCACGGTATTAAATTTATTCAATCCAAAGGTTTTTATGGAGAAGATGAGGGAAAAGAAAAAGTAAGAGTATATACAACGGCTCTGATAGACTTCCCTCAAGATGGAGATGAATTTCTTAAAGATATTGCAAGAATAAATGCCGGTGAAAATATAAATAGTGATGAGTCAGAGGAATAGGTGTAATTATGAGTAAAACTGTAAAACAAATTGCTGATGAACTTGGTGTATCAAAGCAAGCTGTTCATCAAAAAAGAAAGAGTAAGGAACTGTCAACAGCTTTACAGCCGTTTACGTCAACGGTTGACGGTGTCGTTTACATATCAGTTGACGGTGAAAATCTTATAAAACAGGCATTTTTGAAAAATGACCGTAAACAAGTTGATGATAAGTTGTCGTCAACGGTTGACGGTTCGTTTACACCCTCGTTTACACCTCCGGAGGATAGCGAAGTAGTATTTTTAAGGGGGCAAGTGGAGAAGTTGCAGGCGGAGCTTGAAAAAGAAAGAGAGCATAACCGGGAAAAAGATAAACAGCTTCTTGAAACATTAAATAAATTAGCAGAAAGTCAAGCGGCCTTGTCTGCCGGACAAGCTGCAGATAAACAAAAGGCTTTGGCTGAAAAAATAATTGAGGGCAATAAGCAGCTCTCTGATGAGGCGCTTGCTTCAGAAAAATCGCAACATTTTCTCAGAAAGATTTTTTGTCGAAAAAAGAAATAATAAAATATTGGTTAATTTTTCTAAAACTATTGCTATTACACGGCAGGATTTACCGGGCATGATGAAAAGTCTCAAATTGTCTTATAAGTCCCGAAAATAAGCGTTTTTTGTGTTTCGCTCTCAATTTTACCAAAGATTTACCAATATTTCTGGAGAGTCAGACTTGCGAAAATATGGAACCAGAATGAGGAGAAAATCAAAATGAGCGATTTATTAACTTGTGAATTTAATATCGATACTGCCTGTGTGGAGCTTTGCTTCGCTGATGGCAGCATGATTTCTATAGACTGCACCGCCGTTGAGAACGAGGTCGCAGACAATATGTACCAGAGGTCAGAGCTTGACTATCTGATATACAATGACCCGGTAGCCTATGCGAATTTAATTCTCAATGGTGACCCGGAAACATACTTGAAAACCGTTACGGAATACAACCCTTTGGACTGATTACCAGAGATAAAGCAAGCCGTCTGTGCGGGCATGAGAAATGCTCGTACAGACGGCTTTTTAGGTGAGTATCTGTTTTCAAATGATAATTTTTATTGCTTGACCGATTCGGTTATTGGTGCTATACTCTAAATAACCGAATCGGTTATTATGTAAAAAGGAGAAAATGAATTGGACAAATTTTTGGCCCTGACCGAAGAAAAGAGAACGGCTATTCTCAATGCGGCGCTCCAGTGTTTCGGCAAGTTTGGTTATGAAAAAGCCTCAATCAATGATATTGCGGTAGCCGCACACATTTCCAAAGCGTCTGTGTTTCAGTATTTCGGCAGTAAAAAGCAGCTCTACATTTACCTACTGGAATACTGCAAGAAAATCATAGAG
>JBGVRU010000074.1:0-12186 GCA_045128715.1 Acutalibacteraceae bacterium | reverse complement strand
GGCGGCGGCAGAGTATTTTATTGCGGAGCCGGCACAAGCGGCAGGCTTGCCGTAGCAGATGCGGCAGAGCTTCCCCCTACATACGGGCTCGACCCCCAAAAAATAGTAGCCATAATAGCAGGTGGCATCGGCGCTATGGTAAACGCTTCCGAGGGCTGCGAGGACAGCCGTGAAAGAGCGCTTGCAACCTTTGAGGAATACGGAATTAAAAAAGGTGATATGGTAATCGGTATATCTGCTTCGGGACAGGCACCTTTTGTAATCACAATTATGGAAGAAGCCCGAAAGCTCGGCTGCCCTGTTGGCTGCATCACCAATAACCAAGATACCTTAATGGAAAAATGCGCTGATATTACAGTTGCCGCACTCACAGGCGCAGAAGCTATCAAGGGCTCTACCCGAATGAAAGCAGGAAGTGCCCAGAAAATGATACTTAATATGTTTTCAACCGCCGTTTGCATAAAGCTTGGCTTTGTTTATAAAAACTATATGGTTAATATGGTAACCTCTAACCGAAAGCTCAGAAAAAGAGCGGTAACTATGGTTTGTGAGATTTCGGGTATCAGCGAAAACGAAGCTCAGGACTTATTGGAAAAAAATAATTGGTCGGTTTATGAATCACTTAAAGAGTTAGAAAAGTAGGTAAAGATATGAAAGTTATAAATAAAGAGAATCAGTTCCTCACAGGTGCTATGTATGCTCCTTTTTGCCGCACACTTGCCGCTCCTATAGAAGAATGGGAGCAGGATATAAAAAATATGGCAGACTTGGGTTATAACTGTATTCACGGCTTTGCCGAGTGGCACGATATTGAATACAAAAAGGGTGAATTTGATTTCACTCTTATAGACCATATGGTTGACTGCGCCCATAAATACGGCATAACTCCAATTATTAATATAGCAACCCAAAACAGCGTGGGCTTTTATTCACCACGTTGGCTTATGGAAGAATTGCGGGAAACCTCAGAGGGTTTTATCGACAGTAGCGGCAATGCTATTGCACATGGGCAGTTTGTAGTACCTTGCATTGATGACCCTGTTTATCAAAAATATGCCACACGTTATCTCACAGAGGTTGCAAAGCATTTTGGTAAAGACAGCCGTGTCGGCGGTTATGTGCTTTGGGGCGAGCCATTTTTGTCAAGACCGGGATATAGCGGTGCAGATATATGCTACTGCGAGCACACAACAGCCAAATTCCGCAAATGGCTTAAAGAACGCTACGGCACAATAGATAAGCTAAACGATGTATGGAAATCAGAGGGTCCTGCCGAATTCGAAAGCTTTGATACCGTTTACCCACCCACAGGTGCTGCACGCCAGAGAGGTGGCTTTGCCTCATGGGAAGATTTTAAGGAGTTTATGGAGCTCAACCTTGCAGGACATATCAGAGAAGCCGACCGCATATTCAAAGAAAACGGTGCTTTACAGCCAACAATTACTGAAATGACCACCGGTATTAACCAGAGCATTGACCCTTGGAAATTGGCCGAGGGCACGGATATTATAGGAATTAGCTGTTTTAATCGACCAAGCCGTGTTACAGCGCTTTATATGAGCATTGCAACAAGTATGGCAAAGGCACTCGGTAAAAGCTCATTTGTTGTTGAAGCAGGTGGCGGCTCGGTTAAATATATGGCTCCTGTCTCCCCCACCGCTGAGGAGCTTAAATCCACCCTTTTGCAAAGAGCAGGTCACGGTGTTAAGGGGCTTATGTACTGGTGCTGGAGACCACGTATGAGTGATACCGAAGGTAATGATTTCGGTCTTGTAAAGCCGAACGGCAAGCCTTTGCAGAAAACCGCCGAAGTAGGTAAGCTTGCACTCAAAATGAATGAATATTATCATATTTACAATTCTTCCGAGCGTGTAGCCGAGGTTGCAATTTTCTCGTCCAGACAGATTAATCATATTATGGGCTATGAAAATATGAAGGATACCTATTGTAATTCGCTTATAGGCGCTAATTTTATGCTTACCGACCTTCATATCAACTCTGATTTCATAACCGAAAAGGAAATATTAAAGGGCTCACTTAAAAAATACAAAACACTCATTCTCCCTTGCGCATATGTTTTATCCGAAGAATGTGCAAAGGCTATTGATACGTTTGTTGCGAATGGCGGTCAGGTTATAGCTGACTATATTTTAGCCGAAAAGAAGCCTGGCGGCTTTTGTTACTTTGATTTGCCCGGTGGCGGACTCGATAAGGTATTCGGCTTTGAAAGAGACGATATCAGCGTTATCGAAAGCAACAGCCTTTACAAGCCTAACAGCTTTGGTATACTTCCTAAAACCATTATGGAGCTTGTAACCCCTACTACTGCCAATGTTTCAGCAGAATACGAAGGCTATCCTGCGATCACCTCTAACCGCTACGGAAAGGGCAATGCCTCATACTTTACAGGTCAGTTTTTCCGCTCGTATATTACTGAGCCTACTGCCGCTTCAAGAAAGCATTTAGCAGAAATTCTGGTAGAAAATAATGTTCTTCCCCATGCATCACTAACACAGGCAGATGCCGAGGCGCAAAGCCCGTTAATTACAGTTACTATGAATGATCTAAAAGATGGCGGATTATCCGTAATTACTCTTACTAACATCTCTGCCGAGCCTCAAAACGATACACTTGTTATTGAAGACGGCAATTACTCTTTCATAGAAAACGAAGAACATTTTACAATAACTCATAAAGACGGAAAGGCTATAATAGAATTAAGCCTAAAGCCATTTGAAAGCTTAGCTCTTTTAAGAAAAAATATTTAAAACTAAAAGCTTTCGGAGCTTAAAGTATTCCCTTAAGCTCCGAAAGCTTTTTTATTTCATATTTACTTTCATATTTAGGAACAATATTTTGAAAATTAAACCAACAGGTATCAATCCCCGAATTTATTCCGCCCAAAATATCCGAGCTTTGGCTGTCCCCTACTATCAGTATTTTAGCCTTATCCTTTTCGGGTATATTATTTATAACATAATCAAAATATTCGGTTTCAGGTTTTTGGTGACCTGCTACTTCTGAAACGAAGATGCCGTCAAAATAAGACTCTAACCCTGAATTTTTAATACGCTTAAACTGTGTCGAAGAAAGGCCGTTTGTAGTGGCATAAAGCTTATAGCCCTTTGCTTTTAAATAGTCGAGAATTTCCGTTGTACCATCCATTTTAAAATAACCCTCAGATAGATAGTCACAATATTCCTTAGCAATAACAGCAGCATCACCGTCGCGACCTAAAACCTCAAGCAAGGTTGCAAAACGGCCTTCAAATATGTCACTTTTAGGGATTTCACCCCTTTCAAACCGCTCCCAATAGCTTTGGTTGATGCCTGAATACAATTTAACGGTCTCATCATCAAATGGTAAAGAGTGTAATTCTAAAACCTTTCTAACAGCAACACTTTCTGCCATATAAAAATCGAGTAAAGTGTTATCAATATCTAAAAAAAGCGAAGTATATGTACCCAAAATACTGTTATTGCACTCCCCGTTAAATTATCATACCAAATAAGGTGGAAATCATAGTAGCAACATTGCTAACCAATATCATAATAATAACTCCGAGTGTTGCCATTCCACCCGAAACACCGCCAATAGAAGCTAAACCTAATTTATAGTATCTTTTATCAGCCTGAATAACTCTGTATTCATTTATTTTGCGTACACAGTGTTCTTTATAAATGTGGAAACTAAACATTCCGCAAAGAATACAGCTGAGTATGCTTGCCGTACTGTCTATTAAATTAGAAATCGTTGTAAGTACAGCGTTTTGCGGGGAAACAGAACCGATTGAATCCATATAAGCCTGTAAGTCACCTGATGTCAAAGCATTGTAAAGAGCAGATATATCCAACTCTATTCCGCCTGTTAAAACAGTGGTAACTATAGTTAAAGCCGCACCAATAATTGAAAGTATGCAGGCAGGCTTATACATCTTACGGTAAAAAAACCAAAAAGCAGCGCCCAAAGGACCAAATATGTAGCCAAGTATTGCAGCAGGCCAACACCATGAAACCTTGGAATTTGAAAGTTCCATCTTGCTGAATTTAGGTAAAATATCATAAGCCTTTTTTCCAATAAAAAAGGCGATTTCATCAGAAGAAATGCCCGAAATATTATCAGTTACGATTCCTTTCGGCAATCTTTTGAAATTATATTCATGTGTAGCTTCAGCAAAATCCGTTTCATTCACGAATTGAGATTCGGGTTGTTTTTGCGCAGGAGCTACCTCACTGCCACAATTTTTGCAGTATTTATATTGGGCTTCATTCTCGGTACCGCAGGAGGTACATATGTTTTTATCCATAATTCGATTCCTTTCTAAATAATAGTAATTAAAATGACAGGCAGATATTGTAAAGCCATTGAGGCTATAAAAAACCAGAAAATATTTACCCCGCCTTGCTTGCGATAATCAAGAGCAATATCTTCGCTCTCAGACTTAATTTTCTTAATAGCAGATACGGTATGATTTTTATAGATATAGTCTCCATACAGAGCAGATACAGTTTTAATTATCAAACTAATAGATACACCCAAGGTTTGAAAAATTACGGAAGCCTTACTCATTTGAGGCAAAGCCTCTGCCATACGCATTAAAGAATCAAAATATGTCGCCTTTTCTGCCACACTGATATTCTCTAATTCCAGACTTAGCGGTATTGTGAGAAGTGTTGCCATAATGCTCAAAATACCTACAATTATTCCATTTTTAAACATCTTCCTTGAAAGCATCCACTCGCACGGGAAGAAAAATGCCATCCAATTCCAGGAAATTTTTTTCTTAGCGGTAAGAATTGCGAATTTTGGAATATAACGGTGTGTATTTGCTGCAACAAATCGTTTGGCATCTTCAGCAGTAACATTTTCATCCAGCTTATAATCGGCAGGAACACCTCCTAAGAAGTCAAAGCTACCGAATCCTGAAAGCTTGGAAAAGTTAGGTGCTGAGCATTTTGGGCAACATTTTTCATTGACAGCATATCGTTCGCCACACATTTGGCAAACTGTATATTGTGCTTGCGATTCCGACTCGGATTGTTTTATCTCAGCCTTTTCCTGTATTTTTTCCCGTGCTTCAGCCACCTTTTTTCTTGAATACTCAAGCTCGGTGCCGTGAAGTTCCTCTAAAGCACAGTGTCCCAAAGCGCTATAGCACTCTCTGTGATGAGGGGCACCGCACTCAGGACAATAAACTATATCATCTTCAGAAAACAGATACGCCTTACATCTGGCACAGCTGGTTCCCTCAATTTTTAAGCTCATACTAAAGCTCCTCTTAAACTATTGATTTTCTCGAACACATTTCTAAAATATTCTTTTCCGTAATTATGAAACTTTCCGGTATCTATCATTTGGTTTAGCTCTTCAGCAGTGACCCACTTTGCCTCTGCCACCTCAGAAGATTGCAAGGTAAGACTTTCAGTGGGGGTATCACACTCAATACACCAAATATCAAGCCATGAATTTCTTCTTTTAAGTCTTAATAACTTTTTAAGGACTGTTTTATCCGATTGAATACCCAGTTCTTCATAAAGCTCACGCGAAGCCGCTTCAAAGGAATCCTCGCCTGAAACTGCGGCTCCGCCTGTAGCAGCCCACTCACCTGGCATCAACTTTTTATTAGGAGAACGGCGCTGAATAAGAAACTTATTATCACTTGAAACTATCCAGATATGAACTACCAAATGGTATTCACCGCTTTTAAGGGTATTGCCGCCTCTTAAAGCGGTTTTACCGGTGGGAATCCCGTTTTCATCAAGTATATCCCATTTTTCAAGCATCATCGTTTTTCTACAACCTCACCGGCTTTTTTATAGATGCTGTTTTGGGAAATATAACCTCTAACACTCGAAAGAGGATAAACATTGGAATTTTTGCCTATAACCGTGCCGGGATTAAGCACAGAACCGCAGCCTACCTCCACACCGTCTCCAACCATAGCGCCGAATTTTTTAAGACCTGTTTCTATTACCTCGTCACCAGATTTAAGCTTAACAAGGCTCTTGTCCGACTTTACATTTGAGGTTATAGCACCTGCTCCCAAATGTGAGCCTGTACCAAGAACAGAATCACCCACATAATTGTAATGCGGTACCTGCACACGCTCTATTAAAACAACATTTTTAAGCTCGGTAGAATTACCCACAACGCAGTTATTGCCTATAAAAGCATTGCCACGGATAAATGCGCAATGACGAATTTCCGAATTCTCACCTATTATGCAAGGGCCCGTAATAGAGGCGGATGTCGCAACCTTTGCAGATTTTGCGATCCAGATACTTTCGCCTTTATTCTCATATATATCTTCATCCAATAACGGACCTGTTTTCTTAATAAAATCGCCGATTTTAGGCAATACTTCAAAAGCAAACATAGAATCATCAAAAAGAGGGGCAACAAGCTTGTTTTCTAAATCAAATAGTTCCTTAACAGTAATACCTTTCATATTGTATCTCCTTTCTTAATAAAAGAGTTTAAATAATTATACATTGTAATTATAACAAATATATTAATTTTTTTCAACATTTTATATCTTTCCTATTGTAAATTTTTTTGATTTGTGTTAAAATATCTGTAAATGAAGCTTATTGCGTATCTAAGTGTGCGAATGGGCGGGTCCTGTGCGACGGGACGCTACGAACCATGTCAGGCGGGGAACCGAGCAGCATTAAGTAGTTTTTCCTGTGCGCCGCAGTAAATCGGCTCATTCGTACACTCAGGTACGCAAACTTTTTATTAAGAGGTGACTTTAGTGGCATATCAGGCGCTTTACCGAAAATACCGTCCCCAAACCTTTTCTGACGTAGTTGGTCAGGAGCATATTACCGAAACCTTAAAAAACGAATTAGCAGAGGGTAAAACCGTTCACGCTTACCTTTTCACAGGCACACGCGGTACAGGTAAAACCAGCTGTGCTAAAATTTTGGCAAAGGCGGTAAACTGCCTTAAATCCCAAAACGGTGACCCTTGTCTTGAGTGTGAAAGCTGCCGCTCTATATATGAGGGCGAAAACACGGATATTGTTGAAATAGATGCGGCATCAAACAACAGTGTTGACAGTATACGTGAGCTTCGTGACCTTATATCATTTGCGCCCTCAGCTTCAAAGTACCGAGTGTATATCATTGACGAGGTGCATATGCTCACAATAAGCGCATTTAATGCACTTTTAAAAACTCTTGAAGAGCCGCCTGCGCATGTTGTTTTTATTTTGGCTACTACTGAAGTGCATAAGCTTCCTGCTACTATTCTTTCCCGTTGTCAGCGTTTTGATTTCAGAAGAATTGATAACAAAAAAATATGTGAAAGAATACAGTATATAGCAGAAAAAGAGAACCTTACCGTAACAGATGATGCCGCAACCCTTATCGCCGCCGCAGCTGACGGTGGTATGAGAGATGCTCTTTCAATATTAGACCTTTGCGCCTCAAGCAGTAAAAACATTGATGAAGCCACCGTTGAAAGCGTTTGTGCAATGGCTGGCAACGATTACCTTTTAGAGCTTGCCGACTGCATTAAGGCTCATTCTACCGAGCAATCACTTTTACTTATAGACAGACTGCACAATTCATCTGTAGATATGCTGCGCTTGCTCTCGGAGCTTACCTCCCACTACCGTGATTTAATGATTGTTAAAACAGTTAAAACTAAGAATAAGCCCGTTGTGTGCTCGGCTTCAAGGCTTAAAGCTTTGGAGCTACAAGCAGAGAGCTATGACATTAAGGATATCATGTACTGCATTTCAACCCTGCAGGCTGCCTCTTCCGCAATGCAAACAGGAAATCGTCGCTGTGAGATGGAAATGGCGATAATGAGAATGTGTGACCCTACCCTTTCGTCAAATGTATCTGCATTAGAAAGAAGAATTGCCGCTTTGGAAAAGGGTGTTATATGCACAACAACGGAAAACACTACCGTGCAAAAGACTGAAAACAAACCAAAAGCAGTTGACTACGGTAATGACGAAATTCCGCTACCTACCGACGAATACGAATCCCCTGCCACTATAGAGGATAAACCTATAGAGGAACCCGTCTCCATAAAAGAAGCTGTTGCTCCTCCATCTGACAAAAATGGTGTTACAGAGGTAGAAAAATGGGACGAGATTTTAAGCATTCTTCGTACCGACTCTCCCCTAATAGCTGGTGTGCTTATAGGCTCCAAGGCTTATATAAAGGGCTCTTACTTACTAATAGATGCCCCCAACAGCCAGTTCCGTTCACTTATCAATAGTGCCCATACTTCGTATAAGGATAATATTCGTAAAGCGGCGCAAACCGTTTTAGGTGTGACCTATAAGCTCGGTCCCTATACAAGACAGAATTTTGATAAAGATACAACTGACCCATTGGCAGAGTTAGCAAACAAGCTCAAAAATTATGAAATAAACTAAAGGAGTATATAAAATGAAAGTTAGAATACCAAATTCGGGTGGCCCAGGCAATATGAATCAGATGCTTAAGCAGGCACAAAAAATGCAGGCTGATATGACAGCTCTCCAAGAAGACCTCGAAAACCGTGAATACACAGCTACTTCAGGCGGCGGTATGGTTGAGGTTACCGTTGACGGCAAGCATTTAATAAAAAGCATTAAAATTAATCCTGATGCTGTTGACCCTGATGATGCAGAGATGCTTGAAGACCTTATAACAGTTGCTGTTAACGAGGCTATCGGTAATGCAATAAAAACCTCCGAAGAAGAAATGGGAGCTATTACGGGCGGACTTAATATGCCCGGACTTTTCTAAGAATATGGCTAACAACAATATTGTGCCCTTAACAGAGCTTATTAACCAATTTGAGCGCTTGCCCGGAATAGGCAAAAAAACCGCTCAGAGACTGGCATATAACATTCTCGAGCAACCGCCCGAGCGTGCCGAAAAATTTGCTGAGGCACTCGTTAATGCCAGAAGAAAAATTCATTTCTGTAAAAAATGCCAAGGACTCACCGACTTAGAGGTTTGCGCTATTTGTGATAATAATGAACGTGACCAAACCGTTATATGCGTGGTAGCAGAGCCTAAGGATGTTATGGCTTTTGAGCGCACACGTGAATATAACGGTCTTTACCATGTGCTTCACGGTGTTATTTCCCCATTAGACGGTATCGGTCCCGACCAGCTGCGTATTAAAGAGCTTATGGCAAGGCTTGGCTCAGGTGAGATAACAGAAATAATAATGGCAACAAACCCCAATGTTGAGGGCGAGGCTACTGCCAGCTATATTTCAAGACTTGTAAAGCCTATGGGTATTAAGGTTTCACGTCTTGCCTACGGTATACCTGTAGGCGGAGATCTTGAATATGCTGACGAATTCACCTTAGCTCGCGCTCTTGAAGGCAGAAATGAAATTTAGGAGTTTAAAATATGACTCAGGAAAAAATCAACCGCATAAATGAGCTTGCCCGCAAGCAAAAGGCTGAAGGTCTTACAGAAGAAGAAAAAAAAGAGCAATATATTTTAAGACGAGAATATATAGACAGCTTTAAAGCCTCCCTTGTATCTCAGCTTGAAAACACTTATATAGTTGAGCCCGACGGTACTAAAATAAAGGTGAAAGCGAAAGATGAAAATACTGCTGACTGATACCGCCACCCTTATAGCCGACAATGATATTTCTTTAGATATTTTTGAAAGCTTTGGTAATGTTGTTGCGTTCAATAACATAAACCATGACGAGCTAAAGCTTCAGGTTGCAGATATCGAGATTATACTTTGCAATAAAACTGTTATTGACCGTGAGATTTTTGAGGCTGCTCCAAAGCTCCGTTATATAGGCACCTTTGCTACAGGCTACAATAATATTGATATTGCCGCTGCAAAGGACCACGGTGTTACTGTTTGCAATGCCGCTGAATATTCGACAAACGCTGTAACACAGCAGGTAATCGGGTATATTTTAATTCATTATACCCAAATCCCAAGCTATGACAAATTTGTTAAAGACGGCGGTTGGAAGAAAAGCGCTATTTTTTCTCATATCGCCTTTGGCGCTGATGAGGTTTATGATAAAACCTTAGGAATTGTGGGCTATGGCAGTATAGGTAGAGCTGTAGCGAAAGCCGCTAAGGGACTTGGTATGAAAGTAAAGGTTTACACACGCACCCCTAAATGCGACCCAAGTGTTGAATTTGTAACCTTTGATGAGCTTCTTAAAACCTCTGATATAATCACAATGCACTGCCCGCTTAACAGCGATAGCGAAAGAATGATGAACACCGTAGCTTTTGGCAAAATGAAAAAAGGTGCTTTCTTCATAAATACCTCACGTGGCGGTGTTGTGGATGAAAACGCATTGCTTGAAGCTTTAAAATCAGGTCAGCTTTCGGGTGCGGCGGTTGATGTTTTAACCAAAGAGCCTATGAGTGAGACTTGTGTTTTAGCAGATGCCCCGAATATTATTATAACCCCTCATTCTGCTTGGTCTCCATTAAGCACAAGAAAGAGACTGGTTAAGCTTGTAGCAGAAAATTTAACCGCTTTTTTAGAGGGAAAACCTAAAAGCGTTGTTTCAAATTAATAAACTAAAAGGTGGGAAGTCAAATGTTTTCGAGAGTTAAAGGCATAGGTCTTTTCGGCATTGATTCATATATGATAGAAATTGAGGCCGATGTTTCGGGTGGACTTCCCGCTTTTGATATAGTAGGTCTTCCCGATGCTACTGTTAAAGAATCGAGGGACAGAATAAGAGCCGCAATTAAGAATTGCGGTTTTAAATTTCCCGTAGGCAGAATCACCGTAAACTTAGCCCCTGCCGACCGCAAAAAGGAAGGCTCACTTTACGATTTGCCCGTTTTATTGGCAATTTTAAAGGCTTCAGGTCAGTTTAAAGCGGAAGTTCAAAACTCAGTTGTTTTGGGCGAGGTAGCACTCGACGGTATGGTAAGAAGTGTTAACGGAGTATTAGCCATTACAATAACCGCCAAAGAAAATGGTATAGAAAATATTTTCGTGCCAAAGGGCAATATGTCAGAGGCCGCCGTTGTAGATGGAATTAATGTTTACGGCGTGGAAAGTCTTAAGGAAATAATAGAGCATTTCACAGGAGAAAAAGCTCTCACCCCTGCCGAAAGAACAGATATTTCAGCACTTGAAAATATATCTGTTCCCGATTTCAGCGATGTTAAGGGACAGATAGCCGCTAAAAAGGCATTAGAGGTAGCCGCCGCAGGAGGTCATAATATTTTGCTTATCGGTCCTCCCGGAGCAGGTAAAAGTATGCTTGCCAAAAGGCTCCCCTCAATTTTACCCGAAATGACCTTTGAGGAATCCATAGAAACCACCAAAATTCATTCAATAGCAGGAGCATTATCAAAGGAAATGCCCTTTGTAACAGCACGCCCGTTCCGCTCACCTCATCATACTGTATCGGTAGCAGGAATTGCAGGCGGCGGCTCCACTCCAAAGCCGGGTGAAATATCCTTAGCTCATAACGGAGTGCTCTTTCTTGACGAGCTACCTGAATACAAGCGTGATGTTATGGAAGCCATGCGCCAACCCTTGGAGGACGGCAAGGTAACTATTTCCCGAGTTGCAGGCACGCTCACCTACCCAAGCTCCATTATGCTTGTGGCGGCAATGAACCCATGCCCTTGCGGATATTTCGGTCACCCAACAAGGGAATGTACCTGCTCGCAAAATGCTGTACATAAATATTTGGGTAGAATTTCAGGACCTATGCTTGACCGCCTTGACCTGCACGTTGAAGTGCCACCTGTAGATTATGCGGCGCTTAACTCCAACGCAAAGGAAGAAACCTCTGCCGAAATAAGAGCCAGAGTAAACAAAGCGAGAAAAATTCAGGTTGAGCGTTATAAAGGCACTGGCATTACCTGTAATGCCAGGCTCACACCGTCTATGCTTAAAAAATACTGCATTATGACTGATGATGCTTCAAAATATCTGGCTCTCTCCTTTGAGCGACTTGGAATGTCCGCAAGAGCTTATGACCGGATTTTAAAGGTAGCCCGCACTGTAGCTGACCTTAACGGTAGTGAAATAATTGAAAAAGAGCATATTTTTTCCGCAATATCTTTCCGAAGTCTTGACAGAAAATATTGGGGAATGTAAAAAGTATAAGATAAAGCCACCCAAAAAAATCAAACTCTTTTTTTGGGTGGCTTTTTATATGTATTTCTATATTTTTTCAAATCCCACAAGCATTCCGCCCTTTTCGGCATAAAAG
>JBGVRU010000073.1:0-3158 GCA_045128715.1 Acutalibacteraceae bacterium | reverse complement strand
AACCATACGCCACGCACCCAAAAATATGCCGTGCATTTCACCCTGCACGGCACATTTTTCGTAACTTTGTCGCACCTATAAGTGTACCCTATAATTGGCTATCCATCAGAGCATAGTGGTGGCATAAGTGCATCAGCACCGGTCTGCTCTGCGTGTCATCGCACAATCTCTGCTTACTCCAATTTCGGCAGAGTGTTTCTTTGGCACACCCCGTATCTTTTGCAATACGGCAGCACACATTCGAGCGGTTGGCGGTTGGTGATTATGGGCATAACATTGGCAATACCCTTTTCTCAGGCTCCGTGCAGGGTGTTTTTCCTGCATAGTAACTTTTATCTCCGAGCGCACAAGGGCGCATTTATGGCATTATTTTGTTACCTCTCTTTTCTACACGGCTCTCGCACTCCCAAATTTGCGTGCTTTGCGTGTACGGACTATTTGCACAAATAGACCGCTCCAACTTGCTACATTGGTCTGTAGTTCCGCTCGGTGTGGTTATTTAACACCCTATTTAAGCGTTCCGAAACGCACGGACAATTTTTGATTTTCCCAGCCTCAAAAATAGGTTTCCCACAAAAAGGGCTGTTGTTTTCTCGCTTGTGCGGTTTGGTTTGTCTGTTTTGTAAATTTGTTTTTTAAGTGTTTATTTTTTCATTTATTTTTTCGTTTACTCTTTGCCGTTGTTGTTGGCGTTTGAGTACAGCACTATAGTAACACCGAATTTTCAAACTCCAAAACTTTTGCGAAAAAAATTTTTGTGATGGATAGCGATTTTAATTTTTGCTTGAGTATGGAACGCCCACGCGCGAGGGCTTGTCTTAAACCTTTGAAAATCAATCGCTTGTAAAAATTTGAAAAATTTTTCATTTTTGCAAAAATCAATTTTTGCCCGTTTCAACATATATAAACAACTGAAACAAAGTATTTTACACTGATTATCAAGTAGTTACAAAGTCAATTCTTTTATATATAGGTGAAAATCAACGAAAAAATAAATTTTTGTTTCAATTTGTTACTTTGATAGGCTTTTTTGTTCACTTTTGGACAAAGTAAACATTCTAAAACATTGATATTCAACGGTGTAAAAATTGTAAAAAGAATTGGAAGGGTGTACACCCCGGTGCGGATTCGGTATCTGCCCTCGGGCCATTTTTCCAAGTCCCATTTTTGAGAAAGTGAACAAATAATTCAGAGCACGATTTTACCTCGTTTTTGCTCCAAATTGTGGACAGTATAAACCAGTGTATTTATTTGTCAGTCAGCAAGCAATGTATAACTAATGTGGACATACTTTTGCCACTTTGATTTTTTTGTTCACTTTATAGCCATTTCTACTAATTGGTCAAAATCCAGTTGAAAAGACACGATTTGAGCAGCTCAAACAGTTGGTTATAGAGGGCCATTTATTTGTCCGTTTTGTATTGATAATAAGTGTTCGCGTGCGCTCGTATAGCGAGGGGAAGGTGCATAGGCGATGGGAGATGAGGTCGCAGCGATGGGTGCGAAGATGACGAAGCGAAGGAAGGTTGTCGTGTGTGATGGTGGTATATATAGAAGGATTATTATTTTTGTTTTTGAAATACTGAGGAAATAGGTGTTTACTATGTGTTCCCCTTAATCCATTTCTCCAGAATTTTAATTTCAAAACCCCCATTGAGCGGCGCAGCCGTCTCCTTAAGCAGTTTTTCTTTTGATTCTTTTCTCCGTAGAAAAGAATAGGTATCGTATTTATGGTAGTATTATCACTATATTATTATACTAATTGCACATTTGAACAATCCAATGGTACAAGCGATTTGTACAAATAAGCATAAATGGTTTGTTCAAATGGGCATCAATTTCCCCTATTTACAAAAAAAGGAGCTTTGCAGCTCCCCAGTATAATATTTTATGATTGCATTACCACTTATGAGCCGATAATTCTTGAATCTCGTCGTAAGTGATTGACATTACAGTTCTCTTGTCTTTTTCAAAGGCTTTATTACAGAACTCTCTAAGCACAGTATATTTCGTCGTCGTTGATACAATCTGTATAAGTCGGTTGTATGCTTCCATATCCCAAAAATAATCATACTTACCATCAACAGCAACTCGCTTCAGCAACCCCATTGAGGTTGTTTTCATAATACAGCGTTCAAATGAGCGTCTGCCTATTCCTAAACATCCTAAATGAGTCCTCAAAGGACGAAGTGTGTTGTAACCAAGTTTTCTGATTTCGTTTAGGTCTGCCATATAGACCATAAAGGCTGACTCTGGCAAGTCAAATGCCATCATCAGCCCTTTGTAAAAGCGGTAGAATACAAATTTACTTTGTTCTTTCATTTTAATTCTCTGTTTGTGCATCTTGCTTCTCCTCTTTGAGGTAGAAGTGAATAATTTTACCATTGATCATAGGTTTGTAAACCTTGTAACCTAACGCTTTTGCGTGCTTGCCTACCGATACACGGTTAGCGATTTTGCCTGTGGTTGCAACCAAGTGACGAGCCATCTCATCAAATGTCATTTTGGATTTAAGTTGCATAGTACTTCTTGTTTTTATTAGTGAATAAATGTATATGTCACTTAAAGTATAGGGGCAACTAATATTAAAGGTTTACAAATAGGATAAATTAATCGAATCCGAACCGCGATTTTTGAGGAATTAACGGGTTAATACTAAATGTTCGCGGTTCAGACTTCGATTACTTAGGATAGCATCAGTTGGGTTATCTCTTTAATGAATGCCTCGTTTCGTTCATCCATCCACTCCTTGGCCACATTCCAGGACAGCGACTTACCAAACTTGAAGTTCTCCTTGGTTATAGAGTGATGTGACAATCGCCCCTCGGTTGGCTTGAGTCCCAAGTCGTGAAGCTCGCATAGCCCATCATTGAAGAAGGTACAATAGCCGTTATCTTCCTGCTTTGCCTGTATCATCAGCACGGGATAATCTATCTTTCCGAGAGCCATACCCACACACCAATGTGTTGGAGCCAGCCTATCTTTATACCCGGCTTTGATAAGACGGAGTATATCTTCTGGAGTCCCCAAGCAAGGTGTCTTACACTGTTGCTTGCACTTCTGGCATTTGCACTCAATAGGTCTGCGACCGGTCTTGCGCATTATGCGCTGCAATGATGTCTCCATTAAGCAAATTCAGGGTGTTTCTTGTTCCACAA
>JBGVRU010000072.1:0-2526 GCA_045128715.1 Acutalibacteraceae bacterium | reverse complement strand
AAAAAAGCCAACTTGCCGGAAATCAGTTTTATCAGTTCATACCGTTTCTTGGGAAAGACCCACGCATAAAAATCAATAGCAATATCTATATGCGCAAAGGTGCCTCCCCCATTTCCCTGTTTAGACTCGATACCGATGGCACGAGCATACCCTTTCCAAATTTTTAGGGTAAGAGTAAACGAAGGATCGGATAATTTCTTTTCAACTTGGCGATGACCTTGAATATCAAAAGCAACATTGTTTTCCAATTCCCACTGAAAAAGGAACTCAAGCGTATTTCTATCCCTTAACCAACTTTGAATAACATAACTGGGATTCTTAAAGTTTTTCAGCTTTGCAATTTCAGTTAAAGAAACATAATTATTATTGTACTTCGTTTTAGCTTTGCCGCGATCCATCTCCATCATAAGCAAGGCATACGCTTTATTTGATTCGATATTCTTTTCAATATTAGCACGAATGCTTTCTAAGTGTTCTTCGACATCTGCCGACGAGAAAACGCCACGCTCGCACATATCTTCAAGAACAGCTCTATTATTTTCAATATATTCTTCTACTGCGCCTTTCATATAGGAATCCAACTGCCCTCACCTCACTTATATTAATATTTTACCATACTTTCTCCCATAATGGAATAGTTTTGTAGTTGAAACTTGCATATTTATTTGTTTAATATTCAAATTTTTCTCAAACTTGTACATTTTTATGTTTAAAATTGAATTTTCATGAAAATTCCCCCATTTGGGCATAAAATAGCCCGTTTTTAGCTAAAAACGGGTAAAAAAGCGTAAAAAAACACGCCCAAAACGGACGTGTTTTTTTCTGGGTGTTTCGAACTTAATAGCACGAATGAAAAGTGCCTGAAAACCTGATTTTCTTTAATTAGATTATTTGCTTTTGAGTTTATTGTTTTGATAAACTAAACCAACTAAATTATAAATAACATAAGAAACGATAGATAAAAAACAAAAACTAAAAAATACTATATAGAATATATTTAAATCTTCTAAAAATTTTTCTATATTAATTGCAGCACCAATAGCTAATGGTGCGAACAAAAGAAAGAAAAGAATGATTCCAAAAACAACTTTTTTGAAAAGATAATGTTGTAAAATAATATCTCTATTATTTAATTGTTCTGTAAGTTCTGCTTGTTTTGTAATTCTGAATACACTTGTTCCACCCAAGCTATCTAAAAAAGTACCACTTATTTCATTGGCATTAAAATTTTGAACCAACGTATTTTCAATCAAATTCATATTTAGCTTTTCTCTGGTGAGAGTGTATGTCAAAAAATAACGAACAGTTTTTGGTTTCGATTTAACAAATTCAAAACAACGGAAACCTTTTATTTTATCTAATCTCCAACCGTTTTCTTCTAAAGAAGTAAGTTGTTTTTCTATTTCTTCAAATTTCCATATTGGTTGAAAAAATCTTTTCTTCATTTTATCACCGCCTTGGGTTATTTATTATTTTCTTTTGCCGTGTTAATGGAAGCAATTAAAATTCGCTTTATTTCTAAACAATCGTCGAGCAGTGATTCACTCATCTTATCATCAATATATTCAGACATATTGAGTAATTTTATCCAATATTCAGTTTCAGCGGTTTCTTTTAAGGCAATATGCATTTTAGAAATAAAATCGGCAGGACTTTGCCCGTAATTTGCTTCATTTATGTTCGCACCTATACTAGTTCCGCTACGAACTGCCTGTTTAGCTATTATTAAACCTTTTTTATTTTTAATCAAAAAATCATGCAGTTTAACAATTCTTGCAGCAAAAGCAATTGATTTATCAATTAAGATATTTTCTTTCATTGGAACACTTCCTTTAATACATTATAACATAAATTTTAAATATAGTCAAAATTATTCATTATTCATCAGCGTAAGCGACTTCATTTTTCATTATTCATTCGAAAATCCGTTCCCTGTTAATGAATAATAAATGATGAAAAATGAATAGTGAATAATACAAACAAAAATCCGCCCACTTTCGTGAACGGATTTTCGTTTGGAGGCACCACCCAGAATCGAACTGGGGAATAAAGGTTTTGCAGACCTCTGCCTTACCGCTTGGCTATGGTGCCATATTAAATTTGGAAAAATAAAGGACGCTTAAGTTTGTTTTAAGCGTCCTTGTGGAGCGGATTACGAGGCTCGAACTCGCTACCTCCACCTTGGCAAGGTGGCGCTCTACCAGATGAGCTAAATCCGCATCATGTTGGTGCCTCCGGTCGGAATCGAACCAACGACACGAGGATTTTCAGTCCTCTGCTCTACCGACTGAGCTACAGAGGCAAATGGCGACCTGGATGGGGCTCGAACCCACGACCTCTAGCGTGACAGGCTAGCGTTCTAACCAACTGAACTACCAGGCCAAGTGGTGGGAACAACAGGGCTCGAACCTGTGACCCTCTGCTTGTAAGGCAGATGCTCTCCCAGCTGAGCTATGCTCCCACGTCTGGTCTATTCGCTGGCTTGCTAACGAGTGTATACTCACCGGCGACGAACAATATATTACC
>JBGVRU010000071.1:0-3516 GCA_045128715.1 Acutalibacteraceae bacterium | reverse complement strand
GCCGCAGCCTGCGAGACCGAATACCAAGCAAAGAGTGAGCACAAGGCTCATAATTTTTACTGAATTTTTCATAAAAATCTCTCCTAAAAATTCAAATTTGTCGTATAAAAATACGCCTTTAACGTTGAAATTATACCACTTTACTATGTAAAAGTCAACATATATTTGCATATTATGCAAATATATGTTGACTTATGCGTTAAAATATGCTGTGGACATTTGGTGTTGTATCTTCCATAAGCTGATGAAGCAGGGTTTTAACTGTGCTTGAATATTCAAAAAAAATTTCATTATCTTTAGCTTTACTGTAGGTTTTAAGCGAGCTTATGGCTAACTCTATTTGGTCAATATCAGCGTGATTTGCAAAAAAGGACAGCCATTTTTCTTTTTTACTCCAGTATTTTTCCAATTTTTCAGCTTCATTAGTAGCATTTTGGTCCGATTTATAAACGCTTACACATTTTTTTAGATAAGCATTTGCATTTGTACAGACATTATCAATATATAAAAAACCGAAGATATAAGCAGATATGACAAATAATAACAGAACCCCTGCGGCTATCAATCTTTTCAAATATTATCCCTCTTTTTTACAATATTGTATTTACCGCTTCTGTCGGCAGTCATAAGAAATACTTTTTTAACGGTTGTGTTATTCATTTTTAATTTTTTGATTATAGTATTAATATCTATTTCCAATGCTTTAAGCGAATCTTTAATAATCTTTCCGTCGCTTATAATCGGCAATGGGAGAGGTTTTTCCTCTGCTGTAATATTTAGGTCACCTACAGTTGCGGGTTGTTCGCTGGATTTTAGAAGCACACTTAAATTTCCGTTCACTTCAAGCACAGCAAATGCAACGGTCGAAATATCAAATACGTTTTGACCTCTCAACAGCTCAATTAAATCAAGGACTGTCATACGCACATTTTTCATTGCATTCTGGTCGATAACTCCGTTTTTTATTACTACTATTGATTTTCCGCTCATAATTTTGCGTATATACTGGTTTTTCATTGCAAGTACCGACATAACAATTTCAAGAATAACAAGCATAAAAATAGCCATAATTCCGTTTAATATTGGCTGTGAGGTGTCCTGTAGAGGAATGGCGGCAATTTCCGAAATAAGCAGAGTGATTACCAATTCATTGGGTTGCATATCGCCAATTTGCCGCTTGCCCATTATTCTTATTCCAAATGTTACAAATATATAAAGAATTACCGTTCTGATTATAGTAGTTATCAAATAATATCACCTTTTAATATTGTACCCATTATTAGTAAAAAATACGTTTGCTTTGTATTGACAAATAATATATTAAGTAATAAAATTAAAGCTCGGGGTGAGCTGTATGTTTGGATTTAAACGCAAGAGAAACGAAAATGAAAATGTCCTTTATGAAATGGACGGCAGAGAAATTAAATACGTAACAAGAAGAATAAAAAGTCCTGACGGCTCTGTTAAAGAAACTATTATGGGTAAATCAGGCAGAATAGTTGTAATTGACGGTGAAATACGTATAATGTGCGGCGAAAAGGACGTATTTAAATGTATGGCAGAAAACGCCACCTATTATACTCTTTTAAGTGGCGACGGTATAACGGTTACAGGCGTAAATTCACTTAACGGCGAAAATATGGATATGATAGTTTACTATTCTTATCACAGGAAGTGAGAATATGGATTTTATAAAAATTACGGCGCAGATTATAGGTGTTGTGGCTTTTACATTGTCCGCTGTATCTTTTCAGGCTAAAAGCTTTAAAATGATAAATGTTTTAAAAATAATAAGCCAGATACTATTTACATTTCAGTACTTAATGCTTGGAGCATTTACTGCAATGTTTATGAATATGTTTAGCTTTATACGTGGGTTCGTTTATATCGATTTGGAAAAAGAAATAAATCCACTGTATGGGCACAAGCCTTGTTTAGCATAATATTTATTGTTTTTGGAATTTTGACTTGGGACGGAATAATTGGTATTTTGGCAATTCTGGGAACAGTTATGCAAACTGTAGCATTCGGAAATAAAAATCCTGCCAAAATCAGAATGATTAATTTACCAACCTGCTTTATGTGGATGGTGTATAATTGGCACTATAGCTCGGTTGGCGGGCTTTTATCAGACGCTTTTAGCTTTATTTCAATTATTATAGGAATTATACGGTTTGATATTCCCGAGATAAAAAACAAATTTAAGAAAAAAGTGTAATTATTTATATTTTTTAACATTAATATTTTAAATTTAAACCGTGCAATATATTACAGGAGGGACTGTAATGAAGATTGCACGGTTTTTTGTTAAATTTTTGTTTGCCTGCTCTTTGGCATTAAGTATACTTATATTTTCGGCAGTATTCTATTTGCAGAATAGTATAAGCAGTAATTATAAAATAAAAAAAGGTGATAGCCTTGTTATTAATACAAAGGTTCCTGTAACAGCCGAGTTTGACGGTGTTGAGTTGTCACAAAGTAAGATGCTCTCAAACGTTGGACAAAGCTATTCGGTTGATTTAAAAGCCTTTGGTATTATACCCTTTACAACAGTTAATGTTGAGGTTGTAGATGAAATGTATGTAGCAGTTCTCGGCAGTCCTTTCGGTATGAAGCTTTATACCGAGGGAGTGTTGGTAATCGAGCTTACAGAGGTTGATACCGAAAACGGACTAAAAAAGCCAGCAGAGGCGGCAGGAGTTAAATTAGGTGATTATATACTTTCGGTGGACGGTAAAAAGGTAACAACAAATGAGGATTTAAGCCGAATAGTTGAGCAGTCGGGTGGCAAAAAAATGAGTTTTTTAGTGTTAAGGGAAAAACAGAAAATAAGGATAAATGTCACCGCCCAAATTTCTAAGGAAACAGGAAATTATAAGATAGGTATTTGGGTGAGGGACAGCTCTGCAGGAATAGGAACACTCACATTTTACAGCCCTGCTACAGGGGTTATTTGCGGTTTAGGACACGGTATTTGCGATGAGGATACAGGTAGCCTTTTAAAGCTTGATTCGGGCGAATTAGTAAGCGCTGAAATTATATCTGTTGAAAAGGGGACTGTGGGAAGTCCGGGTCAGCTTAACGGTAAGTTTGGTACAGAAACCTTGGGTGAAATTAATCTTAACAGTAACGCAGGTGTTTATTCAAAGCTTTTGGATGACATCAGCTTTTCGTATCTTACCGAGGTTGCCTTAAAACATGAAGTCAAGGATGGCGATGCTCAAATTCTTTGCACAGTTGAGGGTGAAACACCTAAGATTTATTCCTGTAAGGTAAAGGTAAGAACTTCTGCATATCACAGCAAAACACAGAATATGATAGTAACTGTTACCGATAGTGAATTACTTGAGAAAACCGGTGGTATAGTGCAGGGTCTGTCGGGCAGTCCTATACTTCAAAACGGCAAGCTTATAGGTGCAGTAACTCACGTCCTTGTAGATGAGCCGACACAAGGGTATGCCATTTTTGCAGAAAATATGCTCGAAACCGCACAAAATGTAGAAGAAAAATTAAAAG
>JBGVRU010000070.1:0-1751 GCA_045128715.1 Acutalibacteraceae bacterium | reverse complement strand
TGTTATATTGAGAGCATTAAAAAAGCTGTTCAATCTACCGAAAAGGAAATTGAATTTGAAACCTATGCTACGGGTATGGCAGACGAAAATTTATCACCCGAAAAAGAGGCACCTCTTTCTGTTTCACATTTCACGGGCTATATTGAAGCTGAAAACCTTGATAGGCTCAAACAAACTGCCCAAAGCAATTCTTGGGGACTTCTCGTGGAAGAGCCTTCGATTGAGGATAACGTTCCCACCAAACTTAAAAACAACAAATTTGTAAGTCTTATTTATCCGCTGACCGACTTTTTAGGCACCGTTCCCGGTTATTTTGAGTATGACATTTCGGGCTGGTTCTTGGCATTTATACTCATATTCTTTGGAATTATTTTCGGTGACGGCGGATACGGATTGCTTATTTGTGCTGTTGCGGCAATCCCGATTACAAAATCGCTTATCACCAAAAAGCAGATTTCGCCCATGTTTTTGCTTGTGGGACTGTTCGGTCTATCAACTGTTCTATGGGGAACGCTTACTTGCACTTGGTTCGGACTCACTCCAGAGCAGTTACCCGAGTGGTTAAAGAGCTTATCCATACCGGTAATTTCAAACGTGTATGCCGATAAGATATGGTATCCGTTTTGGACCAATGGCACCGTCGGACTCACCACAGCACAAAATTTGCAGATATTGTGTTTTGTATTCGCCCTTGTCCAACTGACTGTGGCTCATATTAAATGTGCTATACGGAATAGAAAATCCCTTAAAGTGATTGGCGATATTGGTTCTGCAATAGAACTTATTGGTATGTTCTATTTAGTGCTTAGCTTTGTAGTAAACGGAGAAGTTTTCAGTTTCAGCTTGGTTATAGGTGGCATACCCGTCGGTACTGTTGCTATTGCTTTTGTTGCCATTGGGTTTGTTTTAAGTTTTATATTTGCAAACTATGAAGGTAGTGTAATTAAATCTATACTCTCAAGTCTTACCAATATTGTTTCGGTTTTACTTGGTATCTTTAATCTGTTCAGTGACATTGTTTCATATATACGCCTTTGGGCTGTCGGCCTTGCAGGCGCCGCAATCTCTGCTACCGTTAATGAGCTCGCAGGGCCGTTACTTGGCAATTTTATGTTTATGATACTTGCCATTGCTCTTTTGGTGTTTGGCCACGGATTGAATATGATTTTAAATATTCTTTCGGTTATCGTTCACGGAATTAGACTTAACACCTTGGAGTTTTCGTCTCATTTGGGTATGTCTTGGAGCGGATACAAGTTTAAACCTTTCGAAGAAAAAATTAATTATTAAGGAGAATTATTATGAATTTTGGAGCATTAGGTACAGCATTAGTTATGGGTATTGCCGCAATTGGTTCGGCAATCGGCATTGGTGTTGCAGGCCAATCTTCTATTGGCGCATGGAAGAAGTGTTATATGGTAAATAAAGCGGCACCTTTTATTCTTACTGTTTTTGCAGGTGCGCCTCTTACACAGACCATTTACGGTTTTCTTTTAATGCAACAGATGAAGGGCTCTTCTGCCGATCCTGCCTTTTTGCTTGGTCTTGGAATCGCATCCGGTTTGGCAATGGCTTTTTCTGCCATTGCTCAGGGTAAAGCCGGTGCTGCCGGTGCGGATGCTTTAGCTGAAACAGGAAAAGGCTTTTCACAGTACATCACTGTTGTCGGTCTTTGCGAAACCGTTGCGTTGTTCGCACTCGTTTTCAGCATGGTAGCGTTAGGATAATATGAAAAAACAACGGCTTCGGGT
>JBGVRU010000069.1:0-6436 GCA_045128715.1 Acutalibacteraceae bacterium | reverse complement strand
AGTTTTCATAAACAAACTTTTCGGAGCCATTCCCATGAAGGCAGCCAGATTCACAGCAGATGAAATTGAGCGTGTTGCTTATCTTACCACAAAAGGATATCTGCCTGTTGCAGTTGATGTAGCATCAAGAGTCTTTCAGGTATGCTACTACGATTTAGGAGCAAAGCATGTCAGAAACTATCAGCTTTCCAGAGTAAAATTCTTTGAATTCATCAATGATACCCATACACCAAGAAAGCTGATTGGCATTGAAGCCTGTGGTTCATGCAATTATCTTTGCAGATACATTGAGGATCATAACCATAAGTGTCATATTCTGCCAGCTCAAAAGGTAAAAGCCTTTTTACATCTTGATAAAACAGACAGAATTGATGCCTTGGGTATCTTAAAGGCACTAATTACACCATCAATGCAGCATATTCCTGCAAGAACACAGGAAAACCAGTATCTGTTGAATCTTATAGCCGTACGTGACCAGCTTAACAAGCAGTTTGTTCAGACGGTCAATGCAGCTCATGCCTTTCTGTATGAATCAGGTGTGGTGGCAGGTACAGTTTCTGTAGCATCAGCAACTAAGGTAACAGAAGCCTTAAAAGCACTCTGTAATACTGAAACTGAAAAAGAGCATTCAGAGGATGACTGCAGTTACAGTCACTTAAACTGCCTCAGTGAAAGTCTGCTCGGTAACATTGAGTCTCTGCAGACAAAGATAAAAGAGATTAACTCTCATCTCTTATCTTATGCTTCAAACAATGAAATCTGCTCTAACCTTCAGACAGTTCCTGGTATAGGTAAGCTTTCAGCTGTAGCACTGTATGCTGCTATGGGTGATCCAGAGAGATTCTCCTCATCAAGAGCTTTTGCAGCTTTCATCGGAGTGGCTCCGGTAACTACAGGTACAGGAGGTAAAACCACAGTCCTTGGTATTCGCAAGTCTGGTATTCAGAGCATTAAAAAGATGCTTTATATGGGTGCGATGGTTTATTTAAGTCAGGCAATGAAAAATGGTACTGAATCATCATGGCTAAAACAGAGACTTAATCAGAACCGTTCTAAAAAAATCATCATCTGCGCCATAATGAACAGACTTGCCCGTATTGCCTATGCAATAGCCAAATCAGGACAAGCTTTTGATGAAACCAAATGCAATATGATTAAAAAACTGAGGTAACGTAAAGTTACCTTAAACAGTCAGTATTCCATCAACCGTGAAAGAGCTCCTTAACTTCAGAGCGTCCGCTGAGGTTAATGCTCCAAGGCAGGTTATTTCTTACTGTACTCTCACACTGGAGATAAGAGGATCCACATTGGCTTTCAAACTCAATAAAATAGTTTATTTAACTTACTGAATTGTCCCTTTCTCCAGTCTGAGAGTGCAGTTGAAACCTTGCCTTCTCAGACCTCCATTGTGGGACGCCTGCTGTATATGGTGATTGTTTATGAGCTTACTTAATTTGACTGTACTCTCACACTGGAGGTAAGAGGATCCCTGGTCATCTCTCAAAACTCAGTTAAAGAGTTTATTTAACTATATGAATTGTCCCTATCTCCAGTCTGAGAGTGCAGTTGAGGTTCAGAAACAAAACGTCATATACGCATGTGATCTTGAATATAGTTCAGGTCACCATTGAATGGACAAATTAAAAGGCGAAGACATCTGAAAAAACAGAGCTTCGCCTTTGTTTTCTCTGTTACACTTTATATAGAAAATCCCTAAGTGTATAAGGAGAGAAAACACATGAATACTAACAGCACACAGACATCAAAATCAATCTTTTCTGAAAAATATTTTTGCGGAATTGATTTGGCAAGCAAAGTTATTCAGGTAAGTGTCACCAAACCAGGTGAAGGTTCTTTTGACAAAGCATTAAGTAAAGATGAGTTCACCAAATTCATTAAGGCAAATAACCCTGAAGATTACATCTACGGCATGGAAGCCTGTGGAGACTCCAATTATTGGGCAGAGCTGATTAACACACTTTGTAATGACAAAGCCTTTATCTTTCCTGCCAAGAAATGTCGTTCTTATAATCATGGCTGTAAGGATGACAGAGGAGATGCCAGAGGTGTAAGGGATTTGCTGCTCACCTATTTTTTAAGTCCTGACGCCTCAACAATTCATCCATGTGTGATAAGAGACAGACAAAACCGGGCAGATATGGCGTTGCTTAAGTCCTATGGTGATAACCAGTCTGACATAACCAGGAATGTCAGACGTCTGATTGCATTTCTAAAAGAGCAGGATGCCACACTATGCTACAGTTATTCCATGTCACCTGAATCTACCATAAAAGCAGCAACTGAATATATTAAAAAACTGAACAAGGAAGAAGCTCAAAACAACAGTTTTCTGATTTCAGATATCCAGACTCAGAGTGCAATTATTGCAATGCTTCTTAAAAGGAGAAGTAATATTCTCATGGGATTTTTGAAATATTTTGAAAGCCATTCTGAATGTCAGTACTTTATGGCCATACCCGGAGTTGGACTGTTACTTGCTGTAGGCACACATATCATTACTCAGGGAGATTTTACAAGATTTAAAAATGCCCGTTCTTTTGCTGCCTATACAGGATTTACCCCTGCACACAGTGGTACAGGAGGAAAGAATAAGATTGCCCATATGTCAGATAATGGTAACCCTGTATTAAAAGCTTTAATCTATGAAGGAGCCAATGCCTGTACCATCATTCAAAAGTATAAAAATAAAAAAGATAAAAGAGTCAAAATCAGGTATGGCAGACAAATTGCTATCGATTTATGGAAGATTGGCATCAACCTTAAAAATCCTGATATAAAAGAAATCGTAAGCCATTATGATGCTGAGCTTGCCTCTAAAATAACCGAAAAGAACACCAGCACCAAGCTTTGCAAATTCAAAAGCAAGTGTAATAAAGCCAATAAGACTTTTGAGCGACTTAGCTCTACTCCTGCAGTCACATCCTGGTGCCAGAATAATCTATTAGAACAGCATAAACAGGACAGTACTCTAAGTCCCTACCTTGCAGAGTTTAAAAATAAAAATCAGCTCATTGATTTAAGTGATCCTGAAGGTCCTTTCAGAAGACAGTCTGCAACACTTGTAGCATACCTTGTTGAGCATAACGAAGTTCGTGAACTTGAAATAAATGATCTCGAAAGATTGGATTTCGGTGAATGGTGATTTTATTAAAGGTTATAAAAGAGTACGAATTCCAAACGTTAAGTAAATTAAATTTGCACCAGCAGTTTTAATAAAAAGATCCCATAGAACATAACGAATACATTATTCAGTATATTTGAGAAAAATCTCTCCAGGGAAATTCTCTGGAAGTAAATCTGACAAAAATAAAAGCAGAGACAGCCAGACAAGGGAGTTATTTCTCTTAGCTGTACTTTTTAAATTGAAGTATTCAGATTTATTCAGTTAACACACAGACTTGTTGTCTTATCACCTGTCTTTACAGGCCAAGACGTTAAAAACATTATATAGAAATCCCTACCAGGGGTCATAAAGAAGATTTAATCATGACTACTGAACCGAACTTTAGGATAATTGCATAGCGATTAAGTAACAGAACCAGAAGAACAACAGTTAACAGTTAAACATCAAAGGAACACTTTTACCACAACAGCGTAACAAAGTGCCCACGTTATTCTTTTGTCTTAAAAAACAGCCTTGCTTATAAATAAACTTACGTAAATTCATAGAGTTATTTGATTGCATGGAGAGCAAAATTATTTTATATGTTTTTTAAATTATTTGCTTGACAGATCGCCGTTCTCTATATAGATGACCGGGAGTATGTCAAGCGCACTTTGCAATAATTTTAAACTTTTTTGTAAAGCAAATCTATCCTTTTATCTTTCTGATATTTAAGCACTTTTCTTTAATTTGCTAGCCTATTTTAGGCAATAAAAATATTGTGGAACTAAATCCACATTTTTTCTAAGAGACTTTTATAGAGATTATGAGTCTAAGCTAATTCTATAAACTGATTCCTAAATTCTTAGCTTGTTTACGACCATTAAGCTTGGGGACTTGTATCAGTGTTTGCGATAACTTACTTATCAAAGGTTCTATGATCATGAGTCAGTTTAAAACTGCTACTGCTCTATCTTGAGCTCAATATTCCCGAATAAGACAATCCCAGCGCGAAATTCAACTTAAAGATTCGAAATCTAATACATACAAAGCGTCTTGGGCATAATAAGAGTTAAAGTGCAAACTTAACTTGTAAACTTACTATTGGTTGTTGTTTTTACATAATGTTCTTTTATTTTATATTTGGTTAAAAAATCTTGTACTTAGGGTTAGTGGTAAATCACTTTTATTAAATCCATTTGTAAGCCTTTTGTTTATGCGGTTGCACCTAATCTTTGTAATTCAGTTGCATTATCAAAAGATGGTAGCTTCTTCTTATTAACATCATGGTTAAATTGATTGGTGCCATCTTGGTTGTAAGAGCTCTTTCTATTATTAGGATGGCGATTGGTTCTATCTTTTTTAGAGCCTAAGCTTTTGTCAATTTCAGGATCATAACCTTTGCCACTTTTTAAAACACCATAGACGTTTCTTATGATTTTAGCTGCAGCTTTGATAACCTTGAGTTTAAAGTCACTTGAACTCTCATCAAAAATATTAATTAACCATTGGGAGCGAGGTCTTAAGTTCTTATACCTACCTTTGTGAGCAATAGCTAGAACTGCTTGATAAATCCACTTCTTAAACAGAGGATCACCTTTGATACTCATCCTACCTGGTACTATCTTATTACCAGAGCCTGTATGCGCAGTTACAATACCAAAGAAGGCTTGTAAGGCTCTTGCACTTTTGAATCTACTGATGTCTTTGATAATCACAGCCATTAACAGTGCAATTAACTTACCCATTCCAGGAACTGTTTGAATTAACTTGCACATCTCATTGCGATCTGCATGTTTTTCTAATTCTTGGGTGTATTGATCGAGCAATTCTAATGACTGTTGTAACTTCTTTAAATTGATTTGTAGATAAGCAATATGTTCTTTAAAGTGAGGATCATGTATATGACCTTCAATGAAGGCTCTTATGCACTTGATAGCATTCTCACCTGTAGTGCAACTATCAAGTTCACCATATTCACCGATATCAATTAAGTATCCTCGGGTAATGTTGCAGATCTTAGTAACGTCTTTAATGGTTTGTTCATAGCTACTAAACAAGGCTTTAATCACCATATCTGTTTGAGAGTGACGTAGACTCAAAGGGAGATCTTCACCACAACGCAAAGCTTTTCTGATTGTAAGAGCATCATTCTTATCATCTTTATTTGAGCCCCTTCTTTTCATGTTTTTGATAAACTTGGCGTTAATAATTACAGGAATATGTCCATAACTCTCAATGACATCAGCCCAATAATTACAACCAGAGCAACCTTCCATTGCAATGAATAAAGGTTTACGTGGTGGGTTCTCAAGGAAATGTGTAAACTGCTCCTTGCTATAACAGATGTTTTGATCTTGACCATTTTCATCAAAGTAACAAACTTGATACACGCGAGAGGCTAAGTCTACGCCTACATGATAAAGCCTACTGTCTAGAAGAGAGTCATTGAAATTCTCTAAAATTTCTCTTAAGTCGTTTACATTTTGAGTGTTGAATACTGTATAATTCTGATTTGAAGGGGCAGCCATCTTATTTCTCCTTTTATTAATTCCTAGCGCTCAGGCCCATCCTGATGACGCTTCATCCCCGAGGGGACTTTTTTGGATTTTAGAATTATAAAAGAAAGAGGCTGCCTTTTCACATTTCTGTAAAGACAGCCTCTTAAAATAGCAACTATTCAGTTCACGACCAAATCTATATCCGAAATCAATGCTGGAAAGTTTAAGCTTAAAGTAAAAGCTTTGGTTGTAGAACAATTCTTATGATAAGGTTTAATCCGTAGACAAAATGTCATTCTTAAACCAACAACTGCTAAAAGGTGTGTCATTTTCGCAGTAGCTTTTACTTAAACTGAGCTTACCCATTGTTCCAATATGGCTTGTTCGAATCTGCAGCAGTTTGGAGGGGGTAGAATAAATCGACCAAAAGGTTTTATCCGTAGTCTATTAAACATTCTTATCTCCAAATCATGGCTGAGGGTAGAGGTACAATTCACTATAAAAGGTATTTCCGTATAAATGAGTACGTACTTCCCCTCAACCACTTAATGACACTGTAGGTAAACCTACAGTGTCCTGCAGGCTTTTAACAAAGACACCGGGGATGGTAATAAGTTGTCTTTGTATCAAAGCTCGTGTTTTGACAGTTAAATCTCTCTTTTAATTATCTGTAGGTAAAGAGAGTAACCTACATTTGTCCTGATTAAATGGCTCTTTGTTTTTAACTACAGTCCAAGCTACTCTTGCTAAACGATTAGCAATAGAGCAAATGATTTTCTTTTTAGGTGTAGTTTCATCGCCTAATAACTCA
>JBGVRU010000068.1:0-41548 GCA_045128715.1 Acutalibacteraceae bacterium | reverse complement strand
TGGTAAGGAAATAGCAATGAAGCTTTCGGTTACTAATACTGAGAAAAATAAAGCTCATTTGCAGCTCAAACCTTTTTTAGTACCCTATTGCAACGAGGCAATGCTTGCTCCTTGGGATAAAAACGAGTGGTATTTAAGAAGTGGCTTTGGTAATGAAGCAGATAAGGGCGTTTTCTGGACAGAGCTGCTTAATCCTTCGGGCGATAAATCCAAGCGACGCACAATGGTAATGTTTACAGATGGCGAGGGACTTAAAAACACCGAGCTTAGCCTTGAAAAGTTTGTAGGTAACGGCTCAGTTTATTGCCCTGAATTTGCAGTAAATGGTGAGCTCAGAATACCTGCTGACAGAACTAACGGCTACGGTAATTTTGAAAAGGCAGTAAAAATCGACTATATCTACTATCATACAAAAGACAAGTACAGCTATACAGCTGAGCTTTGGGATGATGAGATAGACGGAATTTATCTATCCGACCATTATCCTGTTTGTGTAAATGTTAAATTTTAATTATTACAAAAAAATAAGCTCCTCACTGTTTTGTGAGGAGCTTATGCTTTTAAAGAATATTAATTGCAATTATTTATTTCATGTCATTTTTTCCTGCTTAACCTTGTGGTCAATAACGTGTCGGGATGCAAGCTCTTTTCTTACATCCTCAACGCTTATGCCCATTTCAACCATCATAACCGAAATGTGATAAGCAAGATCGGCGATTTCATAAATTGTTTCGGCTTTGTCATCTGCCTTTGCGGCAATAATAACCTCGGTAGATTCTTCACCAATTTTCTTAAGAATCTTATCAATACCTTTTTGGAAGAGGTAAGTTGTGTATGAGCCCTCTGGCATTTCTGCCTTACGTTCTTCTAAAAGCTCGTATAGACTGTCCATAGAAAATTCAGCCTTGCTGTCGCTTTTAAATACAGGAGCGGTAAAGCAGGAATCTGTACCTGTGTGGCAAGCAGGTCCATCCTTTTCTACAACCACTACTAAGGCGTCCTTATCGCAGTCAGCAGTAATTGATACGATATGCTGATAGTTACCGCTGGTTTCACCTTTAAGCCACAATTCCTGACGTGAGCGGCTGTAAAAACAGGTCAGCTCCTTTTCCATAGAAATTTTAAGGCTTTCCTCGTTCATATAAGCCAAGGTAAGCACCTTTTTAGTAAGGTTATCCACAACTATTGCAGGGATAAGACCGTTTTCATCAAATTTAAGCTCATTAATATTAATCATTTTTATCACCTATAATCTAACTGTAATGTCATTTTCGTTAAGTGTTTTCTTGAGTTCGGAAATTTGAACCTCACCAAAGTGGAAAATTGAAGCGGCAAGCCCCGCATCAATATCAGGTATTTCTTTAAAAAGGGTTATAAAATCCTCTTTAGAACCGGCTCCGCCCGAGGCTATAACCGGCACGTTAACAACCTCGCAAACCGCTTTAAGTAGTTCAATATCAAAGCCTTTTTTAACGCCGTCAGTATCAATGGAGTTTACAACAACCTCGCCTGCTCCGTTATCAACACAGCGTTTAATCCAGCTGATGGCTTCCATACCGGTGTCCTCTCTGCCACCCTTGGCAAATACGCGGAACTCACCGTCAACCCTTTTGACATCAACTGAAATTACAACACATTGATTGCCGTATTTCTGAGCCGCTTCTTTTATTAAATCGGGATTTTTAATAGCTCCCGAATTAACACTTACCTTGTCTGCTCCGCATTTAAGCACACGGTCGAAGTCTTCAATAGTGTTTATACCGCCGCCAACAGTAAGCGGGATAAAAATATTTTGTGCAACCTCGGTTAAAATTTCGGTAAAAAGCTGCCTACCGTCGCTTGAAGCGGTAATATCGTAGAAAACTAGCTCGTCTGCACCACAGTCACTATAATATTTGCCAAGCTGCACAGGGGAAGAAACATCATTCAAATTTTTAAAATTAGTTCCTTTAACAACTCTGCCGTTTTTAACATCAAGGCAGGGGATTATTCTTTTTGTAATCATTCCGCCGCCTCCAACGCTTCCTTTAAATCAATAGCACCTATATAATAAGCTTTGCCGATTATTGCTCCGTAAAGGTCAAGGGCTCGTAAAGCTTTTATATCGTCTATAGTGGATACACCGCCCGAGGCAGTAATGTTAATAGTGAACTTTTCGGATAGCTCCTTATAAAGCTCACGGTTAGTGCCTTGCATTGCGCCGTCCTTTGAAATATCGGTACAAATCAGGGTTTTAACTCCTAAAGATAGCATTTTTTCGCAGAACTGATAGCAGTCGTATTCTGATTTTTCAAGCCAACCCTTTATTGCAACAAAGCCGTCCTTAATATCGACACCAACGGCTATTCTGTCACCGTATTTGGCAATAGCCTGCTTTAAGAAAGCCTCGTTATTTACTGCTGCTGTTCCTAAAATTACACGGTCAACACCGTTTTGCAGATACTTATCAACCGTTCCCATTGAACGTATACCGCCACCGATTTCGGTAAAAAGTGAGGTTTCGCTAGCTATCTGCTTTACAATGTTGAGGTTGGGGGTGGTACCATCCTTAGCACCCTCTAAGTCCACCAAATGAACAAATTTTGCGCCCTTTTTTTCAAAATCACGGGCTATTTCTATTGGGTTTTCGCTGTAAACGGTCATATTATCGTAATCGCCTTTATATAGGCGGACGGCCTTGCCGTCATACAAATCTATTGCAGGGAAAATTTTCATCTGTTACTCCATTTCGCAAAATGCTTTTAAAATATTAAGTCCCACCTTGCCGCTTTTTTCTGGGTGGAATTGGCAACCGTAAATATTGCCCTTTGCTACTGCTGCGGTAAGCTCTTTTCCGTATTCTGCGGTAGCTAAAAGCGAGTCATCGCACCCTTCGGCATAATATGAATGTACAAAATACACACAGTCACCGTTATTTATGTATTTAAAAATCGGATTTTCCTTTTTATAAATAAGAGCATTCCAACCAATATGTGGGATTTTAAGGCTTTTAGGTAATCGTTTTTCCATAGGAACAACCTCACCCTTTAAAAGACCTAAGCCATCGTATTCACCGTATTCATAGCTTTTTTCAAAAAGCATTTGCATACCAAGGCAAATTCCCATAACAGGCTTGCCGTTTTTGGCTTCCTCAATTAAAACCTTGTCGAGTGCGGTTTCACGAAGCTTTCTTATTGCATCGCCGAAAGCTCCAACTCCTGGAAGAATTAGCTTATCAGCTTTTTTAATTATTTCTACATCACCTGTTATAACAGTATCCGCTCCGATAACCTTAAAGGAGCTTACAAGTGAAAACAGGTTTCCAACGCCGTAATCAATTATTGCTATCATTAAAGAACTCCTTTAGTAGATGGGATTTCGTCGGCAAAGCTCTGGTCTATTGCAACCGCAGCCTTTAGTGAGCGGGCAACAGATTTGAAAGCACCCTCAATAATATGGTGAGAATTTGTGCCGCTTATCTGATTAATATGAAGCGTTATATCGGCGTGACGTACAACGCTTATGAAAAATTCCTCTGTAAGCTCGGTGTCAAAATCGCCCACCCTTTGTGAGGGAATTCTAAGCCCATATGCTAAATGACTTCTGCCCGAAATATCTACCGCAGAGAGAATTAGCGTTTCGTCCATAGGAAGTAAGAAGCTTCCGTAACGCACGATTCCCCTCATATCGCCTAAAGCCTGCTTTAAAGCATCACCCAACACAATGCCAATGTCTTCAACTGTGTGGTGGTAGTCAACCTCGGTATCACCCTTGCATTTGACCTCTAAATCAAATCTTGCGTGACGTGCAAGCAGCGTTAGCATGTGGTCAAGAAAGCCACAGCCTGAATTTATTTTACTGTCACCTTTGCCGTCAATATTAAGCCTTAATTTAATATCTGTTTCATTGGTTTTACGGCTGATTTCAGCAGTTCTCATATCTTTTCTCCTAAAATTTCTTTAACTGTTTTAACGAATACTTCCATTTCCTCACGGCTTCCAATGGATATGCGGTTAAAATTCTTTATGCGCTCTGCCTTAAAATGGCGCACAAGCACACCGCTTTCTTTAAGCCTTAAATATAGATCCTCACCGCTTATTTTATCGCTTTTTGCAAACACAAAGTTAGCCTTAGAGGGTAACACCTCAAAACCCAAAGTTTTAAGCTCTTTTACTGTGTACTCTCTCGTATCGCATATTCTTTTGCAGTTGTCCATATAATAACTGTTTTCCTCAATAGCCTTTGTGCCCGCTATTTGGGTTAAACGGTTAATGTTATAAGGATTAGTGGAATATTTAATCTTTTCTAAATCGGCAATAATTTCTTTGCTTGCTATCGCAAAGCCTAGCCTTGCGCCTGCCATACTGCGTGATTTTGAAAAAGTGCCCACACATAAAAGATTATTATATTTTTTGGTGAGCATAGCACAGCTTGTGCCGCCAAAGTCCACATAAGCCTCATCTATAAGTACAATGCTATTGGGATTAGAAACAACAATTTTCTCTATCTCGTCAAGTGGCAGTTCAATTCCTGTGGGAGCATTTGGGTTTGCAATTACCACCAACTTATTTTGACCGCAAAAGTCCTCTATGTCAATAGTAAAATCCTCTTTTAATGGTATGATTTCGGTATCAATACCGTAAAGCTCGGCAAAAACACTGTAAAAACCGTAGGTTATGTCAGGGAAAGCAGCACCGTTTTGTCCGTAAGCCATAAAGCTGAAATTTAAAATATCATCAGAGCCGTTTGAAATGAAGATGTTCTGGGGCTCGACATTATAGCAGTCGGCAAGCGCTTTTCTAAGCTTTTTACATTCGGGGTCGCAGTAAAGCCTTAAATCCTTGATTTCGTCCTCAGTTATAGCCTTTATAACTCCCTCTGACGGGGGATATGGGGATTCGTTTGTGTTAAGCTTTATATACTTTTTGTCCTGTGGCTGCTCGCCTGGGGTATAGCTTTCAATTTTTTGTAGTCGGTCGTTTAAAAATTTGCTCATTATTTTGCCTCGTCAATAAATCTTACTGTGGCACTTCTGGCATGTGCGGAAAGTCCCTCTTTTTCGGCAAAGAAAGCAACGTCCTCGGCAACCTTGCTTAAAGCCTCTTTTGTATAATAGGTGTATTGAGACTTCTTTACAAAATCGTCTACAGACAAGGGGCTTGAAAATCTTGCTGTGCCTGATGTGGGGAGTGTGTGATTAGGTCCTGCAAAATAGTCACCCAAAGCCTCGGGACAATATCTGCCCATAAATATGCTTCCTGCATTTTTAATTTTGTCAAGATAATCAAATGGGTTATCAACGCAAAGCTCTAAATGCTCGGGGGCTATTTCATTAGAAACCGCAATAACATCGGCAATATCGTCAGCTACAATAATTTTTCCGTTGGTATCAATAGAAATGCGTGCTATTTCTTCGCGTGGAAGCTCCTTTAACTGTTTTTCTATTTCCTCACTTACTTTATTAGCTAAATCCATACTGTCAGTAACTAAAACGGCACTTGCCATTTTGTCGTGCTCTGCCTGTGAAAGCAGGTCAGCTGCAACAAAGCGAGGGTCACTTTTAGAGTCAGCAATAACTAAAATTTCACTTGGTCCTGCTATCATATCAATAGAAACTCTGCCAAAAACCTGACGCTTAGCCTCGGCAACAAAGGCGTTTCCCGGACCCACAATTTTATCAACCTTGGGTATGGTTTCTGTACCGTAGCTCAAAGCGGCAACCGCCTGAGCGCCACCGATTTTAAAGATGCGGTCAACCCCTGCTATTTTAGCGGCTGCTAAGATTACGGGATTAACCTTGCCGTCACTTGAGGGGGGAGTGGTGATGCAAATTTCGTTACAGCCTGCAATTTTAGCGGGAATACTGTCCATAAGCACGGTGGAGGGGTAAGCGGCTGTGCCACCCGGTACATAAAGACCAACCTTTTCAATAGGCGTTACCTTTTGACCTGTAACAATACCGTCCTGCTCGTTGATAATAAAGCTGTTTCGCACCTGCTTTTTATGGAATTCACGGATGTTTTCAGCCGCTTTTTTAAGAATTTCAATAAATCTTGGCTCAACAGCTTTAAAAGCTTCGTCAATTTCCGCAGCGGAAACCTCTAAAGAGGTAAGCTTTGCCTTATCGAATTTTTCACAGTACTCAAAAAGCGCTTTATCACCGTTTTGCTTTACATTTTCAATAATATCTGTAACAATATCTGCCACATCAAAGGAGGTTTTACCACGTGCGAAAATCTCGTCGGCAGAAACCTCACCGTATTTCATAATTTTAATCATCTGTTTTCACCTCAGATAAGAGTCCTTTTTTAATGTTTTCTATTTTTTCAGTTTTAAAGCCAAAAGATGCTTTGTTAGATATAAGTCTCGCACTTATCGGGACGATTGTTTCAAAAGGAGCAAGATTGTTTTCAAGCAAGGTTTTGCCCGTTTCCACAATATCCACGATAACATCGGATAAATCAAGTATCGGCGCTATTTCTATAGAGCCGTTAAGATGGATAATATCAATATCACGGCATTTTTTTGCGTAATAGCTTTTGGCTATGTTAGAGAACTTGGTGGCAACCCTTAGTGTTTTAGAGGTATCGTCGCAAAAATCCTTTTTAGCCGCAACTGCCATACGGCATTTGCCGATATTAAGGTCTAAAAGCTCGTAAACATCAGGGGAGTATTCGAGCAAAATATCCTTACCCGCAACACCAATATCTGCGGCGCCTCTTTCAACGTAAATTGCAACGTCCGATGGCTTAACCCAGAAAAATCTGAGACCCTTTTCCTTATTTTCAAAAATAAGCTTGCGGTTTGCTTCCTTAATCGAGGGACAGTCAAAGCCTGCCGCTTCAAACATAGAATAAACCTTTTCACCAAGTCTGCCCTTGGGAAGTGCTATATTTATAAAGCTTGCATCGTTGTCCTTGGCGGTGTTTTCCTCAAGTCTTTCGAGACTGTCGAGATAAACCGCAAAGCCTAAAGCTCCTGCGCTTCTGCCCATACGCTGCATCAGCTTATCATACTGACCGCCCGAAAGCACACGTGATGCTATTCCGTTTATATAGCCCTTAAAAACAATACCGCTGTAATAGCTGTCCTCATTGATTATTGAAAAATCTATTACGATATTTTTTTCATAACCGTCCGCAATTAAGCTTTCACATATAGAGGATAACTCATATATATAAGCCTTGGTTTTTTCGGAAACAGCTGAATTTTCTAAAGCATCTAAGCTGTCCTTAGGTGTTTTATAGCTTTTGATAAGACATTTAATAGCATCAAACTGTTCGGCAGAAAAAATGGCTTTAAGCTCGCCTGCATTTTTCTCTGCAATAGCTTTTATAGCTGAGGTTTTAACTGTGCCGCTAATAGCGTAATCCTCAAAAAGTGAATTTAAAAGTGCAATGTGCGCAAGCTCTAATTTAAAATTATCCGAAATCAGCGAAAGGCTACGGGCAGCAAGTGTAGTTACCTCTGTAACCTCTGCGGGTGTAATGCTTCCAATACATTCAAGACCTGTTTGCATAATTTCCTTATAAGATTGGGAGCTTTCGGAAATTCTGTAAACATTTTCGTTATAGTAAAATTTTTCACATTGGTTATTAATGTCTTTTGAATTTTTTATTATAGATAAGGTAACGTCAGGCTTTAATGCTAAAAGCTTACCGCCAACATCGTTAAAGGTTATAACGCCGTCAGACACTAAAAAATCCTTGTTTTTGGAATAAAGGTCATATTCCTCAAATTTGCTCATTTTAAACTGACGGTAGCCGTATTCGCGGTAAAGCTGCCTTAGAGTTAAAATGGCTTTTTCATCATATTTCAAAATGCTTTCATCAAATATCATCATTTTCCAACCTTTCAATAGCGGTAGCATAGCCGCCCTCACCGTAATTGAGGCACTTACTTACTCGGCAAATAGTGGCAGTGCTCGCACCCGTAGCTTTATTAATATCAATATAGCTTTTGCCCTCATTTAAAAGGCAAGCCACTTCCAGTCTTTGGGCTAATGCCTCAAGCTCTTGAATGGTGCAAATATCATCAAAAAAAGCTGAACATTCCTGCGTGGTTTTAAGAGATAGTATAGCTTTAAAAAGCTTTTCTGCAGCATTTTTACCTTTTTTTTGCATAGTTTACAATTCTCCTAATTTTTAATACTTTGCTATTCTAACACATCACCGCACTAAAGTCAAGAGGTTTTATAAAGGTTTTAATATTTTTTTGGAGAGTGAAAGATGAATTAATGTTTAGCGTAGTAGTAAGAAAATTTATAATACAGACTAACGGTTCCCTTTAGACAAGGAAGGCTAAGAGAAAATTTTATATAGAGCAATAGAAAATAATTTATTATCGGGGTAGGGATTTGCAAGGCGATAAGTAGAGGTGAATTTATAAGGTATTAAATTTAATTAACATAATTTGTCGAAAAATGTAAACGGTTAATAACTTTTTAGCATAAACAAAGGATTTATTCACTTTTTCCACTGAGTTATCCACATTTTTATGTTAACCGCAACTTCTAGTTTCCTGATTTTGGGTTAATTGTATAAGTTTAGAAAATTTTGCCCACACTAATTTTGAAGTAAACTGAAAGGGAAAAGAATGATGGTAAAGGGTGTCAGCAAAACTATAATCGAAGTAAATAATACAGGGAGCAAGCTTTTTGAAAAAATAGTGTTTTATGTTACTCCGGAATACGGAAATTTAAGTGCTAAGCAGCTAAAGCGCGCAGCTGCAGAATTTTCTTTTAACTATGATTCAACACTTACTAAAAGTCCGGGACTCCGAAAAAGATGTAAAAAGAAACGTAAAATTAAAATTTCTGTTATTGCAGCAGCTTCTTTAATTGTATTAGGAATAGTTTTGCTTATTATATTGTAAAAAAATTATTAAAAATGCAGGGGTTTGGCTTTAATCCTTGCATTTTTTTATTTTTTAGACTATAATGAATATAAAATATTGAAACACTAAAAAGCGTTTCAAAAAGCCGATTTCAACGGCTTTACACAAGTGAATTTCGAGAAATTTACTTGTGTTTCATATTCATTGCAATGAGTATGGAGACAAATTTCCGAAGAAAATTTGTCTCCATATAAAAGATTTGGTGTCGAAATAGTGAGAATTCACACTATTTCGACCTACTATAACCATTATAATGCTATTGCGTATTATTAATTTAGGGTGGCATAAATGAAAGAAATTATTAAATCCTCACTGTCTCTTTTAGGCAGAACTATTGTAATTGATATAATGTGTTTTTTTCTGATAATTTCGTTAAGTGTTCTTATAACCGCCGCTTTTTCGGAAAACATCGGTTATACTGCATTAGGTACTACCAGCGAGTCTCAGGAAAGTGTTGAGCTATATCGGCATTATTATGCCGACGGGGACGATACTAAACGGGCGGAGTATGAAGAAGACGGTTATACCATTACCGAAAGCAAAATCCGTTCCAAAGTATCAAAAACGGGAAATGCGGTATTTTTAGTAGTTTCAGCCATTTTATGTACCTTGCTGTTGGTTTCCTTTATATATCCAAAATTCTGGCAGATGGGAACTAAGGACAGTAATTTGGTGCATTTTAGACATAAAGAAGAGGATAAGCTTAAAGGGCTTAAATGCGGTCTTTTGGCAATGATACCGGGATTTATTATATTAATAGTTTTTGCTTTTATTTTACCTGAAACTAAGACCGCATTTTACAAATTCCTGAATTGCGGTGTTTATACATTTGTCGAATTAATAGTGGGCTCGGACCAAACTACAACTTTTAAAGATATATCGTTGCTACAGTTTTTAGGCTTGGTAATTTTAAAGGCAATAGTTCCGATTATAGCCTATGCTGCTTATTTATTAGGATATAAAAACATTTCACTAGGTGAAAAATTCATTTACAAGAATAATAAAGAAGTTTAATTTTTAAGGTACGGTGATTATAAAATGGCTGGGCTTTTTGGCTTGTTTAATTTTGAAAAAGACGGTCCCGGAATTTCAAAAAATGCTCCTAAAAAGAAAACGTTTGTGGTATTTTTTGAGACCTATTTCCGCAATTTCTGGAAGTTTATTATCATAAATTTAGTGTATAATATTTTGGCACTTCCACAGCTTACAAGCGGTCTTGCAAGTGTAGGTATAACCCATGTTGCACGTAATACCGCAAGAGATAAGCATTCATTTGGGTTAAGTGATTTTTTCGATACTGTAAAAAAGAACTGGAAGCAGGCTTTACCTACAGGAATTATCAATACTATTATATATTTGATTATATTATTTGATTTATATTTCTTTTACACCTCAACCAAAGGCATTTTTGGTATAATAGGTCTTGGAGTAGCACTGTCCGTATTTATTATTTTCTCAATGATGAATTATTTTATGTGGACACTTATGATAACCTTTAAATTCAGTTTAAAACAGATATATAAAAACAGCTTTAATTTTGCGGTACTTAATTTAAAGAAGAACTTTTTATGTTTTGTTACTCTTTTACTTGTGTATGCTATTTATGTGGGAATTCTTTTCCTTTTCCAGAAATACTGGATGTTTGTTTTGGCGATAGAACTGTTTGTTTATGCCCTAACATTCCCCGGATTTAAGTTTTTGCTTATACAGTATTGCTGTTTCCCTGCGATAAAAAAATATATTATTGATCCTTATTATGAGGAGCATCCTGACGAGGATATTGAAAAGCGTAAAGATTTAGGTATCGATGTTGACGAGCCTAACCCTGTTATAACTAATGAAGACGGTGAGGAAGAGACCGAAAACGTTTTCGAGGATTAATATTATAGAATTTTGCAGCATATATTTATAATGGTTATAGAAAGTCGAAATAGTGTAAATCCACACTATTTCGATACCAAATCTTTGATTTGGTCACAAATTTTCGATGAAAATTTGTCTATGCCATTGCAATGAATATAGGCAAAATTAAATTTGCAAAAATTTAATTTTGCCTAAGCCGATAAAATCGGCTTGTCGAAATACTTATTAGTGTTTCGACAGTCTATAATCATTATAACGGTGATAAATATGAACTGCAGAATTGATGAATTGAGAAATAAACAGGTGGTTTGTGTAAAGAACGGTTGTGTTTTAGGATTTATTTCAGATGTGATAATTAACACCGAGGATGGTTGCATTGATGCGATAGTAATTTTTGGCAGATCGAGACTTTTCGGTTTATTGGGCAGGGAAGATGATATTATCATCCCCTGGCAGGATATTGATGTTATAGGTCAGGAAACTATTCTTATAACTACAGACCCTGCTCCATTTATAAAGCTTTCTAAATGTGGTAAATACACAATATAAATATCAGCGAAAAAATAACCCTCTGCTCAACTTGATGTTGAGCAGAGGGTTGAATTTTATTGCAAGCCTACTAAACAAAAGTTATTATTCAGCTAAAGCTGTTTCTACGGAGTATTCCTCGGTGTTAGCTTCTAACTCGGTTTCAGGCTCATCGTAAGCAGAGGGGTTAATTTCCTCACACTTCATACCTGTACCTGCAGGAACAAGCTTACCGATGATAACATTTTCCTTAAGACCAAACAACGGGTCAACCTTACCTTTGATAGCGGCTTCGGTAAGAACACGTGTAGTCTCCTGGAAGGAAGCAGCAGAAAGGAAGGATTCGGTAGCCAAAGAAGCCTTTGTAATACCAAGCAGTGTTGCCTGATAGGTAGCCTTGGCAAGACCCTCTTCACCGGCATCTATACGAGCCTGAACGGCTGCATTAGCATCGGCAATTTCCCTATATTCATAGCTTACATTTTGTAACAGGTCAGTAGAGCCAGGGTCAGTAATGCGAAGCTTTCTCATCATCTGACGAACGATAACTTCGATGTGCTTATCATTGATGTCAACACCCTGTGTACGGTAAGCGTTCTGAATCTCTGCAATAATATACTGCTGAACAGCCTCAGGTCCCTGGGCCTCCAAAATATCCTGAGGATACTTAGCGCCTGGGATAAGCATATCGCCTGCTTTTACATAGTCGCCATCATTAACCAGAGGACGTATACCGTAAGGAATGGTAACCTTTTCTTCGGTTTTGAGCTCATCATTAGTGATGTGGATAACCATGCTCTTCTTTTCTTCAACTATGCGGGCTGTACCGTCAATCTTAGCAATAAGACCACAACGCTTGGGGCGTCTAGCCTCAAAAAGCTCTTCAACACGGGGGAGACCCTGTGTAATATCTTCTGTAGAAGCGATACCGCCGGTATGGAATGTACGCATTGTAAGCTGTGTACCAGGCTCACCGATAGACTGAGCAGCTACGATACCAACAGCCTCACCTGTGGTAACGGGCTTAGCGGTAGCGAGGTTACGTCCGTAACACTTCTTGCAAACACCGTGATGGCTATGGCAGGTAAGAACGGAGCGAATCTCAATTCTTTCAATGCCAGCATTAACAATTGCCTGAGCAGCATCACCTGTTATCATTTCATCCTTAGACCAAATAATCTCGCCAGTTTCGGGATGAACGGCATCGTGGAGAAGGAAACGACCTTCAAGACGTTCTACTAACGGTTCTAAGATGTGGTTACCGTCCTTAATATCAAATACGGTAAGACCTTCTTCGGTGCCACAATCATCCTCACGAACGATAACATCCTGAGCAACGTCAACAAGACGTCTCGTAAGGTAACCTGAGTCAGCGGTACGAAGCGCCGTATCTGCAAGACCTTTACGAGCACCACGGGAGGAAATAAAGTATTCAAGTACGTTAAGACCCTCACGGTAGTTAGCACGGATGGGAACTTCAATAACCTTACCTGCGGTGTTGGCAATAAGTCCACGCATACCTGCAAGCTGTCTAATCTGGCTCATGGAACCACGGGCACCTGAGTCAGCCATCATAAATATTGGGTTAAACTCATCGAGGTTGCCCTTAAGTGCATCAGCAACGTCCTCGGTAGCTTTGTTCCAAATTTCAATTATATGGCGGCTACGCTCGTCGTTGTTAATAAGACCGCGGCGGTAGTCTCTGGTCACCATATCTATCTGCTTTTCAGCATCTGCTAAGATTTCTTTCTTTGCAGGAGGAATAACAGCGTCTATAACGGCAACGGTAACTGCGCCCTTAGTTGAATATTTAAAGCCTGTAGCCTTAATATTATCAAGAACTATTGCGGATTCGCTTGTGCCGTGCTTTGTGATACAACGGTCAATAATTTTACCAAGCTGTTTCTTACCAACCTTGTTTTGAATAATATCGTCATTGCTTTCGATAATATTCTTTGATGGGTCTTTAACCTTAAAGCTCCACTCAAGGTCGAATGCATGCTCAGGATCATTTCTGTCAACAAAGCCTAAGTCCTGAGGAATAGATTCATTAAAGATAATGAATCCAACAGTGCACCAAACAAGGCGGCTTTCACCGTTTTCACTGGTCATACGAACACGGATAGGTGCATGAAGACCGATTATATCGTCACTGTAAGCCATAATGGCTTCATTCTTATCACGGAATACCTTATTTGTACCCTGCTCGTCAGCCTTAACAAGTGTCAAGTAGTAGGAGCCGAGAACCATATCCTGTGTAGGAACAGCAACAGGCTTACCGTCTGAAGGCTTAAGCAGGTTGTTAGCCGCAAGCATAAGGAAGCGTGCTTCTGCCTGAGCTTCTGCTGAAAGGGGAACGTGAACAGCCATCTGGTCGCCGTCAAAGTCGGCGTTGTAAGCTGTACAAACAAGAGGATGAAGCTTAAGAGCCTTACCTTCAACCAAAACAGGCTCAAATGCCTGAATACCCAAACGGTGGAGAGTAGGAGCACGGTTAAGAAGAACGGGGTGTTCTTTAATAACAGTTTCAAGTGCATCCCAAATCTCTGTTGAAGCGCGCTCAACCATTTTACGAGCAGACTTAATATTAACAACAGCCTTTGTCTCAACAAGGCGCTTCATAACAAAGGGCTTAAAGAGCTCAAGTGCCATTTCCTTAGGAAGACCGCACTGATACATCTTAAGCTCAGGTCCTACAACGATAACCGAACGTCCCGAATAGTCAACACGCTTACCGAGAAGGTTCTGACGGAAACGTCCCTGCTTACCCTTAAGCATATCGGAAAGGGATTTGAGTGCTCTGTTGTTAGGTCCTGTAACAGGCTTGCCACGGCGACCGTTGTCAATAAGAGCGTCAACAGCCTCTTGGAGCATACGCTTTTCGTTACGAACAATTATATCGGGAGCACGCAACTCTAAAAGTCTTTTAAGACGGTTATTACGGTTAATAACACGCCTGTAAAGGTCATTAAGGTCGCTTGTAGCAAAACGTCCGCCATCAAGCTGTACCATAGGACGTAAATCCGGAGGAATTACCGGAATAACATCAAGAATCATCCACTCGGGACGGTTGCCTGACTGTCTGAAAGCTTCGAGAACTTCAAGTCTCTTTAAAATTCTAACTCTCTTCTGACCTGAAGCGTCTTCTAATTCTGCACGAAGCTCACTGCAGGTTTCTTCAAGGTCAATTTCCTGGAGAAGCTTTTTAATAGCCTCAGCACCCATGCCAGCCTCAAAGTCATTTTCGTACTTTTCTCGCATATCACGGTACTGTTTTTCGTTCAGAAGCTGCTTTTTCTCTAAAGGAGTAGTACCAGGGTCGGTTACTATATACTGCGAGAAATAAAGCACTTGCTCTAAAGACTTGGGGGTAATATCAAGAACTAAGCCCATACGCGAGGGGATAGTCTTGAAATACCAAATGTGTGAAACGGGGGCTGCTAACTCAATAGAGCCCATACGTTCACGGCGAACCTTAGCACGTGTTACTTCAACACCGCAACGTTCGCAGACTTTACCCTTATAACGGATTCTCTTATACTTACCGCAATGGCATTCCCAGTCCTTTTGTGGTCCAAAAATACGCTCGCAGAAAAGACCGCCCTGTTCAGGCTTTAATGTTCTGTAGTTAATAGTTTCCGGCTTTGTTACTTCACCGTGTGACCAGCTTCTAATCTGTTCGGGAGACGCAAGTCCTATTTTAATGGATTCAAATTCAAATTCTGCCATAATTGCCCTCCGTTAGATTTCATCGTCATCGGAACCGTAGTCACCGAAGTCGTTTTCGTTGTTTTCTTCTGTAATTGCTTCGCCGTTTTCGTCCTCAAGACCGTAGCCTGTTAAATCATCAGCTACAACATCACCGTCGAATGCCATATCCTCACCTTCGGGGATAGAAGGCATACCAAGACCGATATCGTCATCATCCTCGAAGGATTGCTTAAGGTCGATTTCCTCATTGTACTTATCAAGCACCTTAACATCAAGACCTAAGGACTGTAATTCCTTGATAAGAACCTTGAAGGATTCGGGAACGCCTGCTCTTGGAATATTCTGACCTTTAACGATAGATTCGTAGGTCTTAACACGTCCTACAACATCGTCAGACTTAACGGTAAGAATTTCTTGTAAGGTGTAAGCAGCACCGTAAGCTTCAAGTGCCCAAACTTCCATCTCACCGAAACGCTGACCGCCGAACTGAGCTTTACCGCCGAGAGGCTGCTGAGTAACGAGTGAGTAAGGACCTGTAGAACGGGCATGAATCTTATCGTCTACTAAGTGGTGGAGCTTGAGATAATACATATAACCAACGGTTACAGGATTATCAAAAGGCTCGCCTGTACGTCCGTCAAAGAGCTGAGTTTTAGCATCCTCAGTAAGAGGTATCTTAGAGAAGTCAAGCTTAGCAGTATCCTTGAATTCGTAGCCCTCAGCCTTTGTAGCCTCGTCAGCCAAACGGAAGCACTCACGGATATCTTCCTCGTGAGCACCGTCAAATACAGGTGTGCATATATTCCAGCCAAGTGCTCTAGCAGCATAGCCGAGGTGAACCTCAAGCACCTGACCGATATTCATACGCGAAGGAACACCCAACGGGTTAAGAACGATATCAAGAGGAGTGCCGTCGGGTAAGAAAGGCATATCCTCGCTTGGAAGAATTCTTGATACAACACCCTTGTTGCCGTGACGACCTGCCATCTTGTCGCCGACAGAAATCTTACGTTTCTGTGCAATATAGCAGCGAACAACAACGTTAACACCGGGAGAAAGCTCGGAAGAATTCTCACGTGTGAATACCTTAACGTCAACGATAGTACCGTATTCACCGTGGGGAACACGTAAAGAGGTATCTCTAACCTCACGTGCCTTTTCACCGAAGATAGCACGTAAAAGTCTTTCTTCAGCGGTAAGCTCGGTTTCGCCCTTAGGTGTTACCTTACCAACAAGAATATCGCCTGCGGTAACCTCAGCACCGATTCGGATAATACCACGCTCGTCAAGGTCTTTAAGAGCGTCGTCACCAACGTTAGGAATATCACGGGTGATTTCTTCGGGTCCAAGCTTAGTATCTCTTGCTTCTATCTCATATTCTTCAATATGGATAGAGGTGTAAATATCATCACGTACAAGACGCTCGTTAATAAGAACAGCGTCCTCGTAGTTATAGCCTTCCCAGGTCATAAAGCCGATAAGAGCATTACGTCCGAGTGAAATTTCACCGCCTGAGGTTGCAGGACCGTCGGCAATAACCTCACCCTCGGCAATTTTTTGACCTACAGAAACGATAGGCTTCTGATTGATACAGGTGCCGTGGTTGGAACGTAAGAATTTAATGAGCTTGTAGTCATCAATTTCGCCGTTTGTTGCACGAACTCTGATGCTGTCAGCCGAAACAAAGGTAACCTCACCTGCACGCTTTGCAAGAACTACAACGCCTGAGTCGATAGCTGCCTTGTATTCCATACCTGTAGCAACAATAGGATTCTCAGGTTTGAGAAGAGGCACAGCCTGCTTCTGCATGTTTGAGCCCATGAGCGCACGGTTGGTATCGTCATTCTCAAGGAAGGGTATCATTGCGGTTGCAACTGATACTACCATCTTAGGTGAAACGTCCATATATTCCGCACGGACAGCTTCAACCTCTTGGAAACCGTCACGGTAACGGGCGTTTACCTTTTTGTTAACAAAGTAGCCGTTTTCGTCGAGTGGCTCGTTCGCCTGAGCTACAACGTAATCGTCCTCTTCGTCAGCAGTCATATACTGAACTTCATTAAGCACCTGACCGTTTTCAACCTTACGGAAAGGAGTTTCAATAAAGCCGTACTTATTAATCTTAGCAAAGGTAGCTAAGTAGGAAATAAGACCGATGTTAGGACCTTCAGGAGTCTCAATAGGGCACATACGTCCGTAGTGGGTGTAGTGAACGTCACGAACCTCAAAGGATGCACGGTCACGTGAAAGACCACCGGGACCTAAAGCTGACAAACGACGCTTGTGAGTAAGCTCTGAAAGCGGGTTGGTCTGGTCCATAAACTGAGAAAGGGGAGAAGAACCGAAGAATTCCTTAATAGCCGCTACTACAGGGCGGATGTTGATAAGTGACTGAGGAGTGATATTATCAGGATCCTGTGCCTGCAAGGTCATCTTCTCACGTACAACTCTTTCCATTCTGGAAATACCGATACGGAACTGGTTCTGCAAAAGCTCACCAACAGAACGGATACGGCGGTTTCCTAAATGGTCAATATCGTCAATGTTTCCCACATTGTGAGGAAGCCCTAAGAAATAGCTGACGGTTGCGAAAATATCGTCAATTGTAATGCTTTTGGGAATAAGGTCATCAGCACGCTCCAAAATAGCATTACGGATATCTTCCTTAGTTTCGTTTGCTTCAAGAATCTCTTTAAGAACTGCAAAGGAAACCTTCTCGTTAATTCCAAGCTCGTCAAGCTCAGCAAATTCTTCGGCGGTAAAGTCAACAAAGTCACAAAGGTCAACCATTCCGCTGGAAAGAACCTTAACTTCACTTATATTACCCTCAAAATTGGTAACACTGATATATGCGGAGTTAACGCCTTTCTTTTCTATTTCGGCTGCCAATTCCTTTGAAACGGTTGTGTCAGCCTCTGCTAAAATTTCACCTGTCATAGGATCAATAATTGGGCGTGACAAAACAGCTCCCTTAATACGGGTAGCAAGGCTTAATTTTTTGTTGTATTTATAACGTCCTACACGGGAGATGTCATAGCGGTGAGCATCAAAGAAGAGCTGCTCTAAATAGCTTTGAGCACCCTCTATAGTCACAGGCTCACTGGGACGAAGTTTTTTATAAACCTCTACAAGAGCTTCTTCTACTGACTTTGTATCGTCAACATCAAGCGTAGCTGCAAGGCGCTCATCTTCACCGAAAACTTCACGTATCTGCTCGTTGGTACCAAGACCTAAAGCACGTACAAAGGTGGTGATAGGAAGTTTACGGTTTTTGTCTATTCTGACATAGAGAACATCTGAAACAGAGGTTTCGTATTCAAGCCAGGCTCCACGGTTGGGGATGATGGTGGAGGAAAAGAGCCTTTTACCTGTTTTCTCGTCAGTCTTTTCTGCAAAATAAACACCAGGTGAACGAACAAGCTGTGAAACAATTGCACGCTCTGCGCCGTTGATAACAAAGGTGCCCGATTCAGTCATCAGTGGGAAATCACCCATTGAGACCTCACTTTCCTTAATTTCGCCTGTTTCCTCATTAACAAGACGCGCTGTTACTCTTAAGGGTGCGGCATATGTTGTATCTCTTGCCTTACACTCGGTAACATCGTACTTAGGTGTGTATTCAAGGCGGTAGTCAACAAAGCTCAGCTGCAATTTGCCGCTGTAATCGGTTATTGCAGACATATCTCTGAAAACTTCCTTTAATCCCTCTTCCACAAACCATTTGTAAGAGTCTTTCTGAATCTCAATGAGATTGGGCATATCGATGACCTCGTTAATTTTTGAAAAGGTCATACGAGTATTGCCGCCTAATTTAACAGGCTTTACCATTGAAGTTGACTTCATAGGTTTACAATCACTCCTCCACAGAATTTAGGCATATTTAGTGCCATTAAAAAACATTTAATGATAGATATTGTGCACTGTAATTATTCTTTAAAACAGGGCATAAAAATATAATAGGCGCATAATATCCCATCATCATTAGTAATTTACAATTATATACTAAAAAAATCCAATAGTCAAGCCTAAATTAACAAAAAAATAATGTTTTAAAAAAATAATGTCATTGCGAATGGATGACTAACCGTTCACAATGACATAAATCTTTCAGTATTGAATTTTATTCAAATTGAATGCGCCTAAATTAATAAGCTGTAATTTTTTATTAACCGCTGTTTTTACAAAATTATATGTATTTGAAAAAGTGCTATTTACATAGCATATCATAAACTGAGAATTTCGGAGCATATAGTTATTTCTTTTAATTATTGCATATTTATAAGGTGTCGTTTCCAATTCTTCGGGGAAAACCGTTTTTGAGCTGTCACAATAATCGGGAAAATTACTTAAATGTGAAAGCACAACAGATATTTTAATTTTATAAATTTTTTCTAATTCGCAAAGCGCTCTATACGCATAAAAATCAAAATTACCGTGAGTTCCTACATAAAAGGTTGTTACATTATGCTCCGTAATTAGCTTTTCTATTGTGGCATAGAGCTTTTCTTTAATGCCTTCATCACAATCCCGATGACCGATAAAGGTACAGCTATACATATAAAAACTTCCCTAAATAAAAAAGTGCGGTAACCGAAGCCACCGCACCGAAAAGCGCATAACTCCCATTACCGCCAAGTAAATTAAAGTAATTGCAAGGATACCCTCACTAATACTCATAGGAAGTTTGCGTTTTTGCAAAATTCATATAATATTAGCGAGAGACAAAAAGATACAATTATCCCTTGGTAAATTTTTCTGCAATTACTTTATTTAATTTACTTGGCTTTTTTATTTTAGCACAGTATTTTTAAATTATCAATATAAAAATAAAAGTTATTGCAAGCGGAAAGTCGAAGGCGCCTGTCCCTACAAACTCACAATTACACACCCAAAAGAATTTTTTTAAATTTGCACTTGACTATTAAGGGGATTTGTGATAATATATCTTTTGTTCAAATGCGGGTGTAGTTCAATGGCTAGAATCCCAGCCTTCCAAGCTGGTCGTGTGGGTTCGATTCCCATCACCCGCTCCAAAAATGAAAGCACTAACCTTTATGGTTGGTGCTTTCGTTTTTTAGTCTGTTATTTGATGGGAATCGAACAAGGAGCAATAACAAACAGTCCAGTGGACTGTTTGTGCGACGCGGCAACGAGCGTAAGCGAGGCGATAGGCACGGGAGTGCCGAGACAAATTCCCATCACCCGCTCCAGAAGCGGCAAAACCAATCAGTTTATAAAAAATCACAGCTCTCTCACCTGAGGGAGCTGTTTTGTTATACATATATAATATATATTAGCGAATAATTGATTCACCTGTCATTTCAGCGGGTTGCTCAAGCTCTAAGAGCTTAATGATGGTGGGTGAAATATCGCAAAGCTTGCCACCCTCACGAAGTGAGCAATCCTTACCGATTACTGTGAATGGAACGGGGTTGGTGGTGTGAGCGGTAAAGGGTGAACCGTCGGTATCAAGCATACGGTCAGCATTACCGTGGTCTGCGGTTAGAAGCATTACACCTCCCATTTTAAGGGTGGAGTCTGCAACTCTGCCCACGCAGGTATCAACGGTTTCAACTGCTTTAACAGCAGCATCAAAGAAGCCTGTGTGACCTACCATATCGCAGTTAGCAAAGTTAAGGATAACAACATCATATTTGCCGGTTTCTATAGCCTCGCAAACCTTGTCGCAAACCTCGTTAGCGCTCATTTCGGGCTGCAAATCATAGGTTGCAACCTTTGGTGAGTTCACAAGAATTCTGTCCTCACCCTCAAACATAACCTCACGTCCACCGTTAAAGAAGAAGGTTACGTGAGCATATTTTTCGGTTTCAGCGATACGAAGCTGTGTCATATTCTTCTTAGCAAGATACTCGCCCAAGGTGTTTTCGAGTGTCTGTGGCTTGAAAGCAACCTCAACATTAGGCATAGAAGCATCATATTGAGTGAAGCAAACGTAATAAACCTTTTGTCTGCCGCCAACACGGGTAAAGCCTGCAAAATCATCGTCAACAAAGGTGCGGGTGATTTCTCTTGCTCTGTCAGGGCGGAAGTTAAAGAAGATAACGCTATCGTTGGTTTTAATTCTCTCAGTTCCTGCAATAACGGTAGGAAGAACAAATTCGTCGGTGATAAATTTGCCTTCCTCGTCCTTTTGAGTATAAGACTCTCTTACAGCGGCAGCAGCATCGGTAGCCTGAACGCCCTCACCGTAAACAAGAGCGGCGTAAGCCTTGCCAACACGCTCCCAACGGTTATCTCTATCCATACCGTAAAATCTGCCCATAACCGTAGCTAATTTACCGCAACCGATTTCTTCGAGCTTAGCGTTTAATCGGTCGATAAAATCAGCAGCGCTTGAGGGAGGAACATCACGTCCGTCAAGTAAAGCGTGAATATAAACCTTTGAAAGACCGTTTTTCTTAGCCATTTCTACAAGAGCGTAAAGATGCTCGATATGGCTGTGAACACCACCGTCGGAAAGAAGTCCCATAAGGTGGAGAGCACTGTCATTCTTCTTGCAATTTTCAACAGCATTTAAAAATGCGGTGTTATTAAAGAAGTCACCGTCAGAAATTGATTTTGTAATTCGGGTAAGCTCCTGATAAACTACACGACCTGCACCGATATTGGTGTGACCAACCTCACTGTTACCCATCTGGCCGTCAGGCAGACCAACATCCATACCCGAAGCACCGATTCTGGTGGTAGGACATTCTTTGAAGATTTTATCAAGACGGGGAGTAGCGGCAGCTTCAATAGCGTTGCCGTTTTTTTCATCATTAAAGCCAAAGCCGTCCATAATAGTTAAAACTATAGGTTTTTTCATTTTGAAACTCCTAAATTTAAAATAATTGTGGGAGGGCGCAGAGACCCTCCCCTACAAATAGATATAATTATTTACTTGCTGCCTTTACGATTACAGAGAAATCCTCTGCCTTTAAAGAAGCACCGCCGATAAGACCGCCGTCAACATTAACCTTAGCAACCAATTCGTCAGCGTTCTTAGCATTCATAGAGCCGCCGTACTGAATTGTAACAGTCTCAGCAACATCTGCGCCGTAAGCCTCTGCAATAGCGGCACGAACAAAGCCGTTACCCTCGTCAGCCTGCTCAGCAGTAGCTGTAACGCCTGTGCCGATAGCCCAAACAGGCTCATAAGCTACGATAATATTCTTTAACTGCTCTTTAGTAACATTAGTAAGAGCCATCTTGGTCTGATACTTAAGTAAGGTTTCGGTATAGCCAAGCTCTCTCTGCTCTAAGGTTTCACCAACGCAAACGATAGCGGTAAGACCTGCGTTTACAGCAGCAAGTGTGCGCAAGTTTACAGTCTGGTCGGTCTCGCCGAAGTACTGACGTCTCTCGCTGTGACCGATAACAACATACTTAACACCGCTTTCAACTAACATCTGAGCGGAAATTTCGCCTGTGTAAGCTCCTGAATCCTTGAAGTGAACGTTTTCAGCGCCGATTTCAATGTTACTGCCTTCTGCAGCTGCAACAGCGGCAGGGATATCAACATAAGGTACGCAAAGAACAACCTTGCAGTCAGCATCTGCAACTAAGGGCTTCATTTCGTTTATAAGAGCGGTAGTCTCTGCGGGGGTTTTATTCATTTTCCAGTTGCCTGCTATAACAGCAGCACGTGTAGCTTTATTCATTTTTATTTCTCCTTAAATATGTTTTTTACACAAATGTAGGGGAGACCAAATGACTCCCCTACGGATTTTTCAAATTATTTATCGTTAAGAGCGGCAATACCGGGAAGCTCTTTACCCTCAAGGAATTCGAGAGAAGCGCCGCCACCTGTAGAAATGTGGGTCATCTTGTCGCCGAAGCCTAAGTTGTTTACAGCTGCAGCAGAGTCACCACCGCCGATAACTGTAACAGCATCGGTCTCAGCAAGAGCCTTAGCTACAGCTAAAGTACCGGCTGCAAGAGTGGGGTTCTCAAATACACCCATAGGTCCGTTCCAAACAACGGTCTTAGCGTTTTTAACCTCAGCGGCATAAAGCTCAGCGGTCTTTGTACCGATGTCAAGGCTTTCCTTGTCAGCAGGAATAGCATCAGCAGCAACTATTTCAACATCAATAGGAGCATCGATAGGATCAGGGAAGTTAGAAACAACTGCACAGTCGATAGGAAGAAGAATCTTAACGCCCTTTTCCTCTGCCTTCGCCATCATATCACGGCAATAGTCGATTTTGGTTTCGTCAATAAGAGACTTACCAACACCCAAGCCTTTAGCAGCAAGGAAGGTATAAGCCATACCACCGCCGATGATAAGAGTATCAGCCTTGGTAAGAAGATTTTCAATAACAGGAAGCTTACTGTCAACCTTAGCGCCGCCTAAGATGCAAACGAAGGGGCGAACGGGATCTTCAACAGCATTTCCCAAATACTTAAGCTCTTTACCGATAAGGTAACCGGCAACAGCCTCTTTTACGTGGGATACAACACCAACTGTGGAGCAGTGTGCTCTGTGAGCGGTACCGAAAGCGTCGTTAACAAATATATCAGCTAAAGAACCAAGCTCTGCAGAGAAAGCCTCGCCGTTCTTGGTTTCTTCTGCACGGTAACGGGTGTTCTGAAGAAGAACAACGTCACCATCGTTCATAGCAGCTACAGCAGCCTTTGCATTTTCACCAACAACGTTATCATCAGCAGCGAATACAACTTCTTTGCCTAACTTCTCTGAAAGAGCTTTAGCTACAGGTGCTAAAGAAAGCTCGGGCTTGGGTTCACCCTTGGGCTTACCGAGGTGTGAGCAAAGGATAACCTTGCCACCGTCAGCAATAAGCTTCTTGATTGTGGGGAGAGCTGCGTTGATACGGTTTTCATCAGTAATAACACCGTTTTTGAGCGGTACATTGAAGTCACAACGAACAAGAACCTTTTGGCCTTTAACGTTAATGTCATCAACTGTCTTTTTGTTGAGAGCGTTCATTAGAATACATCCTTTCAAAAATATGCTTTAAAAGCATTGTTAAAAATTTACCATTATTTATTTTACCACATTTTTATGTTTTTTCAACATATTTTTTTATGGCTGGTGTAGAATTTATTCGCTGTCCTCCCAGCGGTAATTATGCAATTGACCGAAATTTTGAAGCTTAGGATAATTCCACTGGCGTAAAGTCTCGTAAACGGCTATTGCTACCGAGTTTGAAAGATTAAGACTTCTTATTTCTGTTTGCATTGGGATTCTTACACATCTATCGGGGTTTTTAAGCAATAATTCTTCTGGCAGACCCTTGGTTTCCTTGCCGAATAACAGATAGCATTTATCGGGATATGATATATCCGAATGGGTGTGCTGTGCTTTGGTAGTATAGTAGAAAAATTCGCCTTCATTTTTCTCGAAAAATTCGTTTATGTCCTTATAATAGGTTATGTCAAGATACTGCCAATAATCAAGACCTGCTCTTTTAAGTTTTTTATCGTCTATATTAAAGCCCATAGGTCCTACAAGGTGAAGTCGTGCGCCCGTTGCTGCACAGGTGCGTGCTACATTCCCTGTATTTTGAGGTATTTCAGGCTCCACCATTACAATATTTATTTCCATTTTTATCACCAATATATATTATAATTAATAAAAAACACTTGTCAAGAAAGGGTTGGAGCTATATAATAAATTTATATCATATTGGGAGATATTAATGATGAAGATGTATGACGGAGTTTTACAAAGGGTAAGACAGATAGAGCAAAAAAAAGGCATATACTACGCTAATACAAACGGTATGCTTTATAAAGTGCTTAAATTTATTCTTATAGCGGCGCTTATATATACTGTGGGTGTCAATTTGATTCTTATTTTAGGCGGAGCGTTTGAAATAAGCAGTATTCATCACGGTGTTGCATATAAAATAGACGGTAAGGAATACACCTTGTACGAAACTTGGGAACTGGCAGGTGAGGATGCCGAAAAAATCGAGGATAATATATTAAAGGATAGCGGTGGTCTTATTATTAACGGTTCTATTTGTACTGTTTTGCTAATAGCTGGAGTTATACTCAACCGTTTTAAGTTTTATATTGCGGGTGCTGTTACAAACATTGCTCCCGCGATTTATTCAATATTTTATTTCAAGCATCGATTAACCGATTCGGGCGGTGTTGTCAGCCTTAATGCTAAATTTTATTGGTGTCATTTAATACCCCTTGCACTAATTGCTATTTGTATGCTGTGTATTACTGTGATAGCTGTAAGAGCCAATTGGAAAACCCAAAAGCAGTATAAAAAGGTTACGGAAAATCTATTTGAGATGTATAATGTTTCTTTATCTGAGGGCGGAACTCTTACGGACGAGCAATGGGATGAATTTTTAAAAAAATATGACCCTGATGTTGATTATAAAAAACAGTTAACGACGGCAGAAGAGACAGATGAAGGATAATATTGAGCTTAAAATAATAGCAAGAATTAAAACCGATTTTCCTACTAAATTCGGAATCCCGCGTCAAAGCGGTCTAATACCATCACTTAAAGGAAAAATTGTTTTTGAGCCACAATACCGAAACAAAGAGGCACTAAGAGGGTTAGAGGGATTTTCACATCTGTGGCTTTTGTGGAAGTTTTCCGAAGCTGTTTGCGAGGATTGGTCGCCGACGGTAAGACCGCCAAGGCTTGGCGGCAATAAAAGGATGGGTGTTTTTGCCACTCGCTCACCGTTCAGACCTAATCCTATAGGGCTTTCCTCCGTAAAGATAGAGGGAATTTATAGTGACGGCGAAAACGGTACCGTGCTGGAGGTTTCGGGTGCGGACCTTATGGACGGAACACCCATTTATGATATAAAGCCGTATATTGCTTATACTGATTCTCACCCTGATGCCTTGGGCGGATTTTCGGCTGAAGTATTTGAGGATTCGCTAACGGTAGAGTGGTGCGAGAATATAAAGAAAAAGCTACCTCACGATATAGAAGCCTCTTTAACTGAAATTCTTGCAAGTGATCCAAGACCTGGGTACAAGTCGGACGGGGAGCGAGTGTACAGCTTCGAATATGCAGGATACAATATAAAATTTACAGTGAACAATAAAATACTTACAGTTTTATCTATGGAAAAAATTTGAACAGAGCAGTCTGCTGCTCTGTTTTTGTTTATTTAAATGTTTATCGCATATAAATTTTAATATAAAATATGAACAAAATGTAAAAGGTCAGGGAAAGTCAAAGAAAATTTCTAAAAAAGTATTGACAAATGGAAAAAGCTGCATATAATAATAACTGTTAGCACTCGAAGTCTTAGAGTGCTAAAATGTAAAAGAGGTGAGGGAATGGAGCTTACACCGAGAAAACAAGCGGTTTTGAAGGCTGTTATCAAAGCATATATTGAAAACGGCGAGCCTATTGGTTCAAAAAATCTTGTGGCATTGCTCGAAAATGCGCCCTCCTCTGCAACGCTCAGAAACGAAATGAGCGAGCTTTGTGAATTGGGACTTTTACATCAGCCTCACACCTCGGCAGGTCGTGTTCCCACAAGCCGTGGCTACAGCGTATATGTAAACTCGCTTATGAACAAGACCGAAATTCCCGAGAGAGAAAAGAGCTTTATTGATGAAGCGTTAGAGTCGCTTAACTGCGAGCCTGAGGGTATACCTGCCGCAGTAGCGCAACTGTTGTCAAAGCTTACGGGACTTCCTGCAATAGCCTGTCTTATTACAGAGCGTCAGCCGAGAGTTAAGAGAATAGAGCTTTTGCCTATAGGTAGGTCATCTGTTATGCTTCTTGTAATTACTGATGACGGCAGAACCCGAAACCGAATTTTCCGTCATAGCGGACTGACTATCGAAAGTAAGGCTTGCTTTGAAGAATTGCTTGAAAAACGCATAAAGGGAAAAACCGTTACGGAGCTTACCAAGGCTTATATTCAAAGTGTTATAGCAGAAAGCGGTATATATATGTTAGAGCTGATGCCACTTCTTACTGCTGTTTTTGAAACCGTTTCGGAAATTGAAAATACAGATGTAACCCTTAGAGGTGAAAACGCTCTTTATAATATATGTGGTGATGGAAATACAGCTCGCAGGATAACCTCACTTATTAACAGGCGCGACCCTATAATTTCAATACTTGAAAATATAGGCGATAATGTTGGCGCTGTTTTCGGAGCTGATACTGTTTACAGCGAGCTTGCAGGCGAAACGGTAATTGCTGCAAAATTCAGCGGTAGTGACAAATATAAAGGTTATGTAGGCGTTATAGGCCCGAATAGAATGTCTTATGAGCAGATAATGCCCTGCGTTCATTATATATCAAAAAGAATGACCGAAATTATGACCGAAGCACAAAAGGATATGGAGGATTAAGGCTTATGTCAGAGGAGACAAAGAATACTGTTGCCGAAGAAACCGAGGCACAGGAAAAACCAAAGACTGAAAAAAAGGAAAAGAAATCTAAAAAGGATACTGAGCTTGATAAACTTCGTGCAGAGCTTGAAAGTAAAAACGATTTATTGCTTAGAACTGCGGCTGAGTTTGATAATTATAAAAAGCGTACTGACCGCGAGCGTGCAGGTATAGCCGAGTATGCAAAGGCAAATGTTATTAAAGAGCTTTTGCCCATACTCGATAATATCGACAGAGCTGCTGTTTTGGAGGATAAAACCTCGCCTGATTATATAAAGGGTATAGAGCTTATTGTAAAGCAGTTTGAAGGCTTAGCTGAAAAGCTTGGTATTAAGGAAGTGGCTAAGGTTGGTGATAGCTTCGACCCTAACTGTCACGAGGCAGTAATGCACGTTGAAGACGAGGCTTTAGGCGAAAATGTTATTGCCGAGGTTTTACAGAAGGGCTTTAAAATCGGTGATACGGTTATACGCCCTGCAATGGTTAAGGTTGCAAATTAAATAAATAATAAATATATATTACATTTTGGAGGAAATAAAAATGGGAAAAATTATTGGTATTGACTTAGGTACAACTAACTCTTGCGTAGCTGTTATGGAAGGCGGCGAGCCTGTTGTTATCGCTAATGCAGAGGGCGCAAGAACTACACCTTCGGTTGTAGCTTTTTCTAAAACAGGTGAAAGAATGGTAGGTCAGGTTGCAAAGCGTCAGGCTATTACTAACCCCGATCGTACTATCAGCTCTATTAAGAGAGAAATGGGCACAAACTACACAGTTACTATTGACGATAAGAAGTTTACCCCACAGGAAATTTCTGCTATTATTTTGCAGAAATTAAAGGCTGATGCTGAGGCATATCTTGGCACTACCGTTACAGAGGCTGTAATCACCGTTCCTGCATACTTTACTGATGCTCAGCGTCAGGCCACCAAGGACGCAGGTAAAATTGCGGGTCTTGAGGTTAAGAGAATTATCAATGAGCCTACCGCTGCTGCTTTAGCTTACAGTATTGATAAGGAAGACGACCAGAAGGTTATGGTTTATGACCTTGGAGGCGGTACATTCGACGTATCTATTATCGAAATGGGCGATGGCGTACAAGAGGTTCTTGCTACTGCAGGTGATAACCGTCTTGGCGGTGATGACTTTGATAAGTGCGTTATGGATTATATTGTTGCAACCTTTAAGGCAGAGCAGGGAATTGACCTCTCAGGCGATAAAATGGCTATGCAGCGTGTAAAGGAAGCTGCTGAAAAAGCTAAAATCGACCTTTCGGGTATGACTACTGCTGATATTAACCTGCCCTTTATTACCGCTGATTCTACAGGTCCTAAGCACTTTGAGACCACTCTTACACGTGCTAAGTTCAATGAGCTTACCGCTCACTTGGTTGACAGAACAATGGGTCCTGTTCGTCAGGCTTTAGCTGATTCAGGTCTTAATAAGGGTGACATTAATAAGGTGCTTATGGTTGGTGGTTCTTCAAGAATCCCTGCGGTTCAGGAAGCTGTTAAGGCTTTTATGGGTACAGAGCCCTTCAAGGGCATTAACCCTGACGAGTGCGTAGCTCTCGGTGCTTCTTTACAGGCTGGTGTTCTCGGCGGTGATGTTAAGGGTCTCTTACTCCTTGACGTTACACCTCTTTCATTAGGTATTGAGACTATGGGCGGTGTTTCCACAAAGGTTATTGACAGAAATACCACTATCCCTGCTAAGAAGAGTCAGATTTTCTCAACCGCTGCTGACGGTCAGACCTCTGTTGAGGTACACGTTTTACAGGGTGAGAGAGAGTTTGCTAAAGATAATAAGACTCTCGGTGTATTCCATCTTGACGGTATTGCCGCAGCTCCCCGTGGTGTTCCGCAGATTGAGGTTACCTTTGATATAGACGCTAACGGTATCGTTCACGTTTCTGCTAAGGACCTTGGCACAGGTAAGGAAAACAACATCACTATTACCTCCAATACCAATATGTCTAAGGATGATATTGATAAGGCTGTTAAAGAGGCTGAGGAATATGCTGCTGAAGATAAAAAGCGCCGCGAGGCAGTAGATATCCGCAACAATGCTGACCAGATGATTTACCAGACCGAAAAAACAATAAACGAGTTTGGCGACAAGGTAACAGATGAAGAAAAGTCTAAGATAGAGACCGCTAAGGAAGCTTTAAAAGAAACTTTAAAGGGCGAGGATATTGAGGCTATTAAGGCTAAGCAGGAAGATTTACAGAAGGAATTATTCGCTATCAGCGAAAAGATTTACAAGGCTGCTAATCCTCAGGGCGACCCTAATGCTGCAGGTCCTCAGGATGCAGGTAATGCAGACTCCAATGTATATGAGGCTGACTTTACCGATGTTGACGATAACAAATAATCTGTATTGACAGATTATTTGTTAGTGAAAAGATAATAGTGAAAAGTGAAAAGGTAAGGTGTTTGCTATGCAAACAATATATAAGTGCCGCTAGCGGCACACATTACTTATTCACTATTACCTCTTACTTATTACTTCAAGCATCGTTTATTTAAAATAAACGATGCTTTATAGGAGAATTTTTGTGGCAGACGATAAAAGAGATTACTATGAAGTCTTAGGTGTGGATAAATCCGTATCTGATGACGAGCTAAAAAAAGCATATAGAAAAGCAGCTAAAAAATATCACCCGGATTTAAACCCAGGTGATGCGGCGGCTGAAAAAAGCTTTAAGGAAGTAAACGAAGCTTACGAGGTTTTGTCCGATAAAGAGAAGCGTGCCCGTTATGATCAGTTCGGTCATGCAGGAGTTGACCCCAACTTCGGTACAGGCGGTGGTTACGGCGGCGGATTTACAGGTGATTTCGGCGACCTTGGCGATATTTTCAGCTCCTTTTTCGGCGGCGGCTTCGGGGGTGGCTTTGGCGGTGGCAGACAGCGAAACCCAAATGCTCCAAGACGTGGTAACGATACGGCGGCTACCGTTAATCTTTCTTTTGAGGAAGCGGCTAAGGGCTGTAAAAAAACAATTAAGGTTACAAAAATTGATGCTTGTGATGAATGTGGCGGAAGCGGTGCTGAAAAAGGCTCTTCTGCAAAGACCTGTCCCGTTTGTCACGGAAGCGGTCAGGTATCTGCAACACAGCGTACTCCCTTTGGTGTTATGCAGACACAAAAGGTTTGTGACCATTGTCACGGAAGCGGCAAGATTATAGATAATCCTTGCAAAAGATGTCAGGGTAAGGGAAGAATACGACATACAGTTGAGCAGACCGTTGAAGTACCTGCAGGTATTGACGACGGTCAGGTAATTAGTATCAGAGGCGGCGGTGACAGCGGTGTAAACGGCGGTCCTTCTGGCGATTTAAGAATCAATGTTAATGTACGTCCTCACCCGATATTTGTACGTGAGGGTTATGACGTTTACTGTGAAATTCCCATAACCTTTACCGAGGCGGCTTTGGGTGCTGAAATAACCGTTCCTACACTTGACGGTAAGGTCAAATTTACTATTCACGAGGGTACTCAGCCGGGCGATGAATTTAAGCTTCGCGGCAAGGGTATTCAGCGTCTTAACTATGGCGGCAAGGGTGACCAATACGTTAAGATTATAGTTGAGGTTCCTAAAGACCTTTCTAAGGCGCAAAAAGAAAAGCTCAAGGAATTTGACAGCGTTACCGATGACAAAAACTATAAAAAGCAGAAAAGCTTTATGGATAAGGTAAAAGATTTCTTTAACGATTAATGAAAAAGCCTGATTAGGTAACGCCTAATCAGGTTTTTTGCTATTTTTTAATCATTACTTCGGTATAGCTTTGCAAGTCCGCCCTCAGAGGTTTCTCTGTAAAGCAGGGATAAATCTTTTCCTGTGTGGTACATTGTTTCCACAATTATATCGAACGAAATTTTACGGCTGTCAGTAAGGAAGTTTGCAAGGCTTAAAGCGTTTATCGCCCGCATAGCGGCTACAGCATTACGCTCTATGCAGGGTATTTGCACAAGACCGCAAACAGGGTCGCAGGTAAGACCTAAGTGATGCTCCATTGAAATTTCAGCGGCATATTCTATCTGGTCAATTCCCATAAAGAACAGCTCTGCCAAGGCTGCTGCCGCCATTGAGCAGGCAGTGCCTATTTCTGCTTGACAACCGCATTCTGCGCCGCTTATTGAAGCGTTGGTGCTTACAAGGTTTCCAATAAGTCCCGCAACTGCTAAGGCACGCACAATGTCGTTATCTGAAAAATTATTCTTTTCCTGCATATATTTGAGTACTGCGGGAACAACTCCGCAGGAACCACAGGTGGGAGCGGTAACAATAATTCCACAATCTGCATTCTGCTCGCTAACGGCAAAGGCATAGGAGCAAACAAGACGGTTTTCTCGGGTTTGGGGGCTTTCGTCAATATGGCGCTGATTAAAAAGGTGTTGAGCCTTTCTTTCAACCTTGAGCCCTCCGGGTAGCATGCCCGTGTGGGTAAGACCTTCTCTTATTGCATCGCACATGGTATGCCATACATCGAGCAAAAAAGCTTTGAAACCCTCATCTTCGTGCTCAAAAACATAGTCGGAAAGCCTTATGTTTCGTGATTTGCAGTAATTTGCAATTTCGGTAAAGCTTTTTTCACGGTAAATTTCCTCGTCAGCCTTTTTATCCTCGCCAACAATTCTTATTTCACCGCCACCAATAGATAAAATTCGCATTTCACCTATTTTTCGGTCTTCATTAAAAGCTATAAAATCCATTGTGTTGGGGTGTTCATCAGTAGGAGTGTTTAAATCAAAAATAATAGTATTCTTAATCGGCGCTAAGGTTTCTGTAATAGCTCGGTCTGTGCCGTGACCTTTACCTGTTTTGGCAAGTGAGCCATATAATATAACCTCAATACTGTCAGCATTACTGTATTTTTCTTTGAAAATTTTTGCGGCAAAGGCAGGACCCATTGTGTGCGAGCTTGAAGGACCTAAGCCTATTTTGTAAATGTTGCGTACGGATTTCAATTTTAATAACTCCTTTGTCATGGTGTTTATACCTTAATAATATTATCTTTAAAGAAAAGAATCAATCAAATTTTTTAGATTTTGAATGTGAATAATTGATGGAAAAAAGTGTTGACAAACGCTTTCCACTGTGATAGAATGTGTAAGCCGCATATTGTGGGCTTTTTAAGTTGTGCCTATTTTGGCGCACGCCTATCTGTAGCGAGACTGTAAAATAATGGCAGGTGTAAAAAATGTACGCAATCATTGAAACAGGCGGAAAGCAGTACCGTGTTCAGAGCGGTGACGTTATCTACGTTGAGAAGCTTGATGCTCAGGTTGATGAGGAAGTTACCTTCGACAAGGTTGTTGCTGTAAACAACAGAACTTTAAAGGTTGGTAAGCCTTACGTTAAGGATGCTTTCGTTAAGGGCACTGTTCTCAAGAACGGTAAGGGTAAGAAAATCACAGTATTTACTTATAAGCCTAAGAAGAGCAGCTCACGCAAAATGGGCCACAGACAACCCTACACTAAGGTTCAGATTAACGAAATCGGATAGGGCAAAGCGAACAATCCGAACCCGCCTCAAAGCGGATTATTTCGGTGCTTTTCACCCAATTCATTCTTGTAAGGCATAAGCCTTACTGCGTCTAACTTGAATAAAAATCCCTTGAAATCTTCTCGCTTTGAGGTCGAAGATTTTAAAAAGTGAGGATTTTAGTTCAGGCGAGGCACAAAACGCAGTTAATCCTAACGGATTAACGAGTATTTTAACAAAGGATGAACGAAAATCCACCTTTTTAAAACGAAGTTTGGATTATTCACTTTACCCTAATTATGACAAGTGTAAAATTTCTGGCTGATGAAAAAAGGATTTACGGTTTTTCACTCAGCGGTCACTGTTCTAAGGACGGGGACGATGAGATCGGTAAAATAGTCTGCGCGGCGGTTTCGAGTGCAGCTTATATGACAGCCAACACAATAACCGAAATAATCGGGGACGAGGCAACAGCTTCGGTTGATGAGGCAAAAATGCTTTTTGAGGTTAAAAACCCCTCGGATAGTGCGGTTAAGGTTTTAGAAGGCTTCAGGCTTCATTTAGAAGAATTATCCGATCAATACAGTAATAACATTAGAATTTACGGAGGTGCAAAATATGTTAAAGATTAACATTCAGTTATTCGCTCACAAAAAGGGTGTGGGTTCTACCAAGAACGGTCGTGACAGTGAGTCCAAGCGTCTTGGTGTTAAGCGTGCTGACGGTCAGTTCGTTTTAGCAGGTAACATTTTGGTTCGCCAAAGAGGAACACACATTCATCCCGGCAACAATGTAGGCCGTGGCTCTGATGATACACTTTTTGCTCTTATCGACGGTAAGGTAAAATTTGAAAGATTAGGCAGAGACCGTAAGCAGGTTAGCATTTACGCTGCTGAATAATTTGTAACATTGAGTTCGGGGGTTAATATTAATTCCCGAACTTTATTTTTATTTGAAAGGATAAAAGCAATATGAGAATCTGTCATGTTTGTAAATGTGAGTGCGGGGATTATGCGGAGCTTTGTCACTTATGCGGTGCAGATTTAACGGTTTCAATTGAAGAAAATGAGTCAGTTGAAGAAAAGGTGATAGAAAGACCTGTTCTTTTAGCCACACTCGATGATGTGGTATCAGCTGAAATATTAAGGGATATACTAAATTCAAACGGAATTCCAAATTCGGGTAGCGAATCGGGCGACGGAGCAATGAAGGTTGCATTTGGTGGTGCTTTTGTTGCAGAGGAAATTTATGTTGACAGCTGTGACTTTGAAAAAGCAGAGGAGCTTTATCAGGAGTTTTTAAATTCTGAGGTAGAATTTGAAGGCGAATTTTTTGTTGAGGAAGAAGAAAATTAAATGTTTGTAGATATAGCGAGTATACATTTAAAGGCAGGAAAAGGCGGCGATGGTGCGGTTTCTTTCCACAGAGAGAAATATGTAGCTGCAGGCGGTCCTGACGGCGGAGACGGCGGCAGAGGCGGAAATATAGTTTTTAAGGCGGATAGTAATCTTTCCACTCTTGCGGATTTCCGTTATAAAAGAAAATATAATGCTGAGGCAGGTCAAAACGGCGGTGCTTCACGCTGTACGGGTAAAAGTGCTCCCGATTTGGTGATTTCTGTGCCTGTGGGAACTCTTGTTAAGGAAGCAGAGACAGGCAGAATTATTGCGGATATATCAGATGAAGAGCCTGTAATTATAGCCAAAGGCGGTAACGGCGGTTGGGGTAATCAACATTTTGCAACCGCAACACGTCAGGTACCGAGATTTGCTAAAAGCGGTAATCCCGGTGAGGAGCTTGATGTTACTCTTGAATTAAAGCTTCTTGCAGATGTTGGTCTTATAGGCTTCCCAAATGTGGGTAAATCCACTTTAGTATCGGTGGTAAGTGAGGCAAAGCCCAAAATTGCAAATTACCATTTTACGACTTTGACTCCTGTTTTAGGGGTTGTAAGAATGGGCGAAGGATCATCCTTTGTTATGGCCGATATTCCAGGTCTTATCGAGGGAGCGGGCGAGGGTGTTGGCTTAGGTCACGAATTCTTGCGCCATGTTGAGCGTTGCCGAATGCTTTTGCATGTTTTAGATATTTCTGGTAGCGAGGGCAGAGACCCTATTGAGGATTTCCAGAAAATTAATCACGAGCTTGCTGTTTTCAGCAGCGAGCTTAGCGAACGCCCCCAGATAGTTGTTGGTAATAAATGCGACCTTGCCGATGAGGAAGAGGTAGAACGGATTAAAAACTATTTTGAGAGTAATGGATATAAGTTTTTCCCTATAATGGCTGCTATTGCAGAGGGTACGGCTGAGCTTATTAATTTCGTTGCAGCTGAGCTTCAAAAATTACCCCCTATAAAGAAATATGAGGCAGAACCTAAGCCTGAGGCAGAAATCAAGTCGAATAAGCGTGATTTCACTGTGAGAGAAGAAAACGGAGTTTTTTATGTTGAAAATTGCGAATGGCTTGATGATATTATGAACAGGGTTGACCCTAATGACTATGAGTCGCTACAGTATTTTGAGAGGGTGCTTCGCCAAAGCGGTATTATTGATGCTCTTGAAAAAGCGGGCGTTAAAGAGGGCGACACTGTAAATGTACTTGATATTGAATTTGATTATGTGAAATAAAAGGTGCAAAAATGGATAATCCTAATTTACTAAGTCCTTCTGTTCTAGCCTTTGTGGGTGATGCGGTTTATGGGCTTTATGTAAGAACTGCGTTGGCTGAAATAAACCGCCCTTCGGGCGAGCTTCATAGATTGTCGGTTAAGCTTGTTAATGCAACAGCTCAGGCTAAAGCATTTTCGCTCTTAGAGCCAATGCTGACCGAAAAAGAATTAAGCGTTTTCAAAAGGGGACGTAACTTTCATACCTCCTCAACACCAAAAAGTGCTACAGGCGGCGAATATCACACCGCAACAGGTCTCGAATGTCTTTTCGGTTTTTTATATCTTTCGGGAAATACTGATAGAGCCGACGAGCTTTTTAATATAATCTGGCAAAATTACATAGATAATAATGGTTATAGTAAATCGAAATAGTGTGAGTTCTCACTATTTCGACACCAAATCTCTGATTTGGTGACAAATTTTCTTTGCAAATTTGTCCATATCCATTGCAATGAGTGTTGTGCAAAATTAAATTACAAAATTTAATTTTGCCAAAGCCACTTAAAAAGTGGCTTGTGAAGCACTTTTCGGCGTTTCGACAAACTACAATCATTATAATAACGAGGTGCAAAAATGAAACTTAATACTAAACTGACAATACTTGTAGGTTTTGCGTTTTTATCCATTAGCTCCTTTTGGCAGATGTATGATAATTTAGTTCCTCTTATACTTACAAAAACTTTTGATATAAATGAAACTTTTTCTGGGGTTATTATGGCAGCAGATAATATTTTAGCTTTGTTTTTGTTGCCTTTGTTCGGTGGTATTTCCGATCGCTGTAATGCTAAAATGGGTAAAAGAAAGCCTTTTATTTTATTTGGTACAATAGCGGCTGTTATCCTTATGATGGGTCTACCAATTCTTGATAACAGCTATTTTGCAGCCCCTGCTTTGTGGAAGCTTATAAGCTTTATTGTGCTTTTGGGCTTTTTGCTCATTTCAATGGGCACATACCGCAGTCCTGCGGTGGCTCTTATGCCTGATGTTACTCCTAAGCCCTTGCGCAGTAAGGGGAATGCAATAATAAATCTTATGGGTGCTGTGGGAGGTATACTTTACCTTATTGCAAATTCCATTCTTTATTCTAAAAGCAGGACAGAGGGACTCGAGCATATAAACTATCAGCCTATATTTATAATTGTAGGTATTATTATGCTTATAGCGCTCTTAATTATAATGTTCTTTGTTAATGAGCCAAAGCTGCGCCGTAAGCAAGAGGAATATGAGAAAGAGCACCCCTCTGAGGATGTTACGGTAGGAAATGCAGACGGTGACAAAAAGATGCCTAAGGCAGTTAAAAAAAGCCTTATATTTTTGTTACTGTCAGTTGCGTTTTGGTATATAGGCTATAACGCTATTACTACTTGGTTTAGCGTTTATGCCACCGAGGTTTGGGGTATGGCGCCAGGTGAAGCCAGTATGTGCCTTACCATTGCTATGGCGGGTGCTATTGTAAGCTATATTCCTGTGGGCGTGATTGCAAGCCGAATAGGACGCAGAGTTACTATAAAATTCGGTGCGGCATTATTGGCGCTTTGCTTCTTTACAACATTTATTTATACTGTGATTTTCAGCTATTTCCATTGGGCTCTCTATATACTTTTTGTGCTTGTGGGAATCGCTTGGGCGGCTATAAATGTTAATAGCCTTCCAATGGTTGTTGAAATGTGTTCATCCTCTGATGTGGGCAAATTCACAGGCTATTATTACACCTTCAGTATGGCGGCGCAAACGGTTACTCCTGTAGTAGCGGGCTTTTTGCTTAGCAATATAAGCTATAAATCTTTGTTCCCTTATGCTGCTGTGTTTGTGGCATTGTCTTTTGTGACAATGTGCTTTGTAAAGCATGGCGATACAAAGCCCGTGGGAAAGAAAAGCTTGCTTGAGAATTTTGATGTAGAGGATTAGAAATGACAGTTATTCTTATAATAGTTATAGCCTTTGTGTTGATATTGCTTTTTATGGCAATGCCTACTATTAGAAGGCACCCTGACAGAAAGCTGTTAGAGGGGCTCAAAATCGCTCACAGAGGTCTTCATAATGCTGAAATTCCCGAAAACTCTATCCCCGCTTTTTTGGAGGCGGCGGCAAGGGGATATGGTATTGAAAATGATATTCATATCACTTCTGATGGGGAAATTGTAGTTTTTCACGACCATACGCTTGACAGAATGTGCGGTGTTTCAGGTAGGGTTGAGGATAAAACCTTAGCAGAGCTTAAAGCGTTAAGCTTAAATGGAACTAATGAAAAAATTCCCAGCTTAAAAGAATGTCTTAATGCTATTGACGGCAGAGTGCCACTTCTTATTGAATTTAAGTGTGACACTGTTAATTGCGACAGGCTTTGCGAGGCGGCAAATGATATACTGAAAAATTACAAAGGTAAGTATTTTGTACAGTCCTTTAATCCTGCGATACCCACTTGGTATAAAAAGCACCGTAGGCATATTTTACGAGGTCAGCTTGCAATGCCTTGTAGCGAAAAAAATATTGTAAAGCAGCTTGCAAGCTCATTTTTACTTAACTTCGGAGCAAGACCTGATTTTGTGGCTTTTGATGAAAGAGCTTATAAAAAGCTTTGCTTTAAGCTTCAAAAGCTTTTAGGTGCGTTGCCTGTAGGTTGGACTTTCCGTTCGCAAAATGATTTGACCGAGAAAAGCAAATTTTTTAAGGCTTATATTTTTGAGGACTTTATTCCAAAAGATTAATATAAAAGTATGGCGGTAGGCTGAAAAGCCTACCGCTTTTGTGTTTCTTAAAATTCAAGTGAATCCTGTCGAAATAAAAAATATTTTTATAGTTTATTAGCAGTACATTAAGGTAATAATGATTTTAACGAGAGTTACGGAGGTACCTTTAATGTACAAAAACAAGGTTTTCATTTGCGGTGTAGATACTTCAAAACTACCGCTTTTAAAGGAAAAAGAAAAGGAAAGACTTTTAAAAGAGGTTAAAGCAGGAAATAAAAGCGCCAGAGAGGAGCTTATAAACGGTAATTTAAGGCTGGTTTTGAGTGTTATTCAACGGTTTACAGGCAGAGGAGAGAATCTTGACGATTTGTTTCAGGTGGGGTGTATAGGGCTGATAAAATCAATTGATAATTTTGATATAACCCAAAATGTACGGTTTTCCACTTATGCGGTACCAATGATTATTGGTGAAATTAGAAGGTTTCTTAGAGATAATAATGCTATCAGGGTGAGTCGCTCTATAAAGGATACTGCTTACAGAGCAATGCAGGTCAAAGAGCGGCTTATGGCTGAACAACAGCAGGAGCCAACGGTTGCCGAAATTGCCAAAGAGCTTGGAATTTCTTCTTCGGATGTAGTGGTTGCGATGGAAAGCATTGTAAACCCAATGTCACTTTATGATCCTGTTTTCTCTGACGGAGGGGATACTATCTATGTACTTGACCAGTTGGGCGATAATAACGATGATAACAACTGGCTCCAGGAAATAGCTTTAAAAGAGTCAATCAAAAATTTAAGTGAAAGAGAAAAGCATATTCTCACACTCAGATTTATGCAGGGAAAGACTCAGATGGAGGTATCTCGCGAAATAGGTATAAGTCAGGCACAGGTATCACGTCTTGAAAAGGGAGCGCTTGATAAAATACGCAGTTAACGGCATCTGTCAATCAACAGCAAGAAACCGATAGAGTCGGCGAATCTATTACTATAAAAAGCACATACCCGATTTATATATTTTCCCCAGAATCCCCACGATTATAGTAATCGTCTAAGGTTTTAAAAGAATAGCCTTTAGCATGGGCATTGTCTATTAGACTTCCTAATATGTTAGTATTGGTTTCGGATACTGCGTGCAGAAGTATTACCGCACCCGAATGATAGCGGCTTGTGATTGTTTTGAATGCCGAATCCTTATCGGGCTGATTTTTAGTATCCCAATCGTTGTAGGCTATAGACCAGAATATTGATTTATATCCTACCGAGGTTACAAGCTCAAGCGCGTTTTCAGAATGATAACCTCCTGGGAAACGGAAGTAATTCGACCTATACCCGAAGTTTTCACCTAAATATTTTTCAAATAGATATAGCTCATTTGCCATTTCGGTGCGTGTAAGTGTGGTGAAGTCAGGGTGAGTAGCACTGTGGTTTCCTACAATATGACCTTCGTCTATCATTCTGCGTATTAAGCTTGGATTATCCTTTAGGTAGCTGAGCGTACAGAAAAAGGCTGCTTTTATTTTTTTAGCCTTCAAGGTGTCGAGTATAGAAGCGGTAAGATTATTGTATTCGTAGCCGCAGTCAAAGGTAAGGTATATACCGTTATCATTTGATACCGTATCAAGCGCCAGCGCGTTAATGTTTTGGAGGCTGTCAAACCAAAGTTGGTTATCTATAGAAAGCTGATGCGGCTTTCCGTCCTTAGCTACACCGAAATAACAGCCCTTTCTCTCGTCAGAAAGTCCTCTTGTGTTATCGGCATCATTAACGGTATACTCACTAACTGCAATAGGTGTAAAATTTGCAGGTGCAGAAACCACAGGCTTCAATGATGTCTCCGACTCAACGGGCGATGTTACCGATAAGGAGGGTTCGCCTGAAGAAGCATGCTCTTTCTCAGTTTCTTCGACTTGAGATGATGTTTCAGATGATAATGCTGAGGTTTCCGATTCAGTGCTAGAAACCGATTCTGTAAAGACAGAAGTGTAAACAGAGGATGAACCATCCGTATTGTCAGGACGGCAACCGGAAAGCATTAATATAAAGCTTAGAATAAAAATAAGGAGTAGAGACAATATTTTAACTTCTTTTTTCATAAATTGACTCCTGTGAATTTTTTCAGGGATCGTCAAATAAAAATGACGATCCCTTTATTAAAAAAGGGGTATAAAAATCGGTTGTTTAAAGATAGCCAAGTGCCTATCGCCGAAATATGGGATATCCCGAAAAACCCCTGCTGCATATTATGCGGCAGGGGTTAGATTTGTTACACTAAGCAATGGGATTTTTGCGTATAAAGAGCACGCCTAAGGTGTTTCTGCCGCAATGGGAGGAAATTGTGCAGCCTGCACGAGTAACAAATACCTCTTTAAATGGGACAAGATTTTTAACCTCTGCTACAATGCTGTTAATTACTTCTTCATCACAGCCTGCGTGGGTAACGAATACACGGTCAAGGTCAATACCGCTACCGTCGCCTATACGTTCTGCTGTATAGGTTTTAAGTACCTCAGAAAACTTACCACGGTATTTTTTACCAACACCCATAGAACCGTTTTTAACCTCAATGCAGGGCTTTAATTTAAGAAGATTAGCTCCAAGCATTGCTACTGCGGAGCAACGTCCACCCTTATGGAGATATTCAAGACTGTCAATGATAAAGGAAGCATCTACAAGAGGAACTAACTTTTCAACCTCTTCTACAATTGCTTTAGGTTCCATACCCTTAGCTGCCATTTCAGCAGCGGCAACAACTAAAAGTCCACCGCCGGTGGAGAGATTTTTAGTATCTATAACATAAACGTTTTCGAATTCCTCGGCAGCCATACGTGAGTTGTTAAAGGTGGAGGACATTTCGGAGCTTATGGTGAAATGAATTACAGCCTTGCCCTCGTCAACGAATTTTTGGAAGAATTCAATGCAGTCACTCATATTAGCAGCAGCAGTTTTAGGCAACACACCTGTTTTAGCGTGATGCTCATAAATATCGTCAGGGGAGATGTCAACCCCGTCGAGATAATTCTTATCTCCTAAGGTAACACCTAAGGGAATGATGCCTACATTATAGCGTTCTTTAAGCTCAGGGCTTAAATCACAGGTACTGTCACTTGTTATAGCAATATTATAATTCAAAGTAAAACCTCCAAAATATAAAAAAATTCAGATACTAAAACTATTATAACACCTTTCTATATAAATCGCAACGAATTTTGTAATTATTTGTAATATGTTTATTGTAGGTTTACAATAGATGTGTTACAGTAACGAATAAAAAATAAGTGACGAATGGAAGATCCTGTGTTACAGTTAAGTTGCTGAATCAAAACAGACAGGAGGATCAACCATTCGTCATGAAAACTGTAACACAAACAATG
>JBGVRU010000067.1:0-2117 GCA_045128715.1 Acutalibacteraceae bacterium | reverse complement strand
GGCAGAAATAATACTTTGTCCATAATTACCTATTTCATACTGCACACACGCAAGATAGTAATGCGCAAGCATACGGCGACGCACCTCTTTCGAATCTTCATAATAGTCGGAAGCGATGCGAATTAGGGAATCGCTCTGTGCTGCTATGTAACACTTGTACTGCGCTTGGGAATACAACAGAGCATATAAGGCTTGCTCGGCACGGGAACCGTCAGAGAGGTCCATACTGTCAAGTACAGCCAACACACCACTGGGATTAACATCTGCATATTGCTCCAACTGCTCTAACTTACGCATCTCAGGGCTACTGCAACACACCAAGAGAAAAAGTAAAGAGGCGTTGAAGAATAAAATAAGAATCTTGTACATCGTAGCTTTATTTTTCCTGCAAAGATACCCTTAATTGTCAGTACCTCGTTCCTATTATAAAAAATTTTATCAGGTGCCGTTTACACTGCAAGCCTATTTTGAAAAACAAATCGGCACTTAGTTTATTTTAATAGGCACTTAATTCAAATTATTCGGTACTTAGTTTTTAGAAACACTTATATAATTTTTACGCCCCCATATCAAGGCGCAAAAAATCGGCACTCCATTACTTATGGAGCGCCGATACTATCCATATAAGTCCCATGAAATTGCTTGTGTAACCATAGTATTTTCAATAAAGTCTGGCTAACGGACGTAATTGTAAAATATGAGTTTCTATATTTCAGATTTTATGCTGTTTATATCGTCACTACACGAAAAAACCAAGGAATTCTTCTTTGTCTACAGCCTCAGAGTTCATAATTTTCTTCTTCAAGCGCGACTTCTTGTTGTAGATATTCTCTATTTTTTCTCCCATAAACAAGGCTATTGCACGAGAAGAAAAACGAGAGCTTAGATAAAGGAAGAGTCTTACCTCTGTATCTGTCACTATAGGTATTTGATTGCGCAAACGATGGATGATATTATTAAAATTATCGTTAATAACAGCCTCTAATTCCTTTATTTTTTTCGGACTACTAAAGGAAGCAATAGCCAATTCCAATTCTTTGAGAACGGCTGTAGCATTGCGGTTACTTCCCTCGTGGTCTAAGTATGTATTTACCAATTGGTCCAGCACTCCAAACTGCTCTCCGAATAAATGCTTCACACGTTGTTGCACCAAAGAAAGATGTTCCTGTTGCAAAACCATTTGACCATTTACCTCTCGTACAGTTTCTATCAACTGATTGAGTTCTGCCAATTTACGTTTTCCTTTTTCTCTGTAGAACAGCACTCCCAATATCGCAAAACCGCATAAGGAGATAAAGCATACAGCAAACAAACGACGTTCTGAGGCAGAACGTTCCTCCATAATCTGCGCCTGGCGACGAAAATAATCTCTATGCTGAGAAGTCACAGTTCTATTATACATTTCAAGTATCGCCTTGTTTTGTATATCCAACATTTTACTCTGAGAGTTATAGAGTAACTGATAATCTTTGTCTAAGAACGCAGAATTGACATAGGTCGTAAGTATATGAATAGAGTCTAAATCTGTTCTTGCCATTTGCTCCGCCTGCCTAATACAAGCCTTAGCGCTATCCCACTTATTTTGATTTTCATAAATTCTTGCCAATCGACATAAATCATTGACATCCCAATTATAATGGTAAGAATTATGTAAAATATCATACACTTGCTTCGCTTCATCATAGTCACCAGATAAAGCCAACGCATTTGCATAATGCACTAAGCACCCAGTGTATAAAGTAGAATCCTTTTTCACGTCAGGCAGACTAATTATTGAACGCAAAAGATGGATAGCTGAATCACAATGAGTCATAGATGTAAGTAATCTACCCTCATCTCGGAAAGTAAATAGTTCATGGCGACTTTTACCTGCTCTCACGTAAGCCTTGCGCGCCAAACGAACATATTTCAAACTCTCTTGTTTATTGTAACTATGATCATAAGAATCTGAAATTTGACTATAAATCAACCCCAAATAGTAATTGTCACCAATCTCTATAGCATCCTTCTCTGCCTTTGAGGCAGAAATAATACTTTGTCCATAATTACCTATTTCATACTGCACACACGCAAGATAGTAATGCGCAAGCATACGGCGACGCACCTCTTTCGAATCT
>JBGVRU010000066.1:0-1863 GCA_045128715.1 Acutalibacteraceae bacterium | reverse complement strand
GAGTTATAAGCGATGTGGAGTATGACGAAAGCTATACTTCTGAAAATAACAGCGGTCTTGTTTATAACGGAAACACGATAGAAATACCCGAGGCTTATCATATCACTGAGGCTGACCGCAATGCCATAAATGATTATATTAAAAGCTTAAATAGCAAGGCTTCCATAAAAATTAATAGTTCATCGAATAATAAATTCAAGAAAACTGATGAATCCAAAATCAGTTTTAATGATAGTTCTCCTTTTAAATTGATTAAATCCAAATTACCGCTTAAAAATGCTTTTACAATAGGCGGAAGTAGTTTAAGGTATAAAAAATTCAGGTTGGTTATAACAATTCTGCTTTCCTGTATTGCTTTTGGACTTTTTGGTCTTGCTGATACTTTCGGCGCATACAACCACATAAACGCCTGCACTAATTCTCTTATCGACAGCGGCGTTGATTATGTTTCATTAGCTAAAGCCCGCAAGGTTGGGGTAGGGGAATACAGCTATTGGCGGGATAATGGTTTTTATCTTTCACAAGATGAGCTGAATAAAACAGAGGATAAAACCAATGTTAAAATGCACGGAGTTTATATGCCTTTAAACAGTAACCTTGAATTTACAGGGAACATAGACCCTGCGACCGAGTTTACTGAAACAGAATTTAACATTTATAATACTTGTTTTTCGGGCTTTGCCGATATAAATGAGGATGTTTTAAAGGATATGGGCTTTAAGCTTCTGGCAGGCGCCTTGCCCGATGGCAATAAGGACGAAATTGCCATAAGCGAATATGTTTTTGAGATTTTCAAAAAAGCAAAATATACTGACGGTACTACCAAGGTAAAAAACGAAAAGGGCGAGGAAGTTCCCAAATATTATGAGGTGAACGATTATCTTGATATACTCGGTAAGTATATAAATATTGACGGCAAGAATTATTGGATAACCGCAATAATTGATACTAATTTTGATTTGGAACGTTATCAAGAGCTGACACAGGCTAAGGAGGGTACTACAAAGGCAGAGTCGCTTGTCAGATATATTCTTTCAAACGAATTTGATTTTGCTTCCAGATATTCTTATGCAGGCGTTATTATGACGGGCGAAGGCTTTGTTGACCGTCTGATAGCCTCTGAGCCCAAAATCTCTAATATTACTAAAGGTTATCTTAGCTTTTACGGTGATAATTTCAGTGTGGATTCAAATTATATTGCCCGTTTTTCAGATATGGCAAATGAAAAGATAATCTGGGTTGACGGCGAAAAGCAGGCCTTGGGTGACAAGGAAATTATCGCTACTGTAGATGCAATACACATTAATGAATATAATGATGAGGATAACACCGAATATGAAACCGAGGAACAGAAATATAAAGCGTTATTAAGTAAAGCTAAACCGCTAACCGTATTTAAGGATTATTTCTTTAATCTAAATGAGGATGAGAGATACGTAAACGAGGAAGGCTATAAAGTGGTTGGCTTTATAATGAATGATGAAAAGTCAACTAAAATTGCCTCAACGGTTGTTTGTTCGGATAGTATTTATAATGAGTTTGCCGACGGTGTTGAGTATAAATACAGCTTTGCAGTTGGTGCTATGCCTGAGAAAAAGGAAGAAATCAAAAATCTTGTAAGCTACTGCTATAACGAGCAACAGAATACACGTTATCCGGTGCAGAACTCAGTTACCTATGAGCTTGATTCTATAAATGATGCGCTTAAAACCGCTTCAAAGGTATTTCTTTATATCGGTCTTGGCTTTGCGCTGTTTGCTGCTTTAATGCTTTCAAACTTTATTGCTACAAGTATTTCCTATAAAAAGCAGGAAATCGGTATTTTAAGGGCAATAGGCTCACGCAGTAACGATGTTTTCAGAA
>JBGVRU010000065.1:0-2027 GCA_045128715.1 Acutalibacteraceae bacterium | reverse complement strand
GCTTAATACGTCAAAGCTGCCTCCAACACCCACAAAAATTCCTTTATCAAAGCCGTTTAAATGCTTGTAAATAAGCTTTTCCTGATGAGGCATACCCAATGCCACCAAAATTATATCAGGGGAGAGCTTTTTAATTTCTTCAAAAACCGCATCTTTATCTTCCACATAGCCGTCACAACAGCCTGCAATAGAGAGATTTTTGTATTGTCTTTTAATTTTTTCACAAAGTGCTTCCAAAACCTCTTTTTTGGCTCCCAAGAGGTAAATACTTTTTTGAAGCTTATCGCCACAGCTTAAAAGGTGTTCTGCTAATTCCACACCTGGAATTCTTTCGGGAATGTTTATACCGAGTATATCAGCACCCTTTATAACACCAATACCGTCAGCTATGACAATCGTTTCGTTATCTAGCAGGAGCTTTTCTAAGTCGCAATCCTTAGCTCCTAATATAAAGGCTTCGGGATTAGCGGTTACAATAAACTGTTTTTTATTCTGGGCTAAAGCTTTTTCTGTAGAGGCGAAAAAATCTTTAAGGGTGCCCTTATATAATTTTTCAAAAAAAGCTTCCATAGCAGCTCCTTTATTATTTTTCAAATTGAGAGATATGGTCGGTTATAGCCTTGGCTTTCATTGACCAGTCATTTTCCTTAGCTTCTTTATCAAGGAGAGCAATATAATCGCTGTCATTTTTAAGAGTCATAGCTTTTTTAAGCTTTAAAATGAAATCATCGTGGCTGTCTCCGATAAGAATACTCTCGTATTTACGGCATTCATTCATATCGGTAGTAACTATAGGCTTGTTAAGTGCCATATATTCGAATACCTTAACGGGGCTTGTAGCTCTTGTGATATTATTGATTTTAAAAGGTATAGTTAAAATATCGCAACGCTTGGAGTAATTCTTTAGCACCTTATAGTCACGTGGACCTAAGAAATAAATATTATCCTCGCCGTTCATATTCTCGTCATAAGATTCGTCATATTTAATACCGAAAAGCACTACAGAATATTCGTCAGTTGCGGCTATTTTTTTAATAAGCTCATAGTCGAACCATTTGGCGAGTGCTCCGTAATAGCAAACGATAGGCTTGCCCTTATTTACTATTTCCTCAAACTCGGGCTCAAATACGTAATCCTCGTCAAAGCTCTGGAAGAATGAATAATCAACACCGTTAGAGGAGTAAATAAGATTTTCTTCGCCTCGGTGTGAAATTACATCCTCCTTTAAAAGGTCGGCAGTAACTACAACATAAACCTCATTGTGGGACATTGAAAACTCATATTTATCAATTATATTTTGAGGAATATTCTTAGTTCCTGCAAGCTCGGGGGAAATATCATCAATATACTCATAAATAAAGCCAAAGCCCTCTTTTATGTAGTTTTCAATATTTTCTACAGAAAGCTTCCAGTCGGTAGAATAAAGCTGAATATATTTAGGGCAGTTTATTTTTTTTAGCTCGTCCATTAAAAGGCGGTTTAATAAAATATTGTTATAATTAATGAGATAAAGATTATCACCGAATTTTTTAATGGTTTTAACCTTATCGGTCATAGTTGTAACCTCATAAAGCACCAAGCATCCGTTTTTAACAAGATTATTAGCTATATGCTGAGGTCTTTGAAAAAGTGGAACATTATAGCCGAAGCTTGAACGCCATAATACAATGCGCTCGAAATCATTTTCGGTTAATATTTCGCGTATGATTTTACGGTATTTATTAGGATTAAAGAAAACCGCAAAGCTTATTTTATTGAAATAATTAGCCACTATATAGGCGTACAATTTTTTCATAAAGCCTATAAAACCGTATTTTTTGTAAACGTTTATAAGCTTGGAAAATTTTTCTTTCATATAGCAGCTCCTTTTAAAATACATTAAGCGGTAGGGGTAGATTTAATATATTAACCCCCAAAAAGCTTAATTATTTACTGAATTTTTCAATAATAGCGTCAACAATTCGTTCGCTTGCGTGACCGTCGCCATAAGGGTTAGAAGCCTTGCTCATGCGGTCATATTCTTCCTT
>JBGVRU010000064.1:0-9838 GCA_045128715.1 Acutalibacteraceae bacterium | reverse complement strand
TTCGTAAATACTTCGTGGACAAGAGATGCCGAGCATGATATCGAAACCCTTCGTTTTGGGGCAGATGGCAAATTCACGTATTACTGCGCTTGCGGAAATCCTGTAAATGATTCGGATCTGTGCGAGGGTTATACTTACGATAATGCTACAAAAACCATCACGTTAAATTGTATTGAAACTACAGATGAAATGGTTACAACAATTAAGATTGTAAAATGTGATGGAAACAGTCTGCAGCTTGATTTTAATGGTGAAATAAGAATTTTTGAAAATGATCAGTAAACCTCGTGTTTTGTAAGAGGTTTGTAAGAGGGCTTGTGGTAAAATACAAGTTCAAAATGAATTTATACTTGAAAGGAGGCTCGGCATATGACGGATAAGGAATTTAAAAGACTCAGCAGAGCGCAGCTGATCGATATTATCTATAAGCTCCAATTGGAACTTGACAAGGTGAATGAAGAAAAGCAGGAGCTGGAAAGCAAATTAGCAGATAAGCGACTTCGTTTGCAGAGTGCCGGCAATATTGCTGAAGCCGCCCTTGAAATTAACGATTGCTTCCGCAGCGCGCAGAATGCTGCGGAGCAATACTTGAATGAAATCAAAGCAATCCGTGAGGAAACGGAAGCAGAGCGACAGAGGATTCTTGCCCAGGCGCAAGCAGAAGCAGAAGCCATCATCGCGAGCGCAAAAAAGACACATGGCGATTACGATTCTGTGATAGAAGAAATTATGAAAGAATTTGGACAGAATCATTCGGATAACGGGTGATAGATATGTTACATAAAAAGAAAAAGGAAGTATCCCTTCCTACGAAAAGTCAAGTTGAAACAGAACGAAAACGCTATCGCCGGCAGAAAGCCTATAACAAAGCACTGCGCGGAACAATATACGTTTTAACCATTGTGGCAGCCGTTGCTGTGTTGATTGCAACTCTTATTTTGCCGGTTCTGCAAATCGAGGGCACTAGTATGGAGCCAACGCTATCAAACGGCGATATTGTATTGCTAACAAAAACAACTCGCTTTGATCGTGGCGATCTTTGTGGGTTTACTTGGAACAACAAACTTTTAATTAAGCGAGTAATTGGTTTACCGGGCGATTGGATTGAAATTGACACCCATGGAACCATTTATATTAATGGCAAGGAATTAGATGAACCTTATGTAGAGAATAAGGCTTTAGGTGAATGTGATTTAGAGTTTCCGTTTGAAGTACCGCAAGAGCAGTATTTTGTGGTGGGTGATATGCGTGACAGCTCTATCGATTCCCGAAATACAGTAATTGGATGTATTCCTAAAGATCAAATTGTTGGTAAGGTTTTCTTCCAAATATGGCCATTTAAAGAAATTAAATTTTTCTAAAAATATTTTTATGCAAACAAAAAGAAGGACAGGCGTTTATGAGTTTCATTGAACAGTACTTGTTACAATTGAATACTAAAAGACGACGAAGGCTTGGAGCTGTTGCTATTTTAACGGCGCTTTCGCTTATCGTTGCGCTTGTCACCGTATGGAACTTGCGTATGACAGGCGTCACACTTGCAAACGATGCCTCTTGTGGCTATAAAGAGCATTCACATAGTGAGGAATGTTTGCAAGACAATGCTTATATATGCGGTTATGAGGAGCACATACATAAGGTTTCGTGTTATTCTGATACAAAAGCAGATTTAGAAACGGCTGAGGTGTGGGAGAAAACTTTGCCCACGCTTAGCGGAGTAAAAGGTTCAGATATTCTTTTAATTGCACAATCTCAACTTGGATATAGGGAAAGCGAAAGTAACTACATTTTAGCTGAGAATGGCGTGGAAAGAAAGGGCATTACCCGTTACGGTCAGTGGTATGGAAATCCATATGGTGATTGGGCGAATATGTTTACACTATTCTGCCTTAGATATGCGGGTGTTTCTGATGAATTGCTAGTTTCTAATATAGAGGCTATGCTTTCCGCTTGGAAAGAAGAAAAGTTATACCGTGAGGCTAGATCATATGTACCCGCTGCGGGTGATGTAGCTTTCCTAGATAAAAATGCAAACGGTACGGTTGATACTACCGCAATTGTTGTATCACTCAAAAACGGTAGCCTAACAGTAATTGAGGGCGACGTGAATAATGAGGTATCACAAAGCGTTTACGGCATTAGTAACGGCGTTGTAGTGGGTTACGGTATTTCTTCACCTGAAAGTCGCGTTATGGTGTACGCCGCTGCAGGTACTCCGGTTTCCCTTTGGCTAGATGGTACTAATGGAAATCTTATGAGCTACAGAGGCTCAGACAACACTAAATATACCGTTTACAGCGGTGAAGAATCTCAGTTGCCAAGTCAGTGGAAGAGCCCTACAAAATATAATTATAAGTTGGCGGGTTGGGTTAATATTAAAACAGGTGATTATTATAAACCCGGGGCAAATATTACAATAACAGAAGATACGGTTTTGTATGCAGACTGGGTTGCAGCAACCTATGATATAGGTCGCTTTAACACCTATGTTGCAGACACTGTTAGCACAAAAGATTTTATTACAACTAAGGTTTTTGACTACAGTTCGCTTATTAATCTGCAATCATCTAAGGTATCGGTCAACGTTTCTTCGAATAGCCATAGTGAATCTTGGTCACACGTAGCAAACGGCAACGTTTCTTATAAAGGGCAACCAACCCTTAACTTTTCCTTTAATGACCACGATAGTAGCGGTTCGCTCGGTAATTTAAACAGTCTTAATAATCCAAATAAATATACCGGCGGTACTGCTGTTTATTCGGGAATTTACAATGACGCTTTAGGCGAGGCTTTATTCTCTACCGATAATCTCTTTAATGCCGAAACGGGTACGGGTGTTGTTGGTAAGCATTATTTAGGTGAGGGAGATCATCTTTTCCAAATTAATAATGACCCTAACAGTGAATATTATGGCTACTATTATTATGATGCTAAACTTAATGCGGCATCATACAACCAAACCGATCAGAGATTTTATGTTTATGATTATTTATCCAGAACCTCTGACTCGGCCAATAATAATGACTCAGGTAAATATTCCGACTTTTTACCCCTTAACTCTCCTTATGAAAATACAAATGAGCAAACAATAAAGACCTATAGCTATGCAGGCGAAAACGGGGAATATTCAGGCGTATTACATTATACTTATGATGCTCGTTACAATTCCGATGGTAGCTCAACAACTCAAGTTAAATCAAATCTTTGGTTTGGAATGAGCGTTGATGTGCTATTTGGTCTTTCCGATGTTCCGGGTGAAAAACTACCAAATGGGGAATACGGTAATAAAGACCTCTACGGTAATGATATGAACTTTAAGTTTGCAGGCGATGATGACGTTTGGATTCTTGTTGACGGCAAGGTTGCGCTTGACCTTGGTGGTATTCACCAAGCGGCAGAGGGCGAAATTAACTTCTCAACAGGCGAAGTTCGTGTAAACGGTAGGAGCGCAGGAACCCTTAGCGGAATTGGACCCGGCGAACATACACTAACCATTCTTTATTTGGAACGCGGTGGCTCAATGTCAAACTGCGCTATTTACTTTAACGTTGCGCCGCGTTTTTCCTTAACACTTCAAAAAGAGGACGTTCTGACTCGTGAAGTTCTTAACGGCGCTCAATTTGCCTTTTATAATGATTTAGAGTGCACCGATCCTTGTGATTTATGGCCAAGTCAGCAAGCCTATAAAAATGGCGAAGAGCCAACAAATGTATTTACCATTGAAAACGGCGAGGCGTTTATTTGGGGCCTTAGTCCTTCAAGAACCTATTATATTAAAGAGGTTGCTCCACCGAACGCCACAGGCTATTCACCGTCGAACGGTGTAATTCAGTTAATTCTTGATAAAAACGGACTTAATTCTTATAGCGCCACCATTATTGATGGGGTAGATTCTAATGGAAATAAGATTCCCGTTTCACACGGCTTTACATTGCACGGATTTAGAATTGACGAGGAAAATCAAGCGGCCTACATTATAGTTACCAACGCACAAAACTGGGTAACAGAAACCACTTCTGTTTATGTTGAAAAGAAGTGGGATGATAACGAAAATCACACTCAAGATTCGGTTACAGTTTATTTGAATGTTACCGATGCAGACGGAACGGTTCGAAGAATACGCGAAATCGCCCTCAGTGAGGAAAATGATTGGAAGTATACTTGGACCAATTTGCCGAAATACGCGATTGATCCAGAAACATTACTTGAGTCTGATGAGTTATTACAGTATACGGTTTCTGAAGCCTACATTTCAGGATATTCACCAACTATAAATAAGTTAGAAAACGGAACTTATGAAGTAGAGGAGTGGGCTGAATCAGAAAAATTCAAAAACGGCGAGAAATACCTTTTAAAAACATCAAAGGGTTATCTTTCAACAGTTTCAGCTAGCGGCAATACACTTTGTTATGTGGATGAAGCTACTGCTAAGAGTTCTGATTTAGCTCTTTGGACTTCTACTGTAAGCGCTAATAAAGTTAAATTAACAAACCAAGCGGGTCAAAGCTTGACCTATTCAGGCACTAATATGAATAGGTATTTTAACGCTACAACATCTTCTTCCGGAAATTCTCAAAACTTTAATACTTCAAGAAACTCTAACGGTATAAGGCTTTATTATACTTCAGGTACTAGACAATATTTTATTGGTGATTTAAACAATAATAACTATGCCAAAGCTGAAACTACTTCGGGTTCGGCGTTAACCTTTTACCCTATGGTTAAAACGGTTACAACTACCACCGTCAAGCTAGATGGCTATGGCTACGCAATTGTTAATACACCGCTAAAACAGGAAACTTCCTTAACGGTTGTTAAACTTTGGGATTGCCCTTTAGGTGACTCTTCTATTTATGAAAAGGAACAGGTTACTATTAGACTGTTAGCAAACGGTGTTGATTCGGGTAGAACCGAAACAGTTAGTCTTAAAAATGAGTGGACTGCCGTTTTTAACGGACTTCCTTATTTAGATGAAGCGGGTAATATTATTGTTTACACAGTAGTAGAAAGTTGGGAAACAGAAGATTGGAGTCCTACTTATGGTGCCATCTCAGTTGTTGGTAGCGTTGACGTTCCAACCTATACAACAACTATTACTAATACGTATATTTGGACTAATACAACTGAACTACCTAGTACGGGCGGTAGAGGACCACTAATTTATATACTATGCGGATTAATTCTTGTAGGAGCTCCGCTTGTATACGGATTTAGCTTGAGGCGCAAAAATGGAAGGAGGTCAAAGGATTAGGCCTCCCAAAACGGCGTAAAGACCTATTTTATGCGCCTTACTGATTCCACAAAATGAATTTTATTTAAGAAAGGAAAATTACCATGAAAAAGTTTATATCTATTATTTTAATAATGGTACTCGCGCTTTCCTTAAGCGTTACAGCTTTTGCGGCTGGCGAAACCGGATCAATTACCATTAATAACGCAACTGTAGGAAAAGAATATAAAATCTTTAAAATTTTTGATGCAGCTAATTCAGCTAGAGGCAACGGTATTTCTTATTCAATTAACGCAAAAACCGATGCGGATCTTTTTAAGGCATTGTTTGGTGAAGATGGTAAAGAATCAAACCAATACCTTACTTATGTTCCCACAACTAATGATAATAAACCGATAAACAAGAACGAAAACGTTAACGACTCTGAGCTTATTGATTATTTAACAAAGCTTGTTGTGGATGAGAATGTTCCCGTTTCCAAAACTGATACGATGACTGCATCGACAACTACTATAGAATTCGAGGATTTACCCTTTGGCTATTATCTTGTTACAAGTGCCTTAGGTGCTGCTGTAACTATAGATTCCGTTACATCTGAAGTAGTAATTATTGATAAAAACCAAAAACCCGGCGTAATTGATAAACAGGTTGCTACAGGCGCTAAAAATGAACTTATAAATACTCCTGAAGTTTTTGCTGAGGAAAGCACTGCAAATATTGGCGATTTAGTTACATACAGAATTACTTTTGATGCAACTAACTATGACGGTGATCAAATTATTAAGTATTATCAGGTTAACGATGTTAAGGGTGAGGGAATTTGGGCAGAATTTGATTCCTTTACCGTTAAGGTTGGCGACAAAGAACTTAAAAAGGGCTATTATTTACCTGTTGGCGAGGTTGTAAACACAGGTGAATGGAAATGGTTTAACGAAGAAGCTTGGACTGCTGACCATGGTAATGATAAAACACAGTGGAATAGAAATAACGCCGATTGGTATCTTGTTCATCTTGGTTTTGATGAGTTTCGCATTACTATTCCATGGGTAGAGGGGCATGAACTTGAAGGTGATGATAGTGTTCAAAAACCCGGCCCATATACCCTTGAATTCCCGGAAAATCCAACTCCAAAATTCTCTGCTCAGGAAACTGTTGAAATTTACTATGAAGCAGCTGTAGAGCCTAATGCTACAATTGGTGGAACCGCTGAAACAAGCGATACAAATCTTTATAACACAGCTCGACTTTCTTGGGTTACTCCTCATGACGTTTTCTCCGGTGCTCGAGATAGAGTTGTAACAAAAACATACGGTATTGGTTTAATTAAGGAAGATTCCGTTACCCGTGATAATCTTAAAGATGCAGTTTTTGAAATTTATAGAGATGAAGCACATAAAGAACCCGTTTATGTAATTCCTACTGATATAGATGGTGTTTATATTGTTGATAGTCTTCATTGCCCAAGTGTGAAAATCACCGGTGCGGCTATGAAAGATGCAAGAGAACTTTATGGTACTGATGAAAATGGCAATATGAATGAACGCCTCAGTAAGTATCTTGATGGCAAAACACAGAAAAATGAGGTAGTGTCTCAGGTGAACGGTCGTCTTGTTATCTTAGGTCTTAAAGATGGCGATTACTATTTAGTTGAAACCAATCCTCCAAGTGGATATAAAGCTTTAAGAGAGCATAAAAAACTAACAGTTGATAAAAATACTACTATTTTTACCGTTTTTGCAAATGAAGAGGGTAAGGTAGCAGATATCCAACAGACTGACGGTGTTTATGCAGAAAAGAATTTTAGTTTAACCACCGTAACCGTTCAAAATAGTAAGGGTGATGAGTTGCCTTCTACCGGTGCTGAGGGTACCTTCTGGATGATCACTATTGGTACATTCCTTGCTATTGGTTTTGCTATTTTCCTTATTACTCATAAAAAGATGTCTGTTTATACCGACTAATTTTTAACATTTTGCAATGTTCTATGGGGAGAGGGGTTTCCCTCTCCTTCCATATGTACTATGACAGAAAGGAGATGCCTATGAGAAAGCATAAAACGGTAATATTTTTAACTCTGGGTTTTTTGGTAGGTATCTGCATTTTGTTATATCCGGCTTTCAGTGATTATTGGAACAGCAAAACACAAACTCGCGCTATTGCAAATTATGAGTCGGTGTTAAAAGATTTGCAACCCGAAGATTATACTGAAATTTTAGACTCTGCGCACGCCTATAACAAAGCATTATATGAAACTGAGCAACCTATGATTGATTATTCCTCATTACCGGGATATTTCAGTTCATTGCAGGTTACAGATAATAGTATAATTGGTTATTTAAAAATTGATCGTATTGGAGTAGAGCTTCCTATTTATCACGGTACATCAGATGAAGTTCTAAGTAAAGGTGTAGGGCATTTGCAGGGTAGCAGTCTTCCTGTTGGCGGAACGAACACTCATTCTGTTATGTCTGCTCATCGAGGGTTGCCCAGCTCAAAGCTGTTTACCGACCTTGACCGAATGGAAATTGGTGATAACTTTCAGATAATCATACTGGATCAAGTTTTGACCTATCAGGTTGATTTTATTAAAACAATTGAGCCTAATGACTTTTCAAATTTGCAGATAGTTGATGGCAAGGATTACTGCACCTTGTTTACTTGTACACCTTATGGAATTAACACTCATCGCCTTTTGGTGCGTGGTGTAAGAATTGAAACTCTTAAAGAAAAACCGATTATTTACGTTTCTAACGAAGCCTTTCGTGTGGAACCATTACTAGTTACTCCTGCGGTTGCGGCACCAATGCTTTTTGCACTTTTTATTCATTTAATGGTTAAGTACAAAGAGCCGCCGAAAATTGTGCAGCAGAAGAAAAAAGAGGAAGGAGGCACAGAGCATGCGCCGTAGAATACTAACCTTGTGTGTGACAATATTACTGATTCTAAGCTGTTCACTCACAGCTTTTGCGCAGGAGTTTGATCCTCAAAAGAACGGATCTATTTCTGTAACGCTGACGGAACAGTATGATAAAGAGCCAATCGTCGGTGCAGAGCTTAGCGTGTATTATGTGGCAACAGTTCGTATGAATACGAATGGAAATTTAAGCTACGTTTACACCGACGCCTTTGAAAACTCCGGAATTAACATTGATGATCCGTCCCTTGCAATCAAATTGGATGCGTATGTCTTAGAACACAATGTATCATCTATCAAAATAACCACCGATAAGAATGGAACGGCAACTTGCAAAGATCTCGCTTTAGGTTTATACTTTATCAGGCAGACGGGAACCGTGGAGGGATTTGCTCCCTGTACTCCGTTTATGGTAACAGTACCCGGCAAAAACGCTGAAGGATATGTTTATGATGTGAACGCTTCTCCAAAAACAGAGGTTGCAAGACTCATGTCTATCACCATCAAGAAAGTATGGAATACCGATGAATCTACTGAGGCGGCGGATAGTGTTACCGTTCAGTTGCTTAAAAATGGAAATGTAGTCAAGACGGCAACCCTTAATGCGCAAAACAATTGGCAGGTAACTTACACTGATATGCCCGAAAGCGATGCTTACAGCATCAAAGAGGTGGACGTGCCAAAAGGTTTTACCGCGACCTATAAGCAAAACGGATATACTTTCACCGTTACAAACACCTCTACTCTGATACAAACCGGTCAGTTAACATGGCCGATTCCCGTGCTTGCTATTAGCGGTATGCTTTTAATTGCCGCCGGTATTGTGCTTTTGCAGAAAAAGAGGAAAACAAATGCGTAAATGGATAGGTGTAAACTGTGTTTTCCTTGGCGTCCTTTGCATACTGAGTGCCATAGGCTTTGTAGCATACAATCGGTGGGAAGATATGAATGCGAAGGATGTTGCCCAAGATTTTCTTGAGGATGTTCAAAGTATAATCAATGAAGAACAATCGGAACAGCCATTGCTAAATGATACGAAAATGGCAACTGTAAAGGTAGACGGTTATGATTGTATCGGTATTCTTTCTGTGCCTGTTTTAGATTTGGAACTGCCCGTTCTGACAGACTGGAGCTATGCAAAACTAAAAAAAGCGCCGTGTCATTATTACGGAACGTATTATGAAAAAGATTTTGTAATTGCAGCACATAACTATAAATCACACTTTGGCAGACTTTCCGAGCTGCAAGCGGCTGATATTGTTGTTTTTACCGATATAAACAATATAGAGCATTACTACGAGGTGGTTTTGTTGGAAACTCTTCCCAAAAATGCAACAAAAGAAATGATTACAAGCGGATTTGATCTTTCGCTATATACCTGTACTCCCGGCGGTAGCAATCGCGTAACCGTGCGTTGTAATGCTGCCCAGGATAGTAATAGATAACTTCTAAAGCGCAGAGTGTTTTAAATAATGAAGTAAAGCACAAGGATTATAGTCCTCTGTGCTGAATGGAGGAAGAAAAATGAAAAAACTATGTAAAAGAATCATAATCTTTAGCCTTGTATTATGTATGGCCCTCTCTGTTTTTACAGGTGTGGTCTATGCAGCGGATACTGACACCGTCGTAATCCTTTATGAAAACGACGTTCATTGCGCAGTGGAGGGTTATTCAAAGCTTGCCGCAATGAAAAA
>JBGVRU010000063.1:0-2870 GCA_045128715.1 Acutalibacteraceae bacterium | reverse complement strand
TCAAGACCGCCTGCACCCATTGCAAGCATACCGATACCGCCGCCTGTGGGGGTATGGCTGTCAGAACCGATAAGTGTTTTGCCGGGCTTGCCGAAACGCTCTAAATGAACCTGATGGCAGATACCGTTACCTGGGCGTGAGAAATAAATACCGTGTTTTTTACAAACCGACTGTATATATCTATGGTCGTCAGCATTTTCAAAGCCCGACTGCAAAGTATTGTGGTCAATATAAGCCACACTTCTTTCGGTTTTTACTCGGTCAAGACCCATTGTTTCAAACTCTAAGTAAGCCATGGTGCCTGTAGCATCCTGAGTTAAGGTTTGATCGATTTTAAGCGCAACCTCGCTACCAACAGTCATATCACCGCTAAGCATATGCGCTTTAATAATTTTTTGTGCAATAGTTAAACCCATTTTAATTATCCTTTCTTGTGTTAATATGGTTATATGCGTTTTGTACATGCTCACAGGCATATTTTGCAGCCAATTCACTGTCTCCTGCGGCTACCGCCTCATAAATTCTGCGATGCTCCTCTACCGAAGCTTCAGCGCGGCTTTTGCTTTCAACCGACGCCTTGCGGTATTTCTGAGCCTTTTTATGAAGTGGAAGTAAGGTATCATAAAAAACCATACTGCCGCCGAGTTCATACATTCTGTTATGGAATTTATTATCCATAAGCTTAATACGGTCGGCATCCTTCTTTTCAAGATAAAATTCCTGAAGCTCCAATGCTTCGCGAAGTAATTCAAGCTGCTCCTCAGTGCGGTTCTTCGCCGCCATAGAAGCCACCAATCCTTCAAGCTTACCGCGAATAAGGTAAATATCCTCAAGATCTTTTTCTGTTATGCCTATAACCAAAGAGCCTTTGCCTGTTTCCTCAATTATATGCTCCTGTTCGAGTCTTCTCAAAGCCTCTCTTATAGGAGTACGGCTAACCCCTAGCTCAGCACTCAACTTACTTTCGGTAAGAATTTCGCCGCGGCTGTATTTTCCGCTTAAAATGTCACTTTCCAAGTGCTCAAAAACCTGATCGGCAAGGGACACGGTTTTATGTTCTAACATCCTGTCTCTCTCCTTTAAAGCATTTTAAAACGTCCGCCCGAGAGCTCTTCTATCTTCTTTTCAAGCTCCCCGTTTGAAAGGGCTGTCTGTCTGCCGTCCTCATACTCCTTATCAACCCATTCCTTGAGGGCAATAACAAGCGGATTTTTTTTATCAAGAGCCTTTTCTTTAGACAAATGGTAATTGTTATTTATCCAATAAGCAATACCTGCAAGTCCGCTTGTTTTACTAATAGATACCGATGCAGGTCTGCCGAGTATTTTCTCGGTATCAAAAATATTGTAAATTTCCTCGTCCTTTAAAAGACCGTCAGCGTGGATACCTGCTCTGGTTACATTGAAGTTTCTGCCCACAAATGGAGTCATAGGCGGAACTTCATAGCCCATTTCATTTTTAAAGTACTCAGCTATTTCGGTAATGACGGTGGTCTCCATACCGTCAAGTGAGCCTCTTAGTGACGCATATTCCATAATCATTGCTTCAAGCGGAACATTACCCGTTCTTTCCCCTATTCCCAAAAGTGAGCAGTTAACCGCAGAAGCACCGTAAAGCCAAGCAGTAGAAGCATTGGCAACCGCCTTGTAAAAATCGTTATGCCCGTGCCATTCAAGCATTTCACTCGGTACATCTGAATAATGCTGTAAGCCATAGATTATACCCGGAACACTTCTCGGAAGCGCTACCTCACTGTAGGGCACACCGTAACCCATAGTATCGCAGGCTCTTATTCTTACAGGAATACCTGCATCCTTAGACATCTTCATAAGCTCGTTTACAAAAGGCACTACAAAACCGTAAAAATCAGCTCTTGTAATATCCTCTAAGTGACATCTGGGCATTACTCCCGCCTCAAAAGCCTCAGCAACAGCGGCAAGATATGTATCCATAGCCTGTTTACGGGTCATTTTAAGCTTTTTGAAAATATGATAGTCACTACAGGATACCAATATACCTGTCTCCCTGATACCCAAGTCCTTAACAAGCTTAAAATCTTCCTTGCTTGCTCTTATCCAGGTGGTGATTTCGGGGAATTTAAGCCCCAAAGACTGACACTTTTCTAAGGCTTCTCTATCCTTTTTACTGTAAACAAAAAACTCGGTCTGACGAATTATTCCAAAAGGACCGCCAAGCTTAGACATTAATTTATAAAGATGCACTATCTGGTCTACTGTATAAGGCTCTACCGACTGCTGACCGTCACGGAGTGAGGTATCGGTAATCCAAATTTCCTTTGGCATGTTCATCGGTACGCGGCGATGGTTAAAAGCCACTTTCGGTATATCCTCGTAAGTGTATAAATCTCTGTAAAGATTAGGATTATCAACATCCTGCAAAGAGTATTTGTACATCGACTGTTCCAACAGATTAGTTTTATTAGAAAGCTCTAACATTTCAGTCACCTCTCGTATAATTGTATACAATTATACTCATATTTCAGCATTTGTCAATACCAAAATGCAAAAGCTACGACAATAAGATGTAATTTATTGCCGTAGCTTATTTTAAATTTCTTTTTCTATATTCAGAATTTTATCGCAAACCTTAAGGCTTGTATTTCTGTGGGTTACAAAAAGAATGGTTTTGCCTTCCATTTCCTTAATATTATTAAGAACTCTGGTTTCCGTAGCCTCGTCCAAAGCAGAGGTAGCCTCATCCAACAACAATACAGGAGCATCTGTAAGAAGCGCACGCGCAATGGAAATTCTCTGAAGCTGACCCTCGGATAAACCGCCGCCTCGTTCGGTAAGCTCAGTATCAAAGCCATCAGGTAAAGTGTTTATAACGTCGTAAATCTCCGCCGCCTT
>JBGVRU010000062.1:0-17173 GCA_045128715.1 Acutalibacteraceae bacterium | reverse complement strand
TGGTGGGAACAACAGGGCTCGAACCTGTGACCCTCTGCTTGTAAGGCAGATGCTCTCCCAGCTGAGCTATGCTCCCACGTCTGGTCTATTCGCTGGCTTGCTAACGAGTGTATACTCACCGGCGACGAACAATATATTACCACACACTTTATGCTTTGTCAAGTAGTTTTTTCAATTTTTTTCATTTTTTATTTTTTCAATTTCTAATGCAGTAAATACATAAGTTTCACCGCAAAAATGGCACTTGACTTCGGTTTCCTTAGGATCGTTTGCCATCTCGGTTAAATCCTCTTTACTTAAGCCAGATATAATGCCCTCTATCCTCTTTCGGCTACATTTACATTTATATTCGGGATGCTCCTCATATATTACCTCAACCTCGAAGCCCTTTAATACATCACGCACAATTTCTTCAATATCCCAACCCTTTTCGAGCAATTCGGTTACGGGGCGAACGGTTTTAAGGTTTTCTTCAAGGCGGGTGATAATTGCATCCTCAGTAAAGGGGAGAAGCTGCAAAATATATCCGCCTGATTTTTTTACGGTTAAATCGGTATCAACAAGCACACCCAAAGCGCAAACTGTGGGTATCTGTTCACTTGTTGCATAATATGAGGTTATATCCTCGGCAATTTCACCGCTCATAATCGGCACGAAGCCGTTATAAGGCTCTTTAAGCCCCAAATCCTTGGTAACAAAGAGATTTCCGTTTACACCTACTGCGCCCGAAACATCAAGCTTGCCGTTAGGCTTTAAAGGAATTTCAACAACAGGGTTTACAGCATAGCCGCGCACGTTACCTGTACTATCCGCCGAGACGGTAATAGCCCCCGCAGGACCTCCACCGTCGATTTTAACCGAAATACTGTTTTTTTCGCCTTTAAGCATATTTCCCATCATAGAGCCTGCGGTAAGAAGTCTTCCGAGCGCCGCCGTTACAACTGCTGAGGTTTTATGCAGGCTTTCTGCCTTTGCCACAATATCAGTACTGTCTATTGCGGAAACCATAATAGCTCCGTCACTTGTGATACATCTTATAAGCTTTGCCATTTTGTCACCTGATTTTTCTTGTAATATAAATTGCACGTTCATCGGTTTCGCAAACGGGTTGTTCGGTCATATCGCCTAAAATATCAACTATCTCGAAACCGCACGCCTCTAAAATTTCCTTTAATTCTTCGGCAGTATAAGCACGCTCGCAAAAATCCTCATCAAAACGAAGATAGCTGCCGTCCTCCTGCTCGGTAAAAAAGTCTAAATATATATGTGTTATTAGTTTTTTACTGTCATACTCATTCTGCCAGACACAGTAAACTCCATCTTCCTCGATAACAAAGGTATTATCTGCCAAAACCTTTTCGTGCTTATAAACCGTGTTGACATCAAAAATGAACAGACAGCTCTCCTCCAAAAAGAGAGACACCTTGCTTATTGCTTTTTTGAGATTTTTAATATCTGTAATATGGTTAAGGCTGTCCATACAGCAAATGGCGCCGTCTACTGTTCCGTAAAGGTCAAGCTCCTCTGCCTTTTGACAAAGAAAAAGCACATCAGTTGCCATTTCCACAGAGTTTTCCCTCGCAACGCCAAGCATTTCCTCCGACATATCAATGCCTATTACTTCAATGCCTTTTTGCGCCATTTGATTTGAAAAACCGCCTGTGCCGCAGGCAAGGTCTAAAAGAAGTGTCGGTTTTTTGCCGTATTTAGAAAAAAGCTTTAAAAGGTATTCGGTTCTTGCCTTATAATCAACATCGATCATAAGTCGGTCGTAAACCGCCGCAAAGTCACTGTAGATACTCATATATATTTCTCCAAATGATAATAAGCTTTAATATATGATACCATATTTCAAATCTAAAAACAAGGCGGTGTTTGTCGAAAAAAGTAAATATTAGTGCTTGAACAGAGGTTTATAAAATGGTACAATTATTATATCTACTCTAAAGGAGTTAAATTTATGGAAAAAATAAAAATTCTGCATACCGCAGATATACATATCGGCGCCGCCGAAAGCTTTTTAGGAGCCGATGCCGATGCACGCCGTTTTGAAACACTTATAACATTTGAAAAAATAATCGACCTTGCAATAACCGAAAAGGTAGATTTAATTGCCATTGCCGGCGACCTTTTTGATTCTAACACGGTAGAGGAACGTTTTATAACCGCTGTTTTTGAAAAAATCAAAACCGCCGCTCCCATTAAGGTTATTTTTGCTGCCGGCAACCACGACCCCTTAAATGCCGATTCACCCTTTTTAAACCGCAGCCTGCCTGAAAATCTTTATGTTTTAGGCATAAATGACGAATGTATAACCTTTGACGATATAGGAGCAAAGGTTTACGGCAGGTCCTTTGAGCACAGCTATTTGCAGGGTGAGGAAAGCCTTTCAATTAAAGCCGATGAGAATTACATTAACATTTTAGTTCAGCACGGTGAGCTCAAAAGCGACCTTAATTCGGACTACAACGCAATAACTCCCAAGTTTGTTAAAAACTCAGGTATGGATTACATTGCATTGGGTCATGTGCATAAGCGCACCGAAATCGGTAAGCTTGATGGCACAAGCTTTGCTTACTGTGGTTGTCCTGAGGGGCAGGGCTTTGATGAGCTTGACCAAAAAGGAGTTTATATAGGTGAGATTGGCAAAAAGTATTGCGACTTAAAGTTTACACCCGTATCAAAAAGACTTCATATTGAAGAAAAGGTTGATGTGAGAAGTTTAAAGGACAGCAGCGAAATAAGCTCTACTATTTTAATGCAGCTTGAAAATGCTTACGGAGAAAATTTCCGAGATAACCTTTACAAAATCGAGCTTACGGGTGAAATATCCGAGGATACTGAAATTATTACTGCGGAAATATTAAGCCGTCTAAACGGTGAGCTTTATTTTGTGAAGCTTAAAAACCGTACCGAATACCTTATTGACTATGAAGCGCTTTCAAAGGAGCCTACCCTTAAAGGAATTTTTGTTAAAAAAATGCTTAAAAAGGCAGAGCTTGCCACAGAGGAAGAAAAGCTTATTATAAAAAAAGCACTTGATTTAGGACTTAAAGCATTTAAAACGGAGGTAAAGTACGATGAAGATTAATTCATTATATATACACGCCTTCGGTGGACTGAAAAATTTAACACTAGTTTTTACAGATAACTTTAATGTTATCTACGGCGATAATGAAATGGGCAAAACCACCGTAATGGCATTTATTAAAATGATGTTTTACGGTAGTGGCAGAGCCTCCTCCCAGCTTTCAAAAAATATCCGCCAGAAATACACCCCTTGGGACGGCACGCAGATGGCTGGCAGCATTGATTTTGAGCACAACGGCAAAAGATACCGTTTAGAAAAGGAATTCCGTTCCTCTAACTCTACAGATAAAGCCACCCTTTGCGACCTTGATATGGGCACTCGCCAAGCGGTAAACAGTGATATTGGCATTTCCTTTTTCGGTATTTCTCTTTCAGCCTTTGAGCGAAGCGTGTTTATCGGTCAGTTAGGCTTTCCTGAAAAGGATTCCGCCGCCGAGGGCGAGCTTAATTCAAAGCTTTCAAATATGGCGCTTACAGGTGAAGAAAGTGTTTCCTTTGAGGCTGTTAACAGCAGACTTCAAAAGGCAAAGCTATCTCTTATGTCCAAAAGCGGAAAAGCCGGCATATACGATAAAAATATAAAGCTTATGGGCGAAATTAAAGACCGAATTGACAGAAATGAAGCAATAACCAAGTCTATTGCTGAAAAAAAGAACAAAATAGCCTCACTTGAAAACGAGATAGAATATTTCGGCAAAAAGGCTATGGAGCTTAAAGAAAAGATAAATACCGAGCAGGATGTGCGCAATGCCGAAAAATTAGGTCGGTTATTAGAGCTTAAAAAGCAGCTTGATACCTTAAACGAAACCTTAAGGTTGGCGGATAGCTCTTTAATAGACGAAATGTATTTAAGAAAGCTCCGGTTCTGTATTTCCAAGGTGCAGGCCGCCAAGGATAAAATAACCGCAAAGCAAAATGAAATCGAGCTTCTTAACAAAAGCATTGAGGCAGGACTTAACCCCCCAAAAGACGCAAATCCCGAAACTGCCGAAAGACTTAAAAAACAGCTAAGTGAGCTTAACAGCAAAGCCGAGAAAAATGCCGTTCTAAAAAATGAAATTAATTCAAAGCTTAGCGAATGTGAAAGCAATGCTGGCCATAAAAAGCCAACCTCGGGCTTTATAGCTTTGCTTACAGGAATATTATTTCTTGCTGCCGCAATACTGCTGAATGTAAATAGCATCACTATTCCTTTTATTATCTGTGCTGTTATAGGCACAATTTTCACATTGGCTTGCCCGATATATCTTGTAACCCTTAAATCTGCAAAGGTTAAGATAAAAGCAGCAGAAGCAAGGCTTAAAGAGCAGTTAAGTTCAACCGAAGCTGAAGCAAACCGCATTTCGAAAGAAATATTTGATGTAAAAATAAGGCTTGAAGCTATTACTGCCGCCCTTAACAGCAGTGCCGCCGTAATTGAAAATCAGCAGCAGCTTTTAACCGAAAGCCGCGCCGAGCTTACCGTATTTGAGCAAGAAAGAAGTGCAGAAGAAAAAACCTTATCTGAGCAGTTTTCAAAATACCGCACTGCCGAAAGTACCGAGGAAATACTCGCCTCTTTAGATGAAATTTCTAACAAATCCGCAAAGCAAAAAGAATTAAAGCAACAGCTTAATTTTATTCTTAACGATTTAAACGGCATTTCTTATGAGGAGGCAGAGAAAAAGCTTGCAAATATTAAGGAAAGCAGTCTTAGTCTCTCTGAGGATTTTGGTCAGCTCAAAGCCGAATATGAACAGCTCATCTCCCACATTACCGACCGCAAATCCGAAATTGCCGCTCTCACAGCAGAGCTACGTTCTGCCCTTTCAGGTACGGAAGACACCGAACAGCTTAAAAAACAGCTTAACGCTCTTATGGAAACGACCGCTTCGCAAAAAGAGTTTTGCCTTTGCCTTGATATTGCCGCCGCTGTTCTTACCGAAAGCTTTGCAGAGGTCAGAAGAAGCTACGGTTCGGTTTTAGAAAAAAAGGCAGGCCTCTTCTTTGAAGGGCTTACCGATAATAAATACAGCAGTATGAGTATTTCAAAAGAGCTTTATATAAATGTAGAAAAAAAGGATGTATTTGGTAGCCACGAAATAGATTATCTCAGCAGCGGTACTGCCGATCAGGCGTATTTAAGTATGCGCCTTGCTTTAGCTGAGCTTATGCAGGACGATAGCGATAGTCTTCCGATTTTCCTTGACGATGCGCTCACGCAGTATGATGACAGCAGAATGAAAACTGCGGTTAGCTTTTTAAAGGAATACTCTGAGAAAACACAGGTTATAATGTTCACCTGCCACAATTCTATATACGAAATATCCAAAGAGGCAGGGGCAGACTGTAAAAAAATAGGTTAATAGCACACAAATTTGAAAATTTTTGCTTTTTTTGTTGAATTTAATACTTTAGTGTGTTAAAATAGCCTCAACAATTTAAAAATTCTATATGATGCTTGCAGGAAAAGCAATGCTGCCGAAGGAGTAACACTCTCAGGCGTTTCTAAGGAAATAAAGACTGTAAGTGGATAGAGCTTTGGAGAATCCCGAAGTCAAAACGGGTGCCGAAGGTGCAAAGCGTAAATGCGCTAATCTCTCAGGCAAAAGGACAAAGTTTTAAATAACCTTTTTTAAGGGCTATTTTTCTTTTGTTTTTTAAGAGATTGCGCTTTTGGCGTAATCTCTTTTTAATTTTATATTTTTATTTTAGAGGAGATATAAAAATGGAAAAAATTACAGAATTCATTCTGCCTATTGTGCAGAAGGTCAACGCCTACTTATCAGATTATATTCTTATAATCTTACTCGTAGGCACAGGTCTTTTCTTTACCTTTGCAACAAAATTTGTTCAGATTCGTTGCTTTGGTGAAGGTCTTAAAAGAGTTTTCGGCGGAATAAAGCTGTTCGGCGGCAAGCAGGCAGGCGGTCTTTCGTCCTTTCAGGCCTTAGCCACCGCTATTGCGGCTCAGGTAGGTACAGGTAACATCGTCGGTGCTTCTGGCGCTATCTTAGTGGGCGGCCCCGGTGCTATTTTCTGGATGTGGGTAATTGCATTCCTCGGTATGGCTACAATTTATGCTGAAGCCGTTCTCGCTCAGGATACACGCATCACTGACGAAAACGGCGAAATTCACGGTGGCCCTGTTTACTACATAAAGAAGGCTTACAAGGGTGTTTTCGGTAAAATTTTAGCCGGCTTCTTTGCTATTGCTATCATATTAGCATTAGGCTTTATGGGCTCTATGGTGCAGTCCAACTCTATTGCAGAATCCTGCAATACTGCTTTTGGTATTGACGGTTGGATAGTAGGTGTTATTTTAGCTGTTGTTTCTGCCTTTATCTTTATCGGCGGTATCAATCGTTTGGCTTCTGTTACCGAAAAGCTTGTTCCCATTATGGCTGTTATTTTCTTGCTCGGCGGTATCTTTGTTCTTATTATAAGAATTAAGTATGTTCCCGAAACCTTTGGTATGATATTTAAGTATGCCTTTACCCCTGATGCTTTAATCGGCGGCGGTATCGGTTATGCTATTAAAACTGCTATCAGCCAAGGTGCTAAGAGAGGTCTTTTCTCTAACGAAGCAGGTATGGGTTCTACCCCTCACGCACACGCTCAGGCAAATGTTGATAAGCCCCACGATCAGGGTGTTGTTGCTATGACAGGCGTATTTATTGATACCTTTATAGTTCTTACCATGACCGCTTTGGTTGTGATTTCTTCCCTTTTCGCTGGCGACGGTATATTGGCAAATCTCACAGGTGAAGCTTATTCCGTAGCAACTCAGGGCGCTGCAGCTATTGTTTCCAAAACAAGTGCAATGCAGATGGCTGTAGGTCAGGCTATGGGAACTGTTTTCGGCGCAGAGCTTGGTGCTTCTATCGGTAACATATTTGTTGCTATCTGCCTCTTGTTCTTTGCTTTCTCAACCATCATCGGCTGGAACTTCTTCGGTAAAATCAATGTTCAATATCTTTTCAAAAACAACAAGTTTGCCAATATCATTTACTCGGTAATTGCTATTGCGTTTATATTCCTTGGCACACTTCTATCGAATGACCTTGTTTGGGAGCTTACAGATTTCTTCAATTACCTTATGGTTATCCCCAACGTTTTAGCACTTATTCCCCTTTGCGCTATTGTTGTGAAGGCTTCTAAATCGAATAAAGAAAGTCCACTTAAAAACTAATTTGCTAATAACCCCCTCTGCCAAACGGTAGAGGGGGTTTCGTTTAGTGGGATAAACATTAATTCAAGGTTGACTTTTATTTTCAAAGCGGTACAATGTTAAAGGTGATAAAATTGACAGAAAATCTTAAATGGTATAAAAAAGGGATAAGGGACGGTATACCCATAGCTTTGGGCTATTTCGCAGTAGCCTTTACATTAGGAATAACAGCGAAAAATGCAGGGCTTACCGCATTTCAAGCAATGCTTGCCGCAGGGCTTACCAATGCTTCGGCAGGCGGATATGCCGCATTTTCGCTTATAAGTGAGAATGCAAGCTATTTGGAAATGGCGTTAACACAGCTTATAGTTAACGCAAGATATTTGCTTATGTCCTGCGCTTTAAGTCAGAAGCTGTCACCAAAAACCTCAACACTGCACCGCAGTCTTATTGCCTTTGATGTTACCGACGAGGTTTTCGGTATTTCGATTGCAGTAAAAGGTACACTTAATCCGTTTTATAACTACGGCGCTATGACCGTTTCAATACCAGGCTGGTCGCTCGGCACTTTTTTGGGAGTTATAATGGGCAATATTTTGCCACAAAGCATCGTTAGTGCTTTAAGTGTTGGGCTTTACGGTATGTTTTTAGCGATTATTATACCCCCTGCAAGAAAAAATAATATAATTGCAGGTATTGTTATTATTTCAATGGCTTCTAGTCTTATTTTTAAAATTCTCCCCGTAATAAGCGAAATCAGCGAGGGCATGCGTGTTATTATACTGACCGTTGTAATATCTCTGTTAGCGGCTTTTCTTTTCCCCGTGGATGATGATGAAGCCCGAAAGGACGGCGAAAAGAATGAAGCATAATATATATGCGTATATTTTTATAATGGCGACGGTAATTTATCTTATAAGGCTTTTACCACTCACGCTCATACGCAAAAGAATAACAAACAAAACGCTCCGCTCTTTTCTTTATTATGTGCCCTACGTAACCTTGGCTGTTATGACCTTTCCTGCTATAATTGAAGCTACCGATAGTATGTGGTCGGGCTTGGCGGCGCTGATTGTCGGCATTTTGCTTTCATACTTCGAGGTAAGCCTCTTCGGTGTGGCAGTATGCTCCTGTGCAATGGTTTTTATAGTTGAACTTTTTTTAACACGGTTTTAGGAAGTGATTAGGATGCCAAAAATCAAGGATGTAAATATGCTGACAGGTCCGATTTTCGGAAGTGTTATAGCATATACTGTTCCTATCATTCTAACGAATATTTTACAAATTTGCTTTAACACTGCAGACCTTATTGTAGTAGGTAGATTTTGCGGTAGCCTTTCGGTTGCGGCGGTTGGCGCTACATCCTCGCTTATTCATCTTATCATCAACCTTTTTATCGGCCTTTCGGTAGGCTGTGGCATAACGGCGGCTCAGAGCATAGGCGCAGGCAATAAGGAGAAAACATTCCGAATAGTGCATACAGCACTTCCCTTATCTCTTATAGTGGGCGTTTTTCTCTCGGTTGTAGGTTTCTTTGGCTCAGGCTTTCTTTTAAAGCTTATGGGCACACCCACTAAAGTGCTACCGCTCTCCACAATATATCTCAAAATATACTTTATCGGTATTGTAGCCACTATGGTATATAATTTCTGCTCCGCAATATTGCGCGCCGCAGGGGATACTAAGTCTCCTCTTATATTTTTAAGTCTGGCAGGCATAGTAAACGTGCTACTTAACCTTATTTTTGTAATATTATTTGATATGGATGTTGCAGGTGTTGCTTTGGCTACAACAATTTCGCAATTTCTGTCGGCGATTCTTTCGGTTTATGCTCTTATGCGCAGAACCGATAGCTGTAAGCTCAACCTTAATAAAATGAAAATTCATAAAACTCCTCTGTTGGAATTTATACGCATAGGCATTCCTGCGGGTATACAGTCCTCAATGTTCTCTTTTTCCAATGTTATAATACAGTCCTCTGTTAATTCATTGGGCGAAATAGTCGTATCAGGCAGTGCGGCATCTATGAATATTGAAAACTTTGTTTATACTGCTATGAATGCTTTTCACCAGACTGCGCTCAACTTTACAGGACAAAACATCGGTATAAAAAATTACAGGCGCGCCAAAAGAGTATTCAAAACCTGCCTTTTATGCGGCGCTCTTACAGGACTCATTTTAGGTTTTATCTGCTTTGCTTTCGGCAAACAGCTTTTGGGGATTTATATAACCGACTCTCCCGAAGCTATCTCTGTAGGTATGACAAGGCTTGCTATAATATGTCTTTCTTACTTTATTTGCGGTGCTATGGATGTAACCACAGGAGCTATAAGAGGAATGGGTGTATCCCTCCAACCTATGATAATAACTATTTTAGGTGTTTGCGGTGTGCGAATTCTTTGGGTTTTCACTGTTTTCAGGATTCCTGCTTTTCACACCGTAGCCAGCCTTTATATGTCCTACCCCGTTTCATGGACACTGACCTTTATAGCCGAACTAATAACCTATTTTGCGGTTATTAGGAAAAAGCAAAATTAAAAAGGTGTGTAAAAAACACTTGACAATATTTTAGGTAAGCTGTATTATATTTAATTAGTAAAATGTTGAAAAGGACAGTAGTTTTCCAATGTTTCTTTAAGAGAGTGTAGGTCGTTGGCTGGAAGCCTGCTAAGAAACACAGAAAATGAACACCACCTTTGAGTGCTGTGGGTAGCAACACAGACGTAGAGCCTGCGTTAAGGGCCAAAGAGTGCCGTCTTTTTTAAGACGGAATGCGGGTGGAACCGCGGAGAATGTATATTTTACTCCGTCCCGAAAGACTAGCTTTGTCTTTCAGGACGGTTTTTTATTTTGATGTTAAACTTGGAGGTAGAATAAATGATTAAAATAACACTAAAGGGCGATGTTGTAAAGGAATTTCCAAAGGGCATAACCGCTTATGAAGTAGCAAAGGAAATCAGTACGGGACTCGCCAAGGCTGCTTGCGCTGTAAGAATAAACGGTGAAAATGCAGACCTTAGAACAGAGCTTTATGAAGACTGCTCTCTTGAAATTTTAACATTTGACGATGAATACGGCAGATGGACATTCCGTCACACTGCATCTCATATTTTAGCTCAGGCGGTAAAGCGTCTCTTCCCGAATGCAAAATTAGCTATAGGTCCTGCCGTGGATGACGGTTTTTACTACGACTTTGATGTAGAAGAAAGCTTCACTCCCGATGACCTCTCAAAAATCGAAGCCGAGATGAAGAAAATCGTTAAAGAGGATATTAAGCTCGAACGTTTCACAATGATAAAAGACGAGGCTATTGAATATTTTAAGAATAAAGGCGAAGATTATAAGGTAGAATTGGCCGAGGGTATTCCCGAGGGCGAGGATATTTCATTCTATTCACAGGATGATTTCACCGATCTTTGCGCAGGCGCTCATCTTATGAGCACAGGCGCTGTAAAGGCGTTTAAGCTTACCTCTGCTACAGGCGCTTATTGGAGGGGCGATTCCAGCAAAAAAATGCTTTGCCGAGTTTACGGTACTGCTTTCCCGAAGGCTAGCGAATTAGAAGCACATCTTACAATGCTTGAGGAGGCTAAAAAGCGTGACCACAACAAATTAGGTAGAGAATTAGAGCTTTTCACAACGGTTGACTGTATCGGTCAGGGACTTCCGATTATGCTTCCTAAGGGCACTAAAATTCTCCAGATTCTTCAGCGCTTTGTTGAGGACGAGGAGGAAAGAAGAGGCTGGCTCCGCACAAAAACTCCTCTTATGGCTAAGCGTGACCTTTACAAAATTTCAGGTCACTGGGACCATTATTTAGACGGTATGTTCGTTTTAGGCGACCCTTATGACGAAACAAAGGAATGCTTTGCGCTCCGTCCCATGACCTGTCCGTTCCAGTATCAGGCATATTTAAACCGTGCCCGTTCTTACAGGGATTTGCCACTTCGCTACGGTGAGACCTCAACCCTTTTCCGTAACGAGGAATCAGGCGAAATGCACGGTCTTATTCGTGTGCGTCAGTTCACTATTTCCGAGGGCCACTTGATTTGTACACCTGAGCAGCTGGAGGACGAATTCAGAGGCTCGTTAGAGCTTGCCATATTTATGCTCAAAACCCTAGGTCTTTATGAGGATGTTTCCTACCGCTTCTCACAGTGGGACCCCAGCGACACCGAAAAATATATCGGCACACCCGAGCAATGGGCAGAGGCTCAGGATATGATGAAGAAAATCCTTGACCACCTTGAGATTCCTTATAAGGTTGGTATCGGCGAGGCTGCATTCTACGGACCTAAGCTTGATATTCAGATTAAGAATGTTTACGGTAAGGAAGATACCCTTATCACCATTCAGATAGACCAGATGTTGGCTGAAAAATTCGGTATGGAATATGTTGACCGTGACGGCGTTAAGAAAAATCCTTATATTATTCACCGTACCTCTATCGGTTGCTATGAAAGAACATTGGCACTTCTTATTGAGAAGTATGCCGGTGCTTTCCCCTTATGGCTCGCTCCTACTCAGGTTAAAATCCTCCCCATTGCCGACCGTCACCTCGACTATGCTTATGATGTTAAAAAGCAGCTTGAAGTAAAGGGTATGCGTGTAGAATTAGATGACCGCAATGAGAAAATCGGTTACAAAATCAGAGAGGCCAGACTGCAGAAAACACCTTATATGCTTATTATTGGTGACAGCGAGGTTGAAAACGGAGCCGTTTCTGTTCGCCGCAGGGGTGAAGACGGCGACCTTGGTGCTATGAATACTGCAGACTTTATAGCAATGGCGGTTGAGGAAATAGAAACCAAAGCAATTAAATAATTTTCACGAGGTTATATAAATGTCCAATTACTACGAAATGAATAAAGAGGAGCTTGCGGCAGAATTTAAAGCCGTTAAAGCTGAATACGAGCAATTACGCTCAATGCATTTATCACTTGATATGTCAAGAGGTAAGCCCGGATTTGACAATATGGATTTAAGTGAAAAAATGTTCGATTTAGTGGGCAATGACACAGGCTTTAAAAACATTAGCGGAATAGACTGCCGCAACTACGGCGGTCTTGACGGTCTTACAGAGCTTAAAAACCTGTTTGCCAGCATTTTAGAGCTTGAGCCTGACCAAATCATCGTTGGCGGTAACTCATCTCTTAATATGATGTTCGATACTATAGCTCAGGCAATGACTCACGGTATGGGTGGCGAGCCTTGGGGCAGACAGGACGGTCTTAAATTCTTATGCCCCGTCCCCGGTTATGACCGTCACTTTGCCATTACCGAATACTTTGGCTTCCAGCTTATCCCAGTACCTACCACAGCCGAGGGGCCTGATATGGATGTAGTTGAAGAATTGGTAAAGGACGAAAAGGTAAAGGGTATTTGGTGTGTTCCGAAATACTCCAACCCCGAAGGCACCACCTACAGCGATGCTGTTGTTCGCCGTATGGCAGCATTAAAGCCTGCAGCAGGTGATTTCCGCATTTTCTGGGATAACGCTTACGTTGTTCACGATTTATATGACGAGGGTGATAAGCTGCTTAACATCTACACCGAATGTGTAAAAGCAGGTAATCCTGATTTACCTATCATCTTTACCTCAACCTCAAAAATTACCTTCCCAGGAGCAGGTGTTGCGGCAGAGGCGGCAAGCCCCAACAATGTAGCACTTTTAAAGGGCAGAATGAAGTATCAGACCATCGGTCCTGATAAGCTTAATCAGCTTCGCCACGCACGTTTGCTCCACAATTTAGACGATGTTAAGGAGCATATGAAAAAGCACGCGGATATTCTGCGTCCTAAATTCGAGGCAGTTTTAAACGAAATGGATAATCAATTAGCGGATACAGGGGTTGCTCATTGGACCAAGCCAAAGGGCGGATATTTCATAAGCCTTTATGTTCCCGAGGGCTGCGCTAAGCGAGTTGAACAGCTCTGCGCAAATGCAGGTATGATTTTAACCCCTGCAGGAGCTACCTATCCTTACGGCAACGACCCTAAGGATAGTAACCTCAGAATAGCGCCCTCATACCCCTCTGTTGATGAGATAAAAACGGCCTCTGTTGTGCTTTGCACAGCCGTGCGCTATGCTGTACTTGAAAAGCTGATAGTAGAAAATTAGACTCTAAAAAATTTACATCTAACAAAAAATTGAATTGAAAGTTTTTGTTGGTGACTTATAAATTATCGTTATTGACTTTAGAGCTTTTTTTATGTATAATGTTAAGGTATATTCCACTATATAGTGGAATTTAAGTACATAAAAGTTGGAGGATTTGCCAATGAAGTCCAAAAGAATAGGCAAGCCGGTGTTTTTTGTAGTCTTCCTTCTGATTTTGGCGCTTACATATACTGCCTTTTTCGGAATTGAAAACTACTACGGCGATACTAAAAATGTTTATGTAAAAGGAGCGGAGGATATCCGTTGGGGTATTGACATAAGAGGCGGTGTTGAAGCCGTTTTCTCACCTGATAAAGCAGATGTTGATATTACCGATGAAGATATGGACGCTGCAAAAGCCATTATCGAAACCCGTATGGTAAACAAAAACATAACCGATTATGAGGTTTACACCGATGCGGATAACCACCAGATAATTGTTCGTTTCCCTTGGGCAGCAGATGAGAGCGATTTTGATGCCGCAGCAGCTGTACAGGAATTGGGCGAAACCGCCCTCCTTACCTTCTGTGAAGGTGAGTCAAACGAAACCGTTATCTTAAGCGGTGCAACAGATATCAAAAAGGCTGAAGCTGCTCTTAATGAGCAAACTAACGAGCCTATTGTATCTCTTGAGCTTACGGATGTGGGTGCAACCAAATTCAGTGCTGCCACTTCAAGACTTAAAGGCTCAATAATCTCTATCTGGATGGATAAAACTATGATTTCTGCTCCGAGAGTAGACGCGGTTATAACCACAGGCGAAGCTATGATAAGCGGCATGGAAAGCGCTCAGGCTGCAAAAGAGTTGGCTGACAAAATCAACGCAGGCTCTCTTCCCTTTGCTTTAACTGTAGATGACAGCAAGCTTCAGGTTATTTCTCCTACTCTTGGTTCTGACGCTTTAAGAGTTATGCTTATCGCAGGCTCAATAGCATTTGCTCTCGTTTGCTTACTTATGATAGCTCTTTACCGCCTTAACGGTGTTATTGCCGCAATTGCGCTTTTAGGTCAGCTTGCAGGCTCTATCGCTTGTATTTCAGGCTACTTCGGCGGTGCAGACAGCTTTACTCTTACAATCCCCGGTATTGCAGGTATTATTCTTTCTGTCGGCGTTGGTGTTGACTGTAACGTTATTGCCGCAGAACGTATCCGTGACGAATTCAAAAAGGGTAAGACCATTGACGGCGCTATTGACAGCGGCTTTAAGAACAGTCTCAGCGCTGTTATTGACGGTAACGTTACCATTATTATTGTATCCGTTGTGCTCATGGGCGCTTTCGGTACTCCCGATAGCTTACTTGCAAAAATCTTCTCACCCCTTATGTCACTCTTCGGCTCACAGGTTACAGGCGCTATCTACTCCTTCGGTTATACCTTGCTAGTAGGTACAATATTTAATCTTATTATGGGTGTTCTTGCTTCCAAGCTTATGTTAAAGAGCATTTCTCAGTTAAAGCCCTTCAGAAAACCCGCTTTATACGGAGGTAAGAAAAATGCGTAAAATAGATTTTAATAAGGCCTTTTTAAAGGTAATTATAGTTTATGCTGTTATATTTTTAGCAGGCGCTGTAGTGGCTGGTATCTTCGGTGTTAATCTTGATATCAACTTCCGCGGCGGTACAAAAATTTCCTATTCCTACACAGGCGAGCTTAAGGATGCTGATATCAAAGCAGTTGTTGACGAAAAGCTTGAGCCCAAGTTTGAGCTCACAAAGAGCACCTCTATCGCAGGCGACACAAAAACCTTTGAAATTTCTCTTGTGGGTAAAAATGCTCTTTCTGCTGAAGATCAGGAAGCTCTTACCAAAACCCTTACTGAGAAGTTTAAGGATAATAAAATCACCGTTTACAACTCAACCTCAGTAAGCCCTACTCTTGCGGGTACTTTCTTACTCAAGAGCTTGGTTGCTGTAATAATTACCGCTGTTTTGGTTGTAATTTACGTTGGCTTCCGTTTTAGAAAGATAGGCGGTATTTCGGCTGCCCTTACCGCTCTTGTGGCGCTGGTATTTGATGTGCTTATTACCTTCTTCACTTGCGTATTCTTCGGTCTTCAGATCGACTCTAACTATATGGCAGTTGTACTCACCATTTTAGGTTACTCACTTAACGATACTATCGTTGTTTATGACCGTGTCCGTGAGAACAGACGCTTTAATCCGCAGGGTGAGATCGGCGAGCTTGTTAACGACAGTATTAATCAGACCTTTAAGAGAAATGTAATAACCACTGTTACAACATTCCTTGCGGTTATTACAATCGTTATTGTTTCCGAGCTATTCGGTTTACAGAGCCTTCGTACCTTTGCTATTCCTATGGCATTCGGCCTTGTTTCGGGCGGTATTTCCTCCCTCTTTATCGCAGGTCCTCTTTGGGTTATCTGGAAAAGACTCAGGGCAAAAAAGACTGCAAAGGCTTAAAAATTGATATAAGCTATAATAAAACTGAAACCGCAGGGTTTCAATATCACACTGACTTTAGTCAGCATATCACTATAACGGTTATAGAAAGTCGAAATAGTGTGAATCTACACTATTTCGACACCAAATCTTTGATTTGGTCACAAATTTTCGATGAAAATTTGTCTGTGCCCATTGCAATGAATATAGGCAAAATTAAATTTTTGCAAATTTGATTTTGCCAAAGCCGATAAAATCGGCTTGTCGAAACACTTATTAGTGTTTCGACAGTCTATAATCATTATACAGGTAAAAAGAAAGAGAAGGCTCAAAATACAAATGAGTCTTCTCTTTTTTTGTTGTTAGTAGGTTTGGGCTTTTGCTCAATAAAGCATTTGTATATACAAATGCGATGCCGTTCTAACCGAATAGTTTATGTGTTAGGATAAAACTTCGCTAACAACTTTGCTCTTTTTGAGACACCCTCCGTAAGGAAGGTGCCTCAGTTTTATTCGCCTTTCGGCGAGCGACATTGTGAGACAGGTCCCACAATGTCACTTATTATTTTTGTTTTGGAAATAGGTAAAATTTGAAGTATGTAACCCACTATGACACTTTCACAACGTTTGTGCAATGTGTCATTTATTTTTTATAGATAAAAAACCGAGAGAAACAACTTCTTTACGAAGAGTCTCTCTCAGGGAGGGTTTTATTTTATTCAAAATATATTTTACTCCGAAGTGCTTCAAGCATTATATTTGCACTACTTATATTTGTTGCAAGCGGAATTTTCTGCACATCGCAAAGTCTAAGTAGCGCAGATACATCAGGCTCGTGCGGCTGAGCCGTCAGCGGATCTCTTAGAAATATCACAAGATCCATATCACCGTCTGCCAACATTGCACCTATCTGCTGATCACCGCCCAAAGGACCACTTTTCATACGGTGAATGGCAAGACCTGTTTCGCCCATAATAAGCGTTCCCGTAGTGCCTGTGGCATAGAGCTGGTGTCCGCTTAATACTTCTCTGAATTTTTTTGCCAGCTCAATAATGTCATCTTTCTTTTTATCGTGAGCTATTAAAGCTATTTTCATATTTATGACCATTCCTTTCTATGCAAAAATCAAAAAGAGGTTTCGAACAAAATCACTTGCAATTCCGTTTTTAGTGAACAGTGCCGCTAGCAATTTTATTTAAACTTTTTCTCTTTCCCTTCTTAAGCCTTACCTATTTATAATCATAAGTAGTAGAAAAACAATTATAATTGTTTTTCGGCAAATACATTTGCCGCTTGTCAATAATATTGACAAGCAACTTATGATTTCATTAAGGTTGGAATTTGCATTTAATGCAAATTGTATGTGTTTTCACAT
>JBGVRU010000061.1:0-2052 GCA_045128715.1 Acutalibacteraceae bacterium | reverse complement strand
CCGAATTAGTGCGCTACCAACTGCGCCACACCTTGATAGTTAGTTTTATCAAGTTTGTTTTAACTTGATTTTCACACAGCTTGGTTATTATATAATAAATAATGGAATTTGTCAACAAAAAACTTGAAATTAGGGTGAGATTAATAATGATGGAAAGAGGTCTGCCTCACTTAAATTAGTGAGACAGCTCATTTTGTTTGTTTTTTTATTCTTCTTTAACTATAAATGCGAAATCGATATAACCGTTGCCGAGTTCGGTTGAGACTGAGCTAAGGGCGGGGGAGTAGGATATAACGGTATTCTGGAAGATTATCGGGATTATTGTGTTTGATTTAAGCAAATTAGTTTGGACTGTGGTTAAATCTTCATCGTTATAGGTGATACCAAACTTTTCTAGATATTCTGCAGGGTTGGCGTTATCGGCTCTTACAGGGAATATCGCCATTTTATAGCTTTGGTCAATAATCTGAGGGGTTAGAAGTGAGCTTTCGTAAACAGCCTCTATATTAACAAATGCCGATAAATTACTTTGCCAGTGACCAACAATATCGGTAACCACATTTTTAATATTACCGTCATCATAATAGTAAAGTGTTATATCTGACGGAAATTTTTTATCCTCAAAATATTCCAATTCTTTAATGTATAGCTGTTTCGCTTTAACAGCATCATAAACTGTCATACCGGTAGAGGTGACATTGCTGTTAAGGTCGGCTGGGAAGAGGGAGGTTGCAGTGCTATAACCTATAGGTAGGGCGTTGGCATAAATATCGCCGCCAACCATCATAGCAAGAGATTTACGCATATTGTCTGAGAAATCTTTGCCTAAAGTGAGCACCCAACAAATATTCTGAAATTTTGAGGTTTTGAGGCCTGAATTTTCAGCATCTTCTGTTAAAGCACTGTCGATAAATGCTATATCTATACTGTTTTTTTGCAATTTTTTGAGAGCGGATTCATCGCTGTTGCAGGTGATAAAAACGGCAGCATTCTGAGCTTGGGCAAAGCCCTTATAATCCTCATTTTTATAAAGTCTTATTCCAAAGGTTTCTTTACGCCAGCGTGAAATGCGGTAGCTGCCGGAGCTTAAAATATCATCAGCAAAAAGCCCGTACTTACCAGCGGTTTTGTAGAAAAACTCTTCATTGCAGGGCATTGCTACAGAGGTGGTCAGTGTTTCTAAAAACAGTTTGTCCTCAGTAGTTAATGTAATACAGAGTGTATGCTTATCTAATGCTTTAACTCCAAGAGCATCCAAAGCGGCAGTGCCATTATTAACGGCTTCTGCACCCGAAATCGAAAAGAGTCTCGAAGCAAAAGGAGCTTTTGTTTCGGGATTGACCGCTCTTTCAAATGCAAATACGAAATCATCAGCGGTAATGCTTTCACCGTTGCTCCATTTTGCATTCTTACGCAGGGTAAAGGTATATGTAAGACCGTCTTTTTGATAGCTTTCGGCTATCCCGCAAACTATTTTGCCATCTTGATTTTTACGCAAAAGCCCCTCTTGGATGTTTCTTACTATAAGCAATTCTGAATCGGTGGAGGCGGTTTGTGGGTCTAATGTGGACGGCACATGTGGAAGCTCAAAATATATATAAGCATCTTCCGTATCACTGCAACCGATTAGGGATAATAAAAACAGCAGTGAAAGCATAAGGCTTATAATTTTAATTTTAAATTGCATAAGCTTTTCCTTTCAATATAGATAGCTCAACTATTATACGTTGTTTCGACATAAATTTCAACTTATTTTTGGTTTGCTGTCATTATGCGAATATCTGCAACCTGAAAAAATTGACATAATCGCATAAAAATTGGCATGAGATTGTGAAATTGTTAAAAAAATATCGTTTTTTAGTAAAAAGGGGTTTTCAAATTTAAAAATATATGTTATACTACAGTAGTATACGTATGTCTTGATGTAATCTTGTGAAAAGCAAAAGCTTTTTGACGGTTTACACCAAAGCGTACTCACAAAAAATCAGAGGAGGATTCGGTTTCAATGCTAAAGAAAATTAGTAACCTTCCCTTTAAGGGAACTGCCGAACA
>JBGVRU010000060.1:0-32446 GCA_045128715.1 Acutalibacteraceae bacterium | reverse complement strand
GGTAAAATGTATCTTGAAGTAAAGGCCAGACCCCGATATATCATCGAGAAGCGTACTGAGGAGGAAGTATAAAAAATATGAATATAGCTTTTTATACATTGGGCTGTAAGGTAAATCAGTACGAAACACAAAGCCTAAGAGAAGCGTTTATGCGAGCTGGGCATAATCCTGTAAGTGAAGCAACTCCTTTTGATGCAGTGGTTATAAATTCCTGCACAGTAACGGCTGAAAGCGACCGCAAGACCCGTCAGGTGTTACACCGATTTCGCCGTGAAAATCCCAATGCGGTAATAGTGCTCACAGGCTGTATGGTGCAGGCTTTTTCCAATGAGGCAAAGGCTCTTTTGTCGGACGCTGATGTTATTATTGGAAATACAGATGTAATGAAAACGGTCGAGCTTACCGAGCGGTTTTTAAATGAAGGCGAGAAAATTTGCGAAATTCTGCCTCACGAAACAAAAGAACGCTTTAACACCCCTGATATAACCGATTTTGCCGAACGGACAAGGGCATATATGAAGATTGAAGACGGTTGTGACCGTTTCTGCAGTTATTGTATTATCCCAACGGCACGTGGGTTTGTTCGTTCGAAACCTAAAGAGGATATAAAAAAAGAGGCCAAAGAGTTAGCTCTTAAAGGATTTAGCGAGGTTGTGCTTGTGGGAATTAACCTTTCATCCTACGGAAAGGGTGAGGATACAAACCTTTGTGACGCTGTTGATGCGGTGTGCGAAGTTAACGGTATAAAGCGTGTACGTTTGGGTTCATTAGAGCCTGACCACATAAGCGATAGTATGCTCTTGCGACTTAAAAATCAGCCTAAATTCTGCCCGCAGTTTCATTTGTCCTTGCAGTCAGGCTGTGACAGAACCTTAAAGCGAATGAACAGGCATTACGATACGGCATTTTACACCGACCTTGTGAATAGAATCCGTAATATGTTCCCATCTGCTGCAATTACTACTGATATAATGGTGGGCTTTGCAGGCGAAACAGAGGAAGAATTTTGCAAGAGCGTAGAGTATCTTAAATTTATCGGCTTTGCCAAGGCTCACGTTTTCGCCTATTCAAGACGAAAGGGTACTGTAGCTTACAGCTTGCCCTCACAGGTAACACGGGCAGAAAAATCAAGACGCAGCCGCATTATGTGTGAGGCAGCAGCTGAGTGCGAATCAGAGTTTTTAAAAAAACAGGTAGGTACTATACAAAAAGTGCTGTTTGAAACTTGTGAAAACGGCAGGGCCCTCGGCTATACTGAAAACTACTCACGAGTTTTTGTAAACTCACCCGCGGAGTTAAACGGAGAAATAAAAGAGGTTAACATAATCTCGGCATCCCCCGATTGCTTAGAAGGATGCTTAATATGAAAAATAATATGTTCAGAAGTTTGATTATTAAGGACACAGCTTTTTATAAAAACGTAGCCAAAATTGCAATACCCATAGCCTTGCAAGGACTTATTACCACGGGCGTTAATATGATGGATACTATTATGGTGGGTGTTGTAGGCGAAACCCAGCTTTCGGCAGTATCCTTGGCCAACCAATTTATAAGTATTTTTCATATTTTCTGTATGGGAATAGGTATGGGCGCATCTGTTTTAGTGGCACGATACTACGGTATGAGGGATTCATTCTCGCTGAAAAAGACAGTTGCAATAATGCTAAGACTGTGTCTGGCTCTTTCGTTACTATTTTGTGTTGCTACTATATTTTTGCCTGAGCAGATAATGAAAATATACACTACTGAAGCCGATATAATTTCTTACGGTATACGTTACCTGAAATATTCCGTTATTACCTATTTTCTTTTAGGTCTTTCCCTTACCTGCACCATAGTTTTAAGGAATGTAGGGCAGGTGAAAATTCCGCTTTATACCTCTATTGTAGCATTTTTTGTGAACATTGGCGCTAACTACATATTTATTTTCGGTAAATTCGGCGTGCCTAAAATGGATGTTGCAGGTGCGGCGATGGGTACACTTATTGCCCGAATTTTTGAATTTGCCGTAATTTGCGGCTATTTATTCTTAAAGGACAAGGAAATCGGATTTAGAATTAAGGATTTGTTAAAGCCTGTGGGTGCTTTATGGAAAGAATATATAAGAATCAGTATCCCAGTGCTTATAAGCGACGGTATTTTAGCATTGGGTAATAACTCGGTAGCAATGGTTATAGGCAGACTCGGCGAAAGCTTTGTTGCCGCCAATGCGGTAACTGCCGTAACGCAGCAGCTAAGCTCTGTGTTTACTCAAGGCTTCTCTCAGGCTGGAGCTATAGTTACGGGCTATACCTTAGGTATGGGCGACCGCGAAAAAGCGAACAGACAGGGTTATGCGTTTTTAGGGTTAGGCTTTCTGTTCGGTTTAGTTGCGGCGGTAATTATTTTGTGTATCAGCGAGCCCATGATAAATGCCTATAATCTGTCGGCAGAAACCGAGCGTATTACACGTCAGCTGATGTGGTCCATAAGCGTTATTATCCTGTTTCAGGCAACCAACAGTATTATGACTAAAGGTGTGCTCCGCGGCGGCGGCGATACAAAAATGCTGATGCTTACCGATAATATTTTTCTTTGGGTGGCATCTATTCCGCTAGGAATACTTGCAGGACTCGTTTTACATTTGCCTGCTTTTTGGATATACTTTTTTCTTAAAATCGATCAAATGCTGAAGGCTGTTTGGTGTGTAATAAGGCTAAAGAGCGGAAAATGGATAAAAAAGATACGTTCTGATAATGAGATCGAGTAAAAAGGGGACTGCCTTACTAACGAGTGAGGCAGTCCTTTTTTATAGCTTCAAATCTCCGTTAGCAGGATTTTCAAGCACTTTTCCGCTTTCATTAAAGCGTGAACCGTGGCAGGGACAATCCCAGCTGTGCTCGGTGGGATTCCACTTCAAGGCACAGCCTAAATGAGGACAGCGTTTTTTAGTGGGAGTCAATAAATTGGTAGCGGCTTCAAAGCCGTTTATTAAAAGCTGAGACTTTAAAATGCTTCTTGAGGGGTTAAAAGCTTCAAGATAATTATTATTCTTTCCGCTTATCATATCGCTTATCAGCATTGCTGCGGTCATAGTACCTGTCATACCCCATTTGTTAAAGCCGCTTGCCACATATAAGTTTGGAGTATTTTTAGAATAATTACCTATATAAGGCATATCGTCAAGGCTCATACAGTCCTGTGCCGCCCAATGATATTCTTCTTTCGCTTCGGGGAAATTCACTCTTGCAAAGGCCCTCAGCTCGTTCCAATTGCCGCCCGGCTTACCTGTTCTGTGACCGCCGCCCCCTAAAAGAAGCAAATCACCGTAATTTCTAAAGGTTAGACCCGTTTTCTCATCATCGACATACATTCCGCTAAAGGTTGGAGAGTTTTTTAGCCCTAAAACATAGGAACGGTGCTGATAAAGCTTCAAAAAATAACTACCATGTTTGTTTAAAAAGGGAAAATGAGTGGCTACTACTGTTTTTTCAGCTGTTATTTTACCGCTTTCGGTAAGGGCAAAATTTTTGCCCAATTCAGTAACAAGCGTATTTTCATAAATATTCAGCCTCCTTACTATTTGTGATACAAACTTTAAGGGGTTAAACTGTGCCTGACGAGGGAATTTTACCGCACCTGCAATTTTCAATGGAAGCTCTGTTTTTTCGCAGAATTCCGCTTTATAACCGATTTTATCTAAAGCCATAACCTCTCGCTCTGCTTTTTTGCGGTCGGAAAGGGAATAAACGTAATTATCTTTAAGTTCATAATCGCAAGGATTTTCCTTTGCTAATTCCTGATATTTTAAAAAAGCTTCGCGGTTGGCTTCTAAATACATTTTTGCAGTATCGATACCGCAGGAATTTATCAGCTTATCATAAATAAAACCGTGCTGAAATGTAATTTTACCTGTGGTGTTTTTAGTTGTTCCGCCGCATATATTCTCTTTTTCTACAAGGATATAGTCTATCCCCTTTTGACTCAGAAAAAATGCGGCCAAAATTCCTGCCAAACCTCCGCCTATAATCAGCACGTCGGTTTTTTTGTTGCCCTTTAGTTTTGGGAATTCAGGCAATTTGATGCTTTTTTGCCATATGGATTCAATCATACTATCACCTATAGTTATTTTGGCAAAATATTATACGTTTTATCCTTAAAAAACAAAAATAGAATTGATATCGCGGCCATAATATGTTAAAATGGCTATAGAAAAATTTAAAAGAGGGATATTTATGAAAACCGTAGTATCTGTAATAGGAAAGGATGCCGTAGGCATCATTTCAGAAGTAAGTGCTGTTTGTTCAGAATGTAATGCAAATATTGTGGATATAACACAGTCGGTGCTTCAGGATATGTTTGTTATGGTAATGCTTACAGAAATCAAGTCACTTAACTGTACTTTTGCAGAGTTTTCGGATAAAATGAAGAAACTCGGTGAGCAAAAGGCTCTTGATATCCGTGTTATGCACGAGGATATTTTTAATTCAATGCATCGTATTTAAGAGGTATTTCCAAATGATTAATATTAACGATATAATGGAAACCATAAATATGATTTCCGAAGAAAATCTTGATATAAGAACTGTTACAATGGGTATTTCTCTACTTGACTGTGCCGATGCTGATGCAGATAAGGCTTGCGAGAAGATTTACAACAAAATCACACGCTTAGCTGGCAATCTTGTGCGTGTTGGTGAGGATATTGAAAAGGAATACGGTATACCCATTATAAATAAGCGTATTTCGGTAACACCTATAGCTATGTTGGTAGCTGCATCAGGCGGTAACCCCGTTAAATATGCAAAGGCGCTGCAAAGAGCAGCAGATACTACAGGAGTCAACTTTATCGGCGGCTATTCTGCATTAGTTCATAAAGGCTTTTCCGCAGGTGACGAAGCACTTATCCGCTCCATTCCTGAAGCTCTTTCGGTTACCGATAATATTTGTTCATCTGTTAATATTGGATCTACTAAGGCGGGTATTAATATGGATGCCGTAAAGCTTATGGGTCGGATAGTTCGTGAAACCGCCGAAATCACCGCTGACCGTGACTGTATCGGTTGTGCAAAGCTGGTGGTATTCTGCAACGCTGTTGAGGATAACCCTTTTATGGCAGGTGCTTTCCACGGTGTGGGCGAACCTGACTGTGTAATTCACGTAGGGGTTTCGGGTCCCGGTGTTGTTCAGGCGGCGCTTAAAAAATGCCCTGACGGCGACCTTGGCGCGCTTGCTGAAATTATTAAGCGAACTGCATTCAAAATCACCCGTATGGGTCAGCTTGTTGGAACTGAGGCATCTCGCCGTTTAGGTATTCCTTTTGGCATTGTCGACTTATCCTTGGCGCCCACCCCTGCGGTAGGCGACTCGGTAGCACACATTTTGGAAGAAATGGGACTTGAGACCTGCGGCACACACGGTACTACCGCCGCCCTTGCAATGCTTAATGACGCGGTTAAAAAAGGCGGTGTGATGGCATCCTCTTATGTTGGCGGACTTTCGGGTGCATTTATCCCCGTATCAGAAGATGCAGGTATGATAGCCGCCGCCCGCTCAGGCGACTTAGAGCTTTCAAAGCTGGAAGCTATGACTGCTGTTTGTTCAGTTGGTCTTGACATGATAGCAATACCTGGCGAGACCCCTGCTGAAGTAATTTCAGGCATAATTGCCGACGAAGCCGCAATAGGTATGGTAAACTCTAAAACCACAGCGGTAAGAGTTATTCCCGCTATTGGAAAAAAGGCAGGCGAAACACTCGAATTCGGCGGGCTTTTAGGTTCGGGTCCAATTATGAGGGTTAATCTTACTAAGAGCCCCAAAAAGTTTATAGACCGCGCAGGCAGAATTCCTGCTCCGCTTCAGAGCCTTAAAAACTAGTATAAAAAATATTGTTTTAATTGGTATGCCGGAACAGGCAGAAGTACCGTAGGAGTTTTGCTCGCAAAGACTATGGGTCTGCGATTTTGTGATACCAACCTGATTATCCAACAAAAATAGGCAAAAAACCACCCTTTTAGGCTTGTTTAAGTTTAAATGCCTTGGCTAGGCAAGAAAAGAGGAGAAAAAAATGAAAAAAATAAACATTTATTTACCGAGGCTTATTACAGCAATTCTTATCATTCTTTTGGTGCTTGCAAGCTTTACAGCCTGTAAACAAAATCCCGATAGTATGTCTTCTTTAAGCAGCGAACCTAGCAGTGCCGAAATCACTGCCTCCTCTCTGAATACTTTAAGTTCCGAAGACCCTATTGAAAGCGAAGAAACTCCTGCTACGGCTTCGCAATCTACGCCTCCACCTGCTTCTACCCCGAGCGTGCAGTCTTCAGAGCCTGCTTCATCGGCTCCTGAACCTGTAGTAAGTTCAGAACCTGAACCCGAGCCCGAGCCTCCTACACAGAAAACCCCACAAGAGCTTATAATTGGGAAATGGGAAGGCTATTATGATGTGGCTTCCGAATTTGCGGAATTAGGCTTCACTGTTGATGGCAACAGTAAAATTAAAGCAGAAATGGAGTTTACTCCATCAGGCTCGGTTATTACTGCTTTTGATGAAGCTACTTTTAAAAATCTTATGCGACCTATTCTGGCACAAACCATGGAAGAGCTTAAGAAACAGGTTATGGAAGAAAAAAATATGACATCTGAAGAATATGATGCCGCTTTTCTTCAGGATTACGGAATGACTATATCTGCATATATAGACGAGGCCTTAACTATATATGACGACTTAACTGAAACCAGTGAATACAAATTTGCAGGAGATGTTCTTTTGATAAAGGATACACTTACAAGTAAATTCGTGGAATCAGAGTATAGTTTTTCAGATGATAATACCCTTATAACAATCGAAGACGGTGTTAAAACAACATACACAAGAATATCGTAATAAATTAATGGTAAAACGACAAGGGGGCTGCCTCACTAAGAAAAAAGTGAGGCAGCCCCTATCTTCCTTTTTTATGTTTAATAATGGTTATTCAGCTTCTGCTTCAGGCTTTTCAAACTCAACATCGGCGATGTTAACGTTAACCTGTGTTACAGCAGTGCCGGTCATAGTCTGAATTTTTTCTTTGATGTTTGCCTGAACCTTTTCGGCAACATCCTTAATATTAGCGCCTTGCTTTAAGCTGATATAAGCATTAATTTTAATAGCGCCGTTAACGCTTTCAACCTTAATACCCTTGAAAGCGTTCTTTGATTTTACCGCACCCTTAAGGTCGATTGCTTTTTTTGAAAGACCGGCAACGCCGTTAACTTCCTTAGCAGCGATTTCAGCCATTTTTTCTACAACCTCTGTGTTTACCGAAAGCTCTGTTGATTTATTATTCATAAGGATAACCTCCATTTAAAATCATTTTAATTAAAAAATACTTATATTGCAGTCGAAACTACAATATAAGTATACCACATTTTTTAAATAACTCAACACTTTTTATTTTGTAACAGGAATAATTTTTATATTATTAAGGGGAATATCGGTCTGTGCGGTTACAATATCCTGTATCTGCAGTGTTTGTACAGAGGTTAGCCCATCGGATTTTACAACTACGCTTATACCGCTGTCACCTATTACTGCCAAGGTTTTTTCAAAGCCTTTGGCTTTAAGCAGGGTTTCAATATTATTCTCTTTTTCAATATTTGCTCCTAAAGCTTCTATTTTAGCTAAAGCGCTTTTTTTATCCTCTTCGGTTAATTTTTTGCTGTCAAGCAGATCTTCAACCGCTTCGGCAGCCTCTTCTCTGGCGGTTTCACGTTCTTTTTTGGCATTTTCAAAATAATCGGTCTCAGTCTTGTCTGCCTTGGCTGCTGTTTCCACAGCCTCTTTATCGGTAGTGTTGCTCACGTAAGAGGCTTCGCCTAAATATTTCGTGTCAGAGGGCAGATATTTTGTATTAAGCCATATAGCCGCTCCCAAAGCTAACAGCATTACCGCAACGGTAATTTGTCCTTTTCCAAAAACCTTACCTTTTTTCATTTTGTTTTCCTCCCGCAAATGTATACTCTTTTTTTGGTTATATTGAGCGCCGCTGTAACGGTGTTCAGGATTTTTTCATTAATAAACTCGCTGTCGCCCCCTTCGCACACAATGGCAACGCCACGTATTTCGGGCATATTTTCAGTAATAAGCAATGCTTGTTCGCCGCCGTCGGCGGTTTTTACCGTTTTGTACCCTTCTTTTAACTCGGTATCGGTTGCGGCGGAGCTATTGCCCTTTTTATCGGAGGATATTGCCTCGCGCGTGTCTGCATAAGAGTAGCTGATTGTATTTTCTAATGTTACCACAACCGAAACCTCTTTACTGCCTGTAATTTCAGCTACGAGGTCAACAATATCCTTTTCAAGCTCTAAACAGTATTTCTCTGCCGAAAAGCTTGTGTCGGAGACAGGCTCATTTTCCCCCGAAGTGCCGAAAAATGAGGATATAAAAATTAAAAAAATACCTGTAAGCCCCGCTATCATTAAAAGCTTTGGGGATTTCAATTTATTTAAAAGTTTAATTTTCAGTTCATTCATTTATAATTTCAACCTCTATGTTTTTCGCCGCCTCGTTTAAAGCTTTAAGTATAGTCTCCCTCTCACACTCCGAATAAATAATAACCTTATTAATACTTATGCTGCCGTCCGCCGCTTTATCCGTGAAAATTTCAATTTCTTTAAAATCTATCCCTGCGCTCTTCAGAGCATAGCTGTAAACATACCGAGCAGACTCCACCTCTAAATCTGTGGTATTGGTTTCAGCTTTGACAGAAAAATCTATATTTATATCAGACTTTCTCAAGTTAAGGCCCGCTGCGGATATTATAGTCACTAAAAAAACGAGGCTTAGCAGATATTTTACCGATTTTGACATTGCTCCATCGGGACAGAGCATATAAAGACCGCCTATAAATACTGCGGCTGCGCAAAATGCTGTGAAGAAAGATGATATTAGATTCATTATACCTTACCTGCCGATAATACCACCCCTAATGAAATTATGAACATAGCGGCGGTGAGCAAAATTATGCCTATAAGTACAGAGAGCACTGTATCGGCACTTCTTAAAACTGCGGATATTTTGGGCACAGATAGTAAATCGGATAAGACAGCAGTTAAATTAAAGGTCAGTCGCCATAGCACTAACTCTGCTAAAAGAGGTAAAAACAGTGCAGCACAGGCTATTACACCGTATATACCCACGGTAGTTTTAAGCATTCCCATTGAAGCGGTAACTGTGGTTAGCGCCTCAGACAGAGCCGTTCCTGCCATAGGCACCGAAGAGCCTATAATAAATTTCGCCGTTTTGAGGGAAAGAGTATCTGCAGAGGCATTGACAGCAGTCTGTATACTTAAAATACCTAAAAACACGGTGGTTAATAGGGACATTGTCCAATAGCATATTTTTTTAATGCCCCCCGCTATCCCCGAATTTTCTATCAAAGGAGAAACGCTTGATGCAATGCTGATTGCCAAGTAGCTGCCCATTAGGGGCATTATCACAAAGTCGGCAATTAAATTTACTGTTTGACAGGCACCCAACAAAAGACTGCTCATTGAAAGGGAGGTTGCGGTAGCACCCATAGCGGCAACAATAACCGCAAAAACGGGCACAAAAGCAAGCATAAAAGCGGCACATCCTTGTAAAGCATTTATGCTTGCACTTATTACTGAAAAAATCGGTGTTATTATAGCCGCCGCCGCTGTAAGCGATACAGCATAACCCATAGCTACAGAAGAAGCACCTTTTATATCCATACCGCCGAGAGCGGCACTTATAAGGGTTATAGCTAAGATTACCGCCCCTGCCGAAAGCGGCACTTTAGCGCCTGACTTTAAAAATCCCCATATATGGGTAAATACGTTTTTTGGTTCTATGGAGTCTGTCCAGCCACTCTTTAAAGGGTCTATGTTATTTTTTTCGAAATATTCTCGTGTTTCCTCAGGGAGATAGTTTTTAAGCTCATCTGCCCCAGCCGATTCATATTGGCTGTAATAAAACTTCTCGGCAGAGATTTCTTCTGCTGAGACGGATACCGAAAAAAGCAATAAAAAAATAAAAACTGTTAAAATCCTTTTTATCATTTCACAAAACCTACAGCAGTATTGAGAACCGATAACATCAACGGCAATGACAGTATAAAAATTGCGCACTTGCCTGCGAATTCTGCCTTTGTTGCTAAGGAAGTCTGTCCGCAGTCGCGACAGGAATCAGCTATAAACGAAGTGAGATAACTGATACCCACAGATTTTACGGCAACTCCTAAATATTCAGTCTCAATTCCGTAATTTTTAAGCAATGTATTGAAGCTTTCTACCGAAGGAGCAATTATACTTATCAGACTAAGGCTTATCAGTATTCCTGCTGCTACCGATACCATTAATGCATATTCACTCGCCTTGGGCTTTAGGGTTATTGCCAACACTGCTGAAATCAGGCAGATAGCCAGTATTTTAAGCAGCTCGCCGCTCATAGCCCGAACAGCCCCTTAACGGTGGCAAAGAGCTCTGCCACAGCATTTACGACCATAAGCAATACCACCACAAGCCCCGCTAAAGTGGTGAGCATCGCCTGTTCCTCTCTGCCTGAGCGTATGAGCACTTGATTAAGCACAGTTACAATAATACCTATTGCGGCGATTTTAAAAATAAAATCAACGTCCACGAATTTCACCTACATTAAAAAAATACATAAGATAAGTCCGCCCATAAAGCCTATAGAACGATAAAGGCGACCTAGCTCGGAATGAACCTTTAAAGCTGTAGAATGCTGAGCTTTTAAAAGAGAATAATAAAGTTTTGTCCTTTCGTATTCGGATTCCTTGTCTGTCATACCAAAGTCTGCAAAAAAATCCCTTAGCAGAGTTACATCCTCTTTTAAAAGATACTCCTCTTTAAGACGGAATTTGCCGCAGCTTACCGAAATAACAGAAGAATCAAAGCAGATACTTACAAGCTCATCCATTTCATAGTTACCCATACGTATAAGCTCGCTAAGTCGGCTGAGCGATTTTAAAATATCTTGGAGTCTCTCACCTCGTCGCTTTAAGCTATCCGATTTTAAAACTCCCAAAACCGCACACACACTAAAAATAAACAGTAATCCAAAAATCTTAAACAGCAGCACGGTGCAATAACTCCTTAGTAGAAATTATGTGTATTTGTCCCCCGTGAAGGGAGGGCAACAACGCAATTTTTGTGATTATGCCGCTTTCTATCAGCTGCCGTGTAATATTTCGGCTTAAAAGCTCAGAGGAAGAGCCTATATGGGCAGTAGTTATAATTGAAACACCCGCAAAAAAGCTTTCGGTTACGGTTTTTAGTTCCTCTGTAGTGCCTATTTCATCAAAGGCTATAATTTCGGGGAACATTGTTCTAAGGGCAATTTCTATCCCCTTTGCCTTGTTTTGTGTGAGGAGCAGGTCGGTCACGGCTCCCAGGTTATTAACCGCGTTGCCTTTAAAGCATCCCGAAATTTCACCCCTGCAATCAATTACCGCAGTTCTGTAATATTTTCCGCAAACGCCGCTTGAAAGCTGGCGTACAAGATCGCGCAAAACAGTGGTTTTTCCACAGCCGGGCGGACCTGCTATTAAAAGATTTTCGCCGTTAAAGCTTTTTACTATGTCATTTGCCGCACCGAAAATCTCACGGGCAATTCGTATATTAACTGATGTTATATCCTTCATAAATCCGCTATCGGTCATTGTTCCGCAAACACCGGCGCGGTTGCCGTTTTTCATAATTATGTAGCCCTCTTTCAGCTCTTCAGCGTGAGCATAAGCCGAATTACCGCACAAAAGCCTGAAGCTTTCTTCAATGTCTTGACGAAAAGCTACTGGCAAGTTGTTGTGCAAGCTAAAGCTTATCTTACCGTTCAAATCGGCAAAAACCGTATCTCCATTTACGGTAAGAGCTATGGGCAACCCTATTCTAAGCCTTATTTCTTCAGTGCTGTTCTTTACTGTTTCGGGCAGTTTTTCTAGAATCCTTTTTATTCTGTCGCTTATACCATAAAGGGCTGCCGAAAATCTCAAATTGTTCTCCACGGTATCACCTCAATAAATTGTATGAAAAGGTTGTCCCCTGATAGAACAAAAAAGGAGCGGAAATTTCCGCTCCTTTAAAAAACTAGGTTATATCTTGTCGAGTATTCGGTTTATGTATTTTGAAATAAATATAGCTGCCACAATACATAGTAAATCTTTTAAAATAAAGGGCAGCGAGCCGACTAAAAATGCAGTTTTAAAGCTAATACCTGAAATAAGTGCCAACTGTATTATGCCCCATAAGTGGCAAAGCGCGACACCCAAAATACCTCCCAAAAGCTTTAAAGTTAAATGACTTTTGCTGAAAAGCCCGCAAAAAAGGGACAATACCAAAAAACCGAATATAAAACCGCCGCTGGTTTCAAATAATATCTGCGGTCCGCCTCTGAAGCCTGTAAAAACAGGTAGTCCTACCGTACCTAAAAGAATATAGGTTAAAACGGCGGAAGTACCCCATTTTGCACCTAAGGTATAGCCACAGGTAGCAATTGCTAAAACCTGCAACGATAAAGGGATACCTGAAGGCGTCAGCACTGAAAGTTGAGACATTACGCATATAGTACAGGTGAAAATCGCCGAAACCGCAATTTTTTGAAGTTTGTTCTTAAATGTTGTTTTCATTTTATTTTCTCGCTAGTCTAGCTAAAGCACAAAACGTCTCATTTGCTAAAATCGTTTTCAATCGTATTATAGTCGAATTTAATTATTTGTCAAGATTAAATGCTTTGGTTCGGATTATTCGCTCTACCCTATGATTGGTAAAAATTACTACGCGTGAACCAAAGAAAAGGAATTTTTATAAAAATTTCAATTATCCACAAATATACGTGGTTTCTGAAGAATAAAATTTTTCAAAAGTGGCGCGAAGATACTTTGAAAGGGCATAAAAAATGACCGAAAGTGGAGGATGAACCTTCAATTTCGGTCATTTTTTTGGTCGAGGTGACGGGACTTGAACCCACGGCCTCTGCGTCCCGAACGCAGCGCTCTACCAAACTGAGCCACACCTCGATGAAATTTACTTTTTATCAACATCCATATAATTATATATACTTTAAAACTAAAAGTCAATGCTTTTTTAAAATCAAGATTCAATTTTCATAATGAAAAAAGCAGCCTGCCTCACTTTGTCCTAATGAGACAGCTGCTTTATTAGTTAAATTAATAATTTTCTTTTCTAACCTCAAAGAAGCTCTGGGGGTGCTTGCAAACGGGGCAAATTTGTGGAGCTTTTTTGCCAATTACAAGGTGACCGCAGTTGCGGCATTCCCACATAGTTTCCTCTGCCTTCTCAAATACCTGCTGCATTTCAACATTATTAAGAAGCTTTAAATATCTTTCCTCGTGCGTTTTCTCGATAGCGGCTACCATTCTGAACTTAGCGGCAAGCTCAGTGAAGCCCTCTTCTTCTGCTTCCTTTGCAAAGGTTGCGTACATATCGGTCCACTCATAATTTTCGCCCTCAGCAGCAGCTTTAAGGTTTGTTGCGGTGTCACCTAAAGCGCCTAACTCCTTAAACCACATTTTTGCGTGCTCTTTTTCGTTATTAGCGGTATCAAGGAAAATTGCGGCTATTTGCTCAAAGCCTTCCTTTTTAGCAACAGAAGCAAAATAAGTGTACTTGTTTCTTGCTTCACTTTCGCCTGAGAAAGCTGCCATTAAATTTTTTTCAGTTTTGCTACCCTTTAATTCCATTTAAATCACCTCAAAATTATTTTAAAAAGCCGTTAACAATTTGCTCTTCGGCTTCTTTTTCTGTTAGTCCCAAAGTCATAAGCTTAATAAGCTGCTCACCTGCAATTTTGCCGATTGCCGCCTCGTGTATAAGCGAAGCATCAATATGATTTGCCGCAATCTCAGGTATTGCGGAAACAGTTGCTTCATCCATAATAATAGCATCACACTCAGTATGACCGTTACATATATTATTACCATTAATTTTGGAAAGAAACAGCTGATGCGAATTTTCTTTGGCCACTGAACGTGAAACCACATGCGCGCCTGAATTTTCACCATCTAAATCAACCGTAAAATCGGTTTCTGCCCTTTGAACACCGTGGGTCATCAGCTTTTCGTGAACAATAAGAGTTGCATTATCAGCAATTTTAGCTGTAGTTACACGCTTAGTGTTATCAATACCCTCAATTTGAGTGGTATCCATCTCCATATAGCCTCCCTCGGCAATGTTTATAACGGTGGTGGGGTTCATATTTCTACCGCCCTCACCATCACCGCTGCCGAAGTGCTTTTCAACATATTTTACCTTAGCATTTTTACCCACAAAAAAGCTGTGAATACCGTCGTGACGGGATTCCTCACTTCCGCAGTTATGAATACCACAGCCTGCAACTATCTCTACATCAGCATTATCGCCTATGTAAAAATCGTTATAAACCAGCTCGGAAAGACCTGTCTCACTGATAATTACGGGGATATGGATTTTTTCGCCTTTTGTTCCCGCCTTAATAATTATATCTATGCCCGATTTATCGGTTTTAGTGCGAATATCTACATTTTCGGTAACGTGTCTTTCAGCAAGACCGCCGTTTGCTCTTATGTTAAATGCACCGTCAGGTGTGCCGTCCATATCGGCTATAATTTTTAATAATTCAAGCTCGGTATTATTCATAACTACACACCAACCTTCTTAGTAAGCACATCGCAGGCTCTTCCCGAAGCGCCTAAAAGTGACGGAAGAATTTCATCTTTACCGCCGATTTTTTCAATTTTTCCGCCTGATACCACAATTATCCTGTCAGCTATGTTGAGTATTCGTTCCTGATGGGATATAATAATAATAGAGCCGCCGAGTGTTTCGTGCATTTTTTCGAAAACTCTTATAAGGCTGTTAAAGCTCCAAAGGTCGATACCTGCCTCAGGCTCGTCAAAAAGCGAAATCTTGGTTGAACGGGCTAAAACTGAGGCAATTTCAATTCTTTTAAGCTCGCCACCCGAAAGCGAACCATTAACCTCACGGTTAATATAATCCCTTGCGCAAAGACCTACCTCAGAAAGGTAATTACAGGCTTCACTTATAGATATTTTTTTACCTGCCGCAAGGCTTATAAGATCGTGAACAGTAATTCCCTTAAAGCGAACAGGCTGCTGGAAAGCAAAGCTTATTCCCTTTTTTGCACGCTCGGTTATGGAAAGTTCGGTTATATCCTCACCGTCAAGCAGAATCTGACCTGAGGTAGGGGTAATAATACCTGCGATGATTTTAGCAAGAGTTGATTTACCGCTTCCGTTGTGACCCGTTATTACCGAAAAACCGTCCCCAATTTTTAAATTTATATTTTTTAGTATTTCTTTTGTGCCGTTTTCACTCTCAGCAACGAAAGAAATATTTCTAAGCTCTAGCATTTTCCAATTCCCTCTGTTTTATACTAATCTTAATTTTTTCCTTTTATATAATACCCAAACTCGGCACAAAAATCAACAATTTATTAAATATTAAAATAATATGTGGAAATTTATTCTTAAATATAGTACAATAAAGTAAATATTTTAAAAGGAGTGTTTATTATGAAGAAAAAAGGTTTAATAATTACAGTGGCAATAGTTGCCGTGTTGGTTTTAATAGTAGGCATTGTTATAAACAGCTATAATGATCTTATCGGAGAACAGCAAGAGGTTTTGGAGGCACAGTCCGAAATATCGGTTCAGCTGCAAAGGCGAGCCGACCTTATCCCAAACTTTGTTACCACGGTACAAGGTTATTCCGATTATGAGCAGGAAACCTACACCGCTGTTACACAAGCACGTTCTGCAGTACTTAATGCAGATTCTGTTACCGAACAGGCTGATGCTTCTCAGCGGTTGGATAGTGCGATTGATATATGGGTAAATGCCGTAACTGAGGCTTATCCTGAACTTAAAGCCAATACTCAGTATATAGCATTACAGGATGAGCTTGCAGGTACTGAAAATAGAATAGCCGTTGCCAGACGTGACTATAACGAGGACGCAAGGGAGTTTAATACCGAAATAAAAAAATTCCCACGTAGCATATTAGCAGGCTTATTCGGTTTTGATGCTTATGATTACTTTGAAGCTGATTCTTCTGCACAAAATGTTCCTCAAGTGAGTTTTGACTAAAGCTTATGAAGAAGATATTAAAAATTGCGATAATTATGTCGGCATTATTGCTATGCCTTTGCGGCTGCGGAGCTGAAGAGGATTATCCCACTGCAACGGAATATTTTTATGTTAATGACTTTGCAGATATTATACCCGACAGTGATGAAGCAAATATGGTATCAAAAGCGGCGGCATTGGCAGATGCTACTACTGCACAGGTGGTGATAGTAACAGTTGAAAGCCTTAATGGTGCAGAAATTTCACAGTATGCACTTGAGCTGGGCCGTGAGTGGGGCGTTGGCGATAAGGAAAAGGACAATGGTGTTGTTATTCTGCTCTCCACAGGCGACCGTGAAATAGAAATCGCTGTGGGCTACGGTTTAGAGGGTGCTATTCCTGACAGCAAGGCAGGCAGAATTATTGACGTTTACGGTCTTGAATACTTTAAGCAGGATAAATTTGCTGAGGGTCTTATTGCTGTAGCTGACGCTATTATTAATGAGGTTTATATTGAATACGGCTTAGAGCCTGAATCAGGCTATGTTAATATTGACAATGTCACTACTGAGGACAGTCTTTCAAGCTCAGGCGGCAAGGTTGCCTTTTCTTGGGTGATTTTAATAATTTTACTAATCGCACTCTCTTTCTTCGGAAGAAGAGGTGGCGGCGGTGGATTTTTCCCGATATTCTTTATGGGTAGGGGTGGCTTCGGCGGTCATAGTAGCTTTGGTGGCGGCTTCGGCTCCTCGGGCGGCTTCGGCGGATTCAGAGGCGGCGGTGGCTCCTTTGGCGGCGGCGGCGCAGGAAGAAGATTTTAAGCTTTACTTTAAAGGAGTATTTTAATGTCAGAAAATTTTGGCAATAAGGGCTACGAAGATTATTTTAAAGCCTTGGAACAACAAATGAATAAGCCTTCGGTTAAGCCTGCCGAAAATATTTCTGTTACAAGAAAAACAGAAAACTCCCCACGTCGTAAGGGTGTTTATAAGGTGGTAAGGCTTAGGAAATCGGTTATAGCAGTATTTTTGTGCATAGTACTGATTATTACAGGCTCAATAGTAATAAGCGGCTTTAGTAAAGAAAAAACCGTTCCCGATACTGATACCGAGCAGGCAGATAAACCTAAAACCGATGTAGCGGAAAAGAAAAGGATAAAGTTTCTTTTTGATGATACTACGGCGGAAATTTCTGCCGAAAACGATGCTAAAAGCATTATAATCGTTGATAAATCTTCGGGTAAGGTTGTGGCGGCAAGAAATGCGCATGAAAGAGTATACCCTGCATCCACAACAAAGATTATGACCCTGCTTGTAGCAGTTGAAAACATTACCGATTTCAATGATACCTTTACAATGACCTTGGATATCACCGACCCGCTTTATATTGAAGAGGCTTCGGTTGCAGGCTTTTTAAACGGCGAGCAAATCACAATGACCGATCTGCTTTACGGCACTATTTTGCCCTCAGGCGCAGATGCCGCAATGGGACTTGCCATTTCGGTTGCAGGCAGTGAGGAAGCTTTTGTAAAGCTAATGAATAGGAAGGTTAAGGAATTAGGTCTTAAAAATACCAACTTCACAAATGTTTCGGGACTTCATAACAAAAACAATTATTCCTCTGCCTATGATATGGCAATAATTCTTGATGCAGCCTTGCAAAACGATTTATGCCGAAAAGTCCTTTCAACCTACCAGCACACAACTGCTATAACACCTCAGCATCCTGAGGGGATTTTGCTTTCGAGTACACTTTTCAGCTATATGTACGGTACAGAACCCGAAACCGCAACAATTTTAGGCGGCAAAACAGGCTTTGTTAATGAGTCGGGTTATTGTATAGCCTCCTACGGTAAGTGTAACAGCTCACAAAAGGAATACCTTGTTGTAACAATGGGCAATTCCGCACGCTGGCCCGCTTTTTACGGTCAGATAGATTTATATAAGCAATTTGCAAAATAATATAAAAGCTAAACCGCTATCCCCAAAATTTGAGATAGCGGTTTTTAGTTTATTCTGTAATATTCTGATTTACACTAACACATAAAAAAGAATAGCGAAAAATTGTAATATCGAGCCAAGTACTACGAAAATATGAAATACCGAATGCATATATCTAACGGTTTTCTTACCTGCAATTCCGTAAAGCACAGCGCCTATAGTATAAGCTATACCTCCTGCCAAAAGCCACAAAAAGCCTTCTGTGCCTATAGCCTTTACAGCAGTTTTGCCTGTTAGTATAATACACCAGCCCTGAGCCAAATAACAGATAATTGAGAAAACATTATACTTCTTTAAATCTATTGCATTGAGTGTAATGCCTAAGGCCGATACCCCCCAAACAACACCGAATACGCTCCAGCCGAGGGCAGTGTTATATTCCCTTAAAGAAGTAAGAGCTATTGGAGTATATGTTCCTGAAATTAGAATAAACACCGAGCAATGGTCAATAACCTGCATTACCTTTTTAGCCATTTCGGATTTAAGGCCGTGGTACACGCTTGAGATAGTATAAAGAATTATCATCGAAAAGCCGTAAATAAAGGCACCGACTATCTGATAAGCATCACCGTTAAAAAAGGATTTTATAATGCAGAGTGCACATATAATAATACCTGCTCCGCCACCAACAATATGGGACACCATATTGAAAATTTCTTCTCCTCTGGTGTAGTCGGGAAGATGACGGTCAATTAATTTTGTTCGCTTCATTTTTTTGCCTCTTCTTAATATTCTACTAAAGGTAGATTTTTAGGTGTAAAAATGCCATTAATTCATTAAATTATACAAAAAAATTTTATGGCGAAATTTGTAAAATTGATTTACATAATTTTATTATCTAAAGGTTTATAAATGGGTAGTTATCCAACTTATCAACAGGGTTTTCCACCGAAAAAATGCCGTTAGACTCAATTTTTATGAGGACAAGCCTTTAAAACGGTGGATAACTTAGTGGATAATGGGGAAAACTTTTATGGTTGTCTAAGTTTACATAACCACATTTTTTAACGATTTTTTTACTTTATTTGTTCAAAAGCTTATTCATAATATCGGGGCCGTGCTCCACGAAAATTTTTGAGGATGCGGCAGTATCCTCTGTAAAGCTTTCCACACCCATTTTGGGGTCGCTGCTGTCAAAAATCATGTAAGGTACAGGCTGAGCGGAATGGGTCTTTGTTTCAAGCGGTGTGGGGTGGTCAGGCATAATAAGTATACGATAGTCGTCACTGCAGTTTTCTAAGTACTCAAGCATAAGCTTTAGTGCGCGGCTGTCAATAAGCTCTATTGCCTTTACCTTGTTTTCAGCCTCGCCTCGGTGACCGCACTCATCGGGAGCTTCAAAATGAAGATATACTAAATCTGCACCGTTTTTAAAGCACTCAATACCTGCTTTTGTCTTGGCTTCAAAATCAGTATCAATATAACCCGTAGTACCTGCTACATTGGGAGTTTGAGCTCCTGCGCAGATTCCTATTCCCTTTAAAAGGTCAACAGCGCTAATAATTGCGGCATTAACACCGTTCTTCTCCTTAAAATTCTGAAGAACGGGTTTTTTACCCTCGCCCCAAAGCCAAATAGAATTTGCCTCATTCTTTCCTTCGGACCTGCGCTTTAAATTTACGGGGTGGTCCTTTAAAATATCATAGCTTTTCTTCATAAGATCAATTAAGGGCGCGGCATTTTCGCTTTTGCTTAAATATTCCCCAATAACCTTGCCACTTATATCGTGTGGCGGAGTCATCTCACCCAAATCGGTAGTACCGTTACTCACAACAAGACAATGACGGTAGCTGACGCCGCCGTAGAATTTATAAATTTCGTTTCCAAGCTTTTCTTCGACTGTTTTGATTATTTCGTGAGCTTCAGCAGTTGAAATATCTCCTGCACAATAGTCTACCATAGTTTTGTCATTATAGTTTTCTTCACCCGATAATGTAACTATATTACAGCGAAGCGCAACATCTGTCTCTTTAAGGTCAACGCCGATAGATGCTGCCTCTAAGGGAGAACGTCCTGTATAACATATAAAGGGGTCATAGCCTAGAACTGAAAGATTTGCAACATCACTGCCCGGTTTTAATCCGTCTGCCACAGTACGGCACATACCAACCTCAGCAGTTTTAGCCAGCTTATCCATAAAAGGCTTGAATGCCTGCTCCATAGGAGTTTTTCCATTTAAAAATTTTTCATTGCGGGTATCAGCCATACCGTCACAAAGTAAAACTAAATATTTCATATTTTTACCTCCCTAAATTTTTTTCATTATACCAATTTAATGGCTTTTTGTAAAGCAAATAAACAAAAAATTAACTCTACTATGCTTGAAAATAACTCTACTGTCTGCTACAATATTATAGAGTTCAAATAAATCTTATGCTATATTCTCTAAAAGGAAGCTACTGATATATGAATAATATAAATTCGGGAGAAATTTTATCCCCCGTTGGAAACAGGGAAATGCTTGAAGCCGCCGTAAGAAGCGGAGCAGACGCAGTATACCTTGGAGCAAAGGATTTTTCTGCCCGTCGAAACGCAGAAAATTTCAGCCCCCAAGAGTTAAAAAATGCTATAGAATACTGCCATATAAGAGGCGTAAGGGTATACCTTACGCTTAATATCGTTATAAAAAATTCAGAGCTTTTCGATGCCTTTAATCTTGCGAGATCAGCATATAATTTAGGAATTGACGGTATAATTGTGCAGGACTTAGGGCTTGCCCGTATGTTGCATGAAGAAATCCCCGAATTAAAGCTTCATGCTTCTACCCAAATGTCGGTACATTCGCCTTCGGCTTTGCCTATTTTAAAAGAATTGGGCTTTACTCAGGTAGTAGCAGCGAGAGAAATGTCGAGACAAGAGCTTGAGGCTCTCTGCCAAAAAGCTAAGGAGCTTGATATTACGGTAGAGGTCTTTGTTCACGGTGCACTTTGTATGTGTATGTCAGGACAATGCTTAATGTCGGCTTTTTTAGGCTCTCGCAGCGGAAACCGAGGACTCTGCGCAGGTCCTTGCCGACTTCCCTTTAAGGTTGATGGTGGCACAGGCTATGATTTGAGTCTTAAAGATCTTTCGCTTTTAGAGTTTATACCTGAGCTTTATAAAATGGGAGTGCGTTCCTTTAAAATTGAGGGCAGAATGAAGCGTCCTGAATATGTTGCCGCTGCTACCGCCGCCTGCAGACAGGCTCTTGATAACGGGAGGGTGGAAACCGAGCTTGAGAAAACCCTTAAAAATGTTTTCTCCCGTTCAGGCTTTACCGACGGGTACTATACAAACAAATTAGGAAAAGATATGTTCGGCATAAGAACTAAAGAGGATGTGCTCTCTGCCGATAAGGCTTTCCCCTCTTTACACGAGCTGTACCGTGGAGAAAGAAAAAGCGTTCCTATAACAATTAATGCTGAAGCTTTAAGGAATAAACCTATAAAATTAATACTTTCAGACGGTGAAAACACAGTGCAAGCAGTGGGTGAAATTCCTGAGCTTGCTCAAAAAAAGGCGGTAACAAAAGAAGACGTAGAAAAAAATCTTAATAAATTAGGCTCTACCCCTTATTTTGCTACCGCAATAAATACAGAATTAGATGACGGACTTTTTGTTTCGGCAAGTGAGCTTAATTCCCTAAGACGTGCCGCTTGCGAAGCCTTGGATAAAAAAAGAGCCGATGTGAAAATAACACCGACTGACATAAGCTATTCTGAAATTATTGAAAATATTAAAAAACCGCAAGGCTTTAAAACATTAGCCCGATTTGAAAATGCCGAGCAAATACCCGAAAGCCTTGACGGTATTGATGCTATTTTATTCCCATTAGAGGCAGAGCCTGATTTTAACTGTGCTTTACCGCTTATTGCAGATATACCGAGAGGAATAATAAATGAGGAATTAATAGAAAGCAGATTAAAGCTTTTTAAAGAAAAGGGCTTTAAAGCTGCTCTTTGCGGAAATTTGGCGGCAGTGGAAATCGCAAGAAAATTACAATTTAAAATCATCGCAGGAGAGGGACTTAATATTGCCAACAGCGAAAGTCTTGAAACTGCAAAACAGCTTGGTGCCTTGGCGGCGGTAATTTCTCCTGAAGAGCCGCTTTCCGATAGCAGAGAGCTTAACTCCCCGATACCCAAGGGTATAATAGCCTACGGAAATATACCTCTTATGCTTTTCAAAAACTGTCCATTAAAAAACGGAATTTCCTGCAAGGACTGTGACAGGAAAGGTGTTATCACCGACCGTTTAGGCATCAAATTCCCAATAAGATGCAGAATGGGTTACAGCGAGCTGTTAAACAGCGTCCCCCTTTGGCTTGCCGACCGTAAAACAGAGCTTAAAGGCTTTGATTTTATTATTCTTTATTTCACAAGGGAATCCTGTGAAAGAGCCACCGAAGTAATAGCGGCATACAATAAAGGATTATCCCCCGATACTAAACATACCCGAGGTCTATTTTACAGAGGAACGACATAAATTAAGTTTTGTAAATACTCCATTTGATCCTTTGTGGGGGTGGGCAGGTCCTTAAACCTGAAATCAACACCTAATTTATCGTATTTTACCGAGCATAGCTTTTTAAAGGCTAAAAGCTCGGTTTTTTCTATGCAGGGATATTTTTTAATAAGCTCGTTGAGTCTATTGATATTTTCTTCGGTATCATTAAGTGTAGGTATTATAACCTGACGGAGGGTAACGGGTATTTTTTTATCATTAAGGTACTCTAAAAATTTTATAGGCGCTTCAATACTGCAACCAACATACTTTTTGTAATCCTCATCAGTTGTGTACTTTATATCTAAAAGAACTCGGTCAGTATGCTCTAAAAGCCACTTTACCGCGTCGTTTAAAATGCTGCCCGAGGTATCAAGGCAGGTATTTATGCCTTTTTGGTGGCAGGTCTCAAAAAGGACTGCCCCGAATTCTGCCTGCAAAAGCGGTTCCCCACCCGAAAGGGTAATGCCGCCTTTCTCGCCAAAATATTCTTTATACCGCTCAGCGGAAGAGGCTAATTCTTCGGCTGTATACACTTTGCCGCCATTAGCTTTCCAAGTATCGGGGTTGTGACAGCAGCCACACCTCAAATTGCAGCCTTGAGTAAAAACCACAAACCGAACGCCCGGCCCGTCAACGGTGCCGAGCGTCTGGATAGAATTGACCTTTCCTGTAGTTAAAGGTTTAGTCATAATTACATTGCCTCGTGGAAGGTGCGGCTTATAACCTCACGTTGCTGCTCACGGCTAAGCTTGTGGAAGTTAACTGCATAGCCTGAAACACGTATTGTAAGGTTTGGATAAGCCTCGGGGTTGTTATAGGCTTCAATAAGAGTTTCGCGGTTAAGCACATTTATGTTTATATGGTGTGCTTTTTTAGCAAAATATCCGTCTAAGATAGTCACAAGGTTAGAATATCTTTCGTCCTCTGTTGTACCCAAGGTTTCGGGAGTGATAGAGAATGTATTCGAAATACCATCACGGCAGTCGTCATAGCTAAGCTTTGCTACCGAGTTAAGTGAAGCCAATGCGCCGTTTTCTTCGCGGTTGTGCATTGGGTTAGCGCCCGGGGCAAAAGCATCGCCTGCGGCTCTGCCGTCAGGAGTAGCAGCGGTATTTTTGCCGTACATAACATTTGATGTGATGGTAAGCACAGAAAGGGTGTGAACAGCTTTTCTGTAGGTGGGAGTTTTGCGAAGCTCTGTAATCATTTTATGGGTCATTTCCTTAGCGATAAGGTCAACCCTGTCGTCATCGTTACCGAATTTTGGGAAATCACCTGTGGTCAGGAATTCGGTAATAAAGCCGTTTTCATCACGGATGGGCTTAACGCTTGCATATTTAATAGCACTTAAAGAGTCAGCCACAACCGAAAGACCTGCAATGCCGAATGCCATCAAACGCTCAACCTCGGTATCGTGAAGAGCCATCTGGATTTTTTCGTAGGCATATCTGTCGTGCATAAAGTGGATAACATTCATTGTGTTAACATAAAGTCTTGCAAGCCACTCTAAATAAATATCAACACGCTTCATAACCTCATCATATTGGAGCTTGTCCCCCTCTAAAACAGGCATCTGGGGTCCGATGTGGATTCCGCTGGAGGTGTCATATCCTCCGTTAATAGCAATAAGCAAAAGCTTTGCTAAGTTGCAACGTGCTCCGAAAAACTGCATTTGCTTTCCTATCTTCATAGCAGAAACACAGCAGGCAATAGCGTAATCGTCGCCGTAAATCGGGCGCATAATATCGTCATTCTCATACTGAATCGAATCGGTATCGCAGGAAACCTTTGCACAATACTTTTTAAAGCTATCAGGCAAAGCATTTGACCAAAGAACAGTGAGATTCGGTTCAGGCGAAGAGCCCAAAGTGTAAAGGGTATTAAGAATGCGGAAGCTGCTTTTTGTAACAAGGGTTCTGCCGTCCTCACCCATACCGCCTACAGCCTCTGTGATCCACATCGGGTCGCCGCCGAAAAGCTCGTTGTATTCGGGGGTTCTCAGGTGACGGGCTATACGTAGCTTCATAACGAAATCGTCAATAAGCTCCTGTGCTTCGGATTCGGTAAGAGTACCTGCTTTAAGGTCACGCTCAATATAAATATCAAAAAACGTGCTGACACGACCTAAGGACATTGCGGCGCCGTTTTGCTCCTTGATTGCAGCAAGGTATGCAAAATAGGTCCACTGAATAGCCTCCCTTGTATTGCTTGCAGGCTCACTTATATCATAGCCGTACATCTGAGCCATTTCCTTCATTTTGGCAAGGAAAGAAATCTGCTTGTAAAGCTCTTCTGTAAGCTGAATGGTTTCAGCATTAAATTCACTGCTTTCAAGAGCTTCTTTATCCTTCTTCTTTTCTTCTGTAAGGCGGTCTATACCGTAAAGTGCCACACGGCGGTAATCACCGATAATTCTGCCTCTGCCGTAAGCATCGGGAAGACCTGTAATAACGTGGCATCTGCGGGCAAGCCGCATTTCATCGGTATAAGCTCTGAAAACACCGTCATTATGGGTGGTTCTAAAACGGAATTCATCCTCAATCTTTTGGTTAAGCTTATAACCGTAAGCCTCACAAGCCTGTCTTGCCATACGCATACCGCCAAAAGGATTAACACCGCGTTTTAAGGGACGATTGGTCTGCATACCTACAATAAGCTCGTTTTCCTTATCAATGTATCCCGGAGCATAGCTTGTAAGAGAAGAAACGGTCTCGGTATCAATATCAAGCACTCCGCCAAGATGCCTTTCAAGCGCAAAAAGGGCGTTAAGCTTTTTCATAAGCTCGTTTGTTCGTGGCGTAGCAGCAGACAAAAATTCCGAGTCACCGCGGTACTCGGTATAATTGCTTTGTATAAAATCACGAACGTTAATTTCGCTTTGCCATACGCCCGATTTAAAACCGTTCCAATTCTTATGTTCCATAGCGATCTCCTTATATAGTATAAAAGTAATTTTTACTGTTATTGTTGGTGTGAAGTAAAATTATTTTATCCCATAAACCGACGTTTGTCAACAACATATTGTGTTTTTATTTTAACAAACCGCAAAATATACTATTTTTATACCATATATTGTGATTTGTAGTGCTATATGCACAATAAAAGCTTTACGACAAGAAAAACTTGACAAAAAAATTTTTCTATGTTATAATCACCCTGCAATAGGGAGCTTGATGAAACTCAGGCTGAGAGGAAGTCCGTTTTGAAAAACTATGACTTCGACCGATAACCTGATGCGGATAATGCCGCCGTAGGGAAATACGTAAAAAGTATTGCCGCAGGTATATTGCCTGCGGCTTTTCTGTTTTCCGGAGACAGAAGCCCTCTTGCAATACAGGAAGTTGCAAATTAAAAAAGTTTAAGGAGAACAAAAAATGACAAACACAAGAAAAACAAAAATTTCCAAATTAACGCTTAGCGCTATTTTTATAGCCTTGGCAACCGTACTCAGCCTTATTAAGGTTGTAAAAATGCCGCTTGGAGGTTCTGTTACATTACTCAGTATGCTGCCTATAGTTATGATTTCAATAATGCTGGGACTTAAGTGGGGACTCGCCAGTTCATTTGTATATTCACTTATTCAGCTTATTCTTGGAATTACGCTTGACGGACTTTTAGGTTGGGGATTAACCCCCGTAATGCTTATTGGCACAATATTTCTTGATTATATTATTGCATTCTCTGTTTTGGGAATTGCGGGTGCCTTTTCTAAAAAAGGATACGCAGGCATATGTATCGGTGTAGCATTGGCATTGCTTTTAAGATTTGTCAGCCATTTCATTTCAGGTTTTATAATTTTTACGGAGTTAGAACAGTTTGAATTGTTTGGGAATATGTTTGTAAACCGTCCTGTCTTATACTCTCTCAGCTATAACGGTTTTTATATGCTGCCTGAGCTTATTATTACCGTTATCGGTGCTTCGGTACTTTTCAATCTGCCCCAAATTAAAAAAATAATGAACAGAGCATAAAAATAAATTTTTATAATCAAAAAGGTGAGGTACCTTGCCAAGGCGATGCAAGAAAGAAATTTTTAAAATGCGAGATTTTGGCGGTATTATTTATTAAAAAAAGCACAGTATTCGTTGGAATTACTGTGCTTTTTCTCTTGATTGTCACTGAAAATTTTATTTTTCCAGAAGCATTATTTTTTATACTTTCTTGGCAATCGCCTTATCTTTTTTGCGGTGTAAAGCCTAAATCCTCAAGCTCGGTGAGAGCGGTTTTAAGGCAATGGTCGCAGCCGTCAATCGTTACGATTTTACTTTCAAGGTTTATTTCATACTTAATACCTGTTTCATTTAGTGCTTTTGCAATTCTTTCTACACACTTTTCGCAGTGCATATCGGGCACAGAAATTTGATGCAACATTTTTATTTCTCCTTTTATATTAAAGTTTTTTAAATCTGAGTCTTAACGCATTACCCACAACAAATACTGAGCTTAGTGACATTGCAAGTCCCGCAAGCATAGGGCTTAAAAGAGGACCGCCAAAGGCATACAAAACACCTGCCGCTATGGGTATACAAATAGAGTTGTAGCAAAATGCCCAAAACAGATTTTGTTTTATATTTTTAATGGTAAGTCTTGAAAGGCGAACTGCTCTTGCCACATCGCAAGGGTTGTTTTTCATAAGAACTATATCGGCGGCTTCAATGGCAATATCGCTACCACTGCCTATAGCACAGCCAATATCGGCACTCGAAAGCGCAGGTGCATCGTTAATACCGTCGCCAATCATCATAACGCTGCCGTATTTTTGCTTAAGATTATTTATAATTTCTGCTTTTTCTTCGGGTAATACCTCGGCAAAAACCTCGTTGGCGGATAGAATTTCACCTATATACTCGGCGCAAAGGCGATTATCTCCCGATAAAAGTACCGTTTTAATATTCATTTCTTTAAGCGCCTTAAATGCCTGTACGGAGGTTTCCTTAAGCTCGTCTGCAACGGCAATAAGGCCCAAGGCTTTTCCATCAACCGCTACAGTTATAATAGATTTGCCCTGCCTTGCAAGGCTTTCGGTCTGAGCGGTAAAATCGGCTAAAGCTATACCGTTTCCCTCTAAAAACAGCGGCTTACCTACAAGAATCTGTTTGCCGTTAATTACACATTTTATACCCTTGCCTGAAATATTTTCGAATTCTTCGGGGTGGTGTGTAACGTTAATTCGGTTTTCTGCGGCATAGGTTAAAATCGCTTTAGCAAGCGGATGGTCTGAGCCACTTTCTGCTGCTGCGGCATAGGTTAAAACTATTTCCTTGTCCTTTGCTATAATATCGGTCACAACGGCTTTACCTTTAGTAACAGTACCTGTTTTATCAAAAACAGCAACCTTTATTTTATGAGTGGTTTCAAGTATTTCACCGTTGCGGATTAAAATTCCGTTTGTGGCGCCAAGTCCCGTTCCTACCATAATGGCGGTAGGAGTAGCAAGACCTAATGCGCAAGGACAGGCAACCACTAAAACACTTGTGAAAATTTTAAGCGCAAATGCAAAATCACCGTTTATTATAAACCAGATAATAGCCGCAGCAATTGCTACGACAATTACTGCGGGCACAAATATTCCCGAAACCTTGTCGGCAGTTTTAGAGATGGGTGCTTTTTTGCTCTGTGCATCCTCTACAAACTTTATTATTTTGGAAAGGGTGGTGTCCTCACCTATATGGGTGACTTCTGCAATAATGAGGCCGTTAAGGTTAATGCTGCCGCCTGTAACGGTATCGCCTACGGCTTTTTCGACGGGCAGGCTCTCCCCTGTAAGCATAGATTCATCTGCGCTGCTGCTGCCCTCAGTAACAATACCGTCTAAAGGTATTTTAGCGCCTGGCTTTATAATTATAGTTTCACCCACAGCTACTTCCCTTGTGGGGACGGTATATTCTTTACCGTTTCTCAGAACAATTGCGGTATCAGGAGCTAATTCCATAAGCTTTTTTATAGCGTCGGTAGTCTTGCGGCGACTTCTGCCTTCAAAGAATTTACCAAGCATTACAAGGGTTATTACTACTGCCACAGATTCAAAATAAAGGTTATGAACTGCGTGCGGGTTATGGCTTACAGTGTAGGTCATAACAATGCTGTATATAAGGGAAGCTCCTGCACCTACAGCCACCAAAGAGTCCATATTTGGATGACCTCTGAGCAGTAGGGGAATTCCCTTAGTAAAAAATTTTCTGCCAAAAAAGAGTGTAGGTAAGCAGAGGAGCAGCTGTGTTAATGCAAAGTTATAAGGCTCCTTACCCATATCTATAAATGAAGGCAACGGGATATTTCCAAATATCATCTGCCCCATTGAAATATAAAGAAGTATTCCGCTGAAAACGGCAGAAATTATAATCGGTAAGGGTGAATCCTCTTTCTTTTTCTCAGCTTTGGATTCCTTTACTTCTTCGGGAATATCAGGCTTAATTCCGAAGCCAGCTTTTTCCACAACTCTTATAAAGTCTGATTCACCCGTTTTGTTTTGGTCAAAGGTAACGGTCATTTTACCTGTTATAAGGTTAACCTCACAGCTTTCAACACCCTCGAGTCGGGAAACAACTCTTGTTACCGATGCCGAGCAAGCTGCACAGGACATACCGCTTATTATATATTGTTCGGTTTTCATTTTACACCCTTCAAAACAAAAATAATTTCAGTTTGCATATGCTAACTGAAATTATTTTAATACTAAAATTTATCTTTGTCAAGCAAAAAGCCCCACTTTTGTGAGGCTTTAAATATTATTCCTCGTCTGGCATTTCCCAGTTATGCCAAACTGCCTGAACATCATCATTATCTTCAAGCATATCAATAAGCTTTTCCATTTTTGTCTGCGAATCTTCATCGTCAATAGCGGTCATTGTCTGAGGAATGTATGCAACCTCCGCTGAAATGAAGCTATAGCCTGCAGTTTCTAAAGCATCACGAACAGCGCCTAAATCATTGGGAGCAGTTGTGATTTCGAAAACGTCTCCGTCAAAATTAAAATCGTCCGCACCTGCTTCTAAGGCAGCCTCCATAACGGTATCCTCATCAAGACCCTCAGCCTCAATATTTATTATACCCTTGCGGTCAAACATAAACATAACCGAGCCTGATTGACCAAGGTTACCGCCGCATTTATCAAAGTAGTGACGCATTTCGCCTGCGGTTCTATTGCGATTATCCGAAAGGGTTTCAACTACAACTGCCACACCGTTTGGACCGTAGCCTTCGTAAATAAGCTCCTCGTAGTTATTTGCTTCGCCATCACCTGCGGCTTTTTTGATAATTCTTTCAATATTTTCGTTAGGCACGTTTGCTGCCTTTGCCTTTGCGATAGCGTCTTTAAGCTTGCTGTTCTCGTTGGGGTTTGCGCCGCCTGTTTTAACAATAACTGCAATTTCTCTGCCTATTTTGGTGAAGATTTTAGCTTTAGCGGCATCTGTTTTTTCCTTTTTCCGTTTAATATTATTCCATTTGGAATGTCCTGACATAGTTTCAAGTCCTTTCTGTAATTCAACAAATAAATATTTTATCACAACATTTTATTTTGTTCAAGCGCTTTTTCGCAAATTACGGATATATCGGTGAGACTGCTTATTTCTCCGCACATTCTTCTGAGCGCCGCCGCACCGTTTAAACCTTGCATATACCAAGCAGTATGCTTTCGAGCTTCTAAAATTGCGTTTCGCGGGTCTTTATATTTGTGCATAAGCTCAATTTGGCGCATAAGAGTTTTAAACCTTAGCTTCAAAGTTGGCGGAGTGTAACTGCCGCCGTTTAAATATGCGTTTATCTCTTCAAAAATAAAGGGATTTCCCTGCGCTGCTCTGCCAACCATAACAAATGCGCAGCCTGTAGTCTCATACATATATTTGGCACTTTTGCCGTCCCTCACATCACCGTTAGCCACAACGGGAATTTTAACAGCATTAACCACGTTTTTAATGGTTTGATAGTCAACACCTGGGGCATACATCTGCACCCTTGTTCTACCGTGTACGGTAAGCATTTTAGCTCCTGCCGCTTCGCACCGTTTTGCTAATTCTACTGCATTTATACTTTCCGAATCCCATCCCGTCCGCATTTTAACCGTAACAGGCTTATTAACGGCATTTACAACTTCTTTAACGATTTTTTCGGCTAAAGCAGGGTCACGCATCAGCGCACTTCCGCCACCGCCTGCTGCCACCTTGGGAGCAGGGCAACCCATATTTATATCAATAAAATCTGGGTTGAATTCCAGTGCTCTTACCGCCGCTTCCGCCATTATCTGTGGTTCACTTCCAAAAAGCTGCGAAGCAATAGGCCGCTCCTTTTCGCTACAAGAAAGAAGCGCTGAGGATTTTTTATCCCCCAAGGTCACTCCTCTTGAGCTTGTAAGCTCTCCCACACAAAAGGCGGCACCTTTTTCTACACATATTTCCCTCATAGCGCGGTCGGCAACACCTGCCATTGGCGCTAAAGCGGCAAAACCTTTAATATCAATATTTCCTATCTTCATATATTTTAGATTATACTTTATGAAGAGCCAAGTGTCAATTTTTTTGAAAAACTTTATTTTTTCAGTATTTTTTGGTAGAATGAGTGAAGTGGGGGTGAGAGTGTGTATAAAATCTTAAATGAGCATTACAGAGAAAAATTTGGGTGCAAGGTTTATAAGCTGTCGCTTGATGGGGGCTTTACCTGTCCTAACCGAGACGGAAAAATTGATACAAGGGGATGTATTTTTTGCTCGGCTTTAGGTGGCGGCTATTTTGCCGAAAAGAGGTGTGATTGCATTGAAACACAGCTTGAAAATGCAAAAAAAAGAGTAAGCGCTAAAACAAAGGACGGTAAATTCATAGCCTATTTTCAGGCGTTTACAAATACATACGCTCCTATAGAGAAACTGAAAAAGCTTTATTACGAGGCGATAAAACCCGATTATATTGTGGGGCTTTCGGTTGGCACACGACCTGATTGCTTACCCCCTGAAACAGTAGCGCTTCTTAGCGAAATAAATAAAATTAAGCCTGTATATGTAGAATTAGGGTTTCAGACCGCTAATGAAAAAACAGCGAAATATATTCGCAGAGGATATGAAAATGAGGTTTATTTTGACGCAGTAAGTCGGCTTAAATCAGTAGGCATTGAGGTTGTCACACATATCATAATAGGTTTGCCGAATGAGACAAAAGCTGATTCTGTAAATACCACTCTGCAAGCAGTAAAAGCAGGTACAGACGGTGTTAAATTTCATCTTTTACACGTGCTAAAGGGTACCGATCTTCATAGGGATTATGTTGAGGGCAATTTCAGTTGTCTTTCTTTAGAGGAATACGGCGAGATTTTAAAGGAATGTTTATCGCTTTTGCCAGAGGGTATGGTTGTTCACAGAATAACAGGTGACGGCGCCAAAAAGGATTTAGTGGCGCCTCTTTGGTCGGGGGATAAAAAGAGAGTTCTTAATTACCTTAACGACTTATTAAAAAGGTAAAGCACATTGATTTAAAAAAATAATTGATAATGCCATAAGAAAATGTTATAATATATTGATTTATTTTATATTACAAGGGAGTAATGGCTATGAAGATTAAAATCGGTATTGTCGGTTACGGCAATTTAGGCAAAGGTGTTGAGTGCGCTATAAAGCAAAACCCTGATATGGAGCTTTGCGGAATCTTCACAAGACGTGCCCCCGAAACGGTTAAAACTCTTACAGATGCAAGGGTTTACAATATGGACAGCATATTGGATTTCAAGGGTAAAATAGATACTCTTATTATCTGCGGCGGCTCTGCGACCGATTTGCCTGTTCAGACCCCTGCTCTTGCAGAGCATTTTAATGTTATAGACAGCTTTGATACCCATGCAAAAATCCCTGAGCATTTTGCAAATGTTGATACTGCCGCTGAAAAGGGCGGCAAT